>JADHTP010000136.1 GCA_016784945.1 Deltaproteobacteria bacterium | reverse complement strand
GGCCTCCAAGGTGGGCAAGTCCAACGTGCTGGCCAGTCCGGACAAGATGAACGCCGTGGAAAAGGCCGTGGGCCGGGCCATGGGCAAGATCCTGGACCAGATCACCGGTTACTGGTCGGACATGGCACGGGAAGGCCTGAAGACCAAGATCGTCATCCGGGGCGACTTCACCAACAGCGACGTGTCCGACGACATCGACGAGTTCATCGACGAGGCCCTGGCCGACGAGATCGGCCGCAGGTGCAAGGACCTGTGCGAGTGGGACCCCAAGCTGAGCACCAAGGGGACCATCATGGGCAACTACATCTCACCGGCCAAGGCCCGCAAGAAGATCGGCAAGAAACTTCGCCGCCTGCTCAAGGGCGAGGGCTTCGGGGTCAGCAAGATCGTGGAAAAGCCCAGCCTCCACGTCATGGAAGTCTATTTCTGAGACAGGATAGGGATTTCGTAGCGGGTTGACGCCCCGACAAGGGGCGATCGAGGGTTTGGGGTAACGGTTCATCACGGGAGGAAGCCATGCAGTTCAAAATCGGGATGACAGGATTCCTGGCGGCAGTGTTCGTGGTCTGGGTGTCGGCACCCGTCCTGGCACAGGACGAAGAGGCGAACTGGGACAAGTACAGCGTGCTCACCGAAAAGGTGCTCATGCTCACGGGCGACATCAAGAGTTCCGTTCCCGACGCCGACCTCCAGGCGCTCTACCTCAAGATGGAGGTAGGACGCTTCAACATGTCGGTCAAGGGGGCGGAACCCAACTCGGCCGACGTGACGGCCTGGTGCGAAAAGGCGGTCAAGGACACCCAGTTCCTCCGGGAGGCCACCGACGAATACGGCCAAGCCGAGGTGACCCTCAAGGCCAAGATGGAGCGGTGCTCCCAGGTCTTCAGGCATGCCCTGACCGTGGGCCACAAGTGCGAGATAAAGCGGACCAAGCCCAAGAAGGGCAAGCCCCGGGTCTATGCCGAGTGCAAGGTCCAGGGTGAACTGGCCTTCACCAAGTTCAAGGGGGACCAGAGCACGGGCCAGTTCCGGTACCAGGTGGACACGGGCTTCGGCGCCAAGGGGACCTACCGGCTCAAGTCCGAGGGCGTCGCACAGACCACCATCAGCAAGAAGGTGACCAAGCAGCAGGCCATGGCCAGTGCCCTCACCGGCGCGGCCAAGAAGACGGGCTTCGGCTTCATGAAGCCCATCCGCGAGATCGAGGAGTTCCAACTCCACGCCCCCATCATCCGCGTCAAGAAGGGCTATACGTCCTCCTGCCTCGGCAAGGACACTGTGGAACTGGACATGCCCTTCCACGTGGTGTTCCAGGCCGGCGACAAGCAGAAGAAGAAGGGCTTCGTCAAGGCCCGGAAGATCCATGATGGCTGCACAATGACCCCCTCCATGGAGGCGGCGGCGGCCAAGGGCAAGAAGTACAAGATCCATCCCATGGAGGCCCAGATCATCCTGGGGGGCAAGAAGGTCCGCAAGGGCGTCACCATGTGGGAGATGCCCACCAACTACCTCAACATCGGTGGCGGCGCCGGGATCACCGGTACGGCCAATGGTATCGGCGTGGGCGCGGGCAATTTCCGGTTCTGGCCCGTGGGTGAGCTGTTCGCCGAGCAGAACATTGCCCGCAAGATCGGGATCTCCGAGTTCTATACCACGGAGTTCCTGCGGTTCTCCTACATCCCCGAAAGTTCCGCCGGCACCTTCAACACGAATTTCGAAAACTCGTTCGCCGGGTCCAATATGACTTACGACGGAAGCTGGTTCATGATGCAGGCCGACTTCGGCATCCTGAAACGCTGGTTCTTAGGGCCCTTCTTCCTGGGCCTGGGGGCCGACCTTGCCGTGTCGATATACATCGGCATGACCGATCCGGCGGGGGGGCTGGCGAGCGCGTCAGACTACACCCCCATGGTCCTCGGCGTGGGCGCCCTGGGACAGCTGGACCTGGGCTTCCAGTTGACGCCCCGATTCCTGCTGGCCCTGAGGCTGGGCTACCGCGTCGAGTACGGGCTTCCGTTCCTGATCAAGGACGGCGAGAACTACGGCGGTTCCTACACCGAGATGGGCGTGGGCCATGGTCCCAATGGTGCTCTGAATCTGATTTACTCGTTCTAGGCCAGGACCCCGCCTCTTTTCCCCCAAGGCTGTTCGCGGACGAATATTGAAGGCATGATATCGTCCAAGGATCAGACGTTGTTTTCAGGAAGGAGTCAGATATGCGGACCATGCGCCGGTTCCAGATGAACATGGCGGCCTCGGTGACCCTCCTTGTCGTCCTCGGTATCCCGGACGCCCGTGCCGACGGGATGAGCGGGGTTCGACAGAGGGCCAAGTGTGCCCAGGTGGAAATGGCCCTGGCTCTGGGGCACAAGGTCGCCCTGGAGGACAAGCGGGCCTGCGAGAAGGTGCCTGACGCCCTGGAGGCGAAAAAGCAGCCAAAGGAGCCGAAGCTCGAAGAGGCGAAGCCGCCGGCCCCGGTGAAGGTGATCGCCCATGCCGACCGTCCCGCCTGGGTGGACCGTCCGCCCGTGGCCCGGGGAATCCTGTACGGGGTGGGGGACGGGCCCGATGCCCAGAGGGCTTTCGGACGGGCCCTGGTGATGATCGCGGCGCAGCTTCAGACGGAAATCCGTTCCACCACCACCGCCCATGCCTCCGAGACCTCCGATACGCTGTCCGTGGGGAACCGGACTGCCCACCGGGAGGCGTCACACGAGCACGTGAGCAGCACCAGTCGGATGATCGTGGGCGGGTCCATCGACGACGCGAAGCTGGAGGACCAGTGGGTGGATCACGCAAAGGGCGTGACGTGGGTCCTGGCCTCGCTGGATGTGGGAGCCATCGAACAACGCAAGCAGGCCCTGGTGGATGCGGTCCACGCGGCCCTGGCCGCGGCCGCCGACCGCCTGAACCAGGGTGTCAGGGAAAACGGTGTCCTGGACCAGGCGGCGCTCAGGGACCTGATCACGGTCATCGGGGACGTGCGTGCCCTGGGAGACACGGACCTGAGTCGGGAAGTGCGCAAGAGCTGGAGGCCGGCCTTCCAGGACTTCCGGGACACCGTGCGAAAGCTCGTCAACTGCGTGGAGGTGGACGGCGACTACCGTCTGCCCAACGGTCGGCTCGTACCCGTGGATCGGACCCCGGACCTGCGTAAGGGCTCGAAGATGCTGCTGCAGGTGACCTGTCGCGGGATACCGGTGGCCAATGCCCGTCTCAAGACCCACGCGGATGGCGGGCTGGTGCAGGTTCCGCCCACGGTCTTTTCCGAGGGGCAGGGCGAAATGGAGGTCCCGGTGGGCACCAGCTTCGGGACCGGCGTGCGGGTGGGCTTTGCTCACGACCTGGAATCGGTTCCAGGGGCCTTCTGGCTCAGCGCCCTCAAGCCGTCGCGCAAGGGCCAGGTGGAGTTCGGCGCCTCCCGGCCGTCCACCATCCTTTTCGAAGTGTCCGGGGGGACGTCGAAGGAGAACCGCTTCATCGCCGAAGAAATGGCCGACGTGGCCCTGAAACAATGGGGGGCCACCACCGTGGAGCGCCGGGCCCTGCTGAAAGGCAAGGTGCGCATCCGGTTCGGGACCATCACACGGCCGGGGAGCAAGGTCATGCAGCCCGTGGAACTCCACGTGGCGTTGACCCTGGCCAGTCAGGGCGGGAACCTTTTGGACCAGACCCTGAAGACCGGGGCACTGGCCGCTGACGAGAAGACGGCCCGCGCGGACGCCCTGCGCAGCGTGGTGCTGCGCCTCAACCGCCTGAAGATCCCCGGCGTCCTGGATACGAGTGTGAAGGTACGGTAGCAGTCAATAGTCAATAGTCAATAGTCCATAGTCAATAGTCCATAGTCAATAGTTGGGATCTCGGGACGGGGTTTGGTACTTTGTTCGACCCTCGCCTGACGACCAACGACCAACGACCAACGACCAACGACCAACGACCAACGACCAACGATCAGCGCCTACTCCGCCCACACGTTCACCGTCCAACCACCGCTGTCGGACCGTGTGCAGCGGTGCCCGTACCCGGCCAACCCATCGGCCAGGACGGGATGATCGGAACGGCATCGAATGGCGAGGTCCAGGGTTTCACCGGTGTCGCGCAACTGGTCGTGGTCGTATCCCAGGTGCAATTCCATCACATAGGCGGCCGTGTCGGGCCTATCCGAGTGAGCCATACGCAATAGCAATTGGCCCCGGCCGTCCGCCAGGATTTCCGGTCCGTGAGACCCGTTCCCAGGGTGGACTCCTGTGCGGCCGGCGGCCTGTGCGGCCGGGTTGACCAGACCATATTCGTCCAGTTTGAAGACACGGACCTGGGCTTCGCAGACCATGCGGGGCGAGGCACGGAAAGATATGATTTCGCGGCTGGTGGTCAGTCCGCCACTCTCATCGGTTCCCTCATAGGCCTTGTCGGCGTCCTGCAGCAGGTGACGGAGCTTGCCGCGACCCTTTGCCGCGACAACGGCCCCGTCCTCGGGACTTACCTGTCGGTACAGGTCGACCAGGGCCAGCCAGAAGGCCGCTTCCACTGGACCGCCCCTCGGCACATCACCGGTGCCGCAGGGGGTGGATGGGCACCCACCGGGGCCTTTGGCGCCATCCCACTCCAGGAGGCCGTCCAGGATGTCGGGCAGGATGAACGCCCCGTCCACCACGAATCTGCCCGACAGGATCCGTCCCTCCAGACGGTACAGTTCCGGTTCCAGGGGCGCCTGGCCAGCCACCCTGGGCCAGCCGGTTACGCGGGCACGGGCGTCAATGCCCGAGCCGTCGTCCAGGTAGCGCGACGGCACCTCGGGCAGGGCACCGGTGCGATCCTTGCGCACCTTTTCGGCGCCGCTGCAGGAACCCACGGACAGTGCGAGACAGGCCAGGATTACATAAGGGGGCCACGGGCGGAGGGAAGTGGTCATGGAGATCGAGCCCGCTTGATGAGATGAAAAACCGGGTCGGGTTCTACTGGCGGTCGCGCAGCTTCTCCAGCTGCTCGTCCATGTCGTCGAACTCGGCCTTGGCGCGCGCCTTGAGGGCCTCACGGGCCTTCTGGGACAGGCGGTTCATCCGGTCGAAGGCATCGGCGAAAGTCTCCGGGTCCAGGCAGACCATGGCGAACAGTTCCTGTCCCACATTGGCGGTGGCGGCAACCCGGGTACCCACCAGGGTGTTTTCGGTCACGTCACGGACCACCGAGGTGGTCAGCTCTTCGGAGAAGTCCTTTTCGTCCGCTTCACCCTCGGCCATGTACTTCTTGAGCATGCCCTGGGTGGTGGTCTTGAGGGCCCGTGACAGGTCGGCTCTGGCCGAGGCCACGGCGGAGTCGCGGGCCAGGCTGCGGATCCTGCGGAGCTTGGCGCTGCCCACGCCGCAACCCTTGACCGGGTTGTTGTACCATTCGGGGGAACCCGCGAAATCGACTTTGCTCTTCGCGCTGCTACAGGCAACGAAAGCCGCCATCGATACCAGGAGCAGGGAAACAAGTGCCAGTTTGCTGAATGTCTTCATGTCATCCTCCTGAAAAAAAAACATGCCCGTCGGCTCCCAATCAAAGAAAGGGGCCGACACCGCCCTCGCTTCCAGTGTCCTGAAGAGGGGTGGTATCAGGTTAGAGTGTATAGGGACCATTTTATTCGTCAAGGTCTGCACGATTTGCCCGAAAAGTCGTTTGGAACGATAATCCGACCCGTCGGCGATTCACCAGCGAGGTCCTGTTTTGACGGAAGCTTTCATACCGCACACTGCAGCCTACCGGACGCGCCGGTTCATCAACTGGTTTCCCATGGGGCTCACCTACGCCTTTCTGTACATGGGCCGCTATAACCTGACCGTGGCCAAGAACGCCCTGGGCGACCTCATGACCAAGGAGGACTTCGGCCTGATCTTCGGTGTGGGTACCGCAGTGTACGCCGTGTCCTTCCTGATCAACGGCCCTCTCACCGACAAGTTCGGGGGAAAAAAGGCCATCCTGGTGGCAGCCTTCGGGTCGGGGCTCATGAACCTCCTCATGGGGCTGTTCACACGGGACCTCATCGTGGACCCGGGCGGTACGACCCTGGGCCTGACCTCCACGCTGACGGTGCTGTACGCCTTCAACATGTACTTCCAGAGCGCCGCGGCCGTGGCCATCGTCAAGGTCAACGCACACTGGTTCCACGTCAGGGAAAGGGGTGGATTCTCCGGCATATTCGGCACCATGATCTCGTCGGGCATCTTTTTTGCCTTCACGGTCAACGGCTGGGTCCTGGGCTGGACCCATGGCTGGGGACCCGGCGGATCGGCGGCGCCCTGGTGGGTTTTCCTTCTGCCTTCCATCCTGCTTTTTGCCATGGGGATCTTCGAACTGGTGGTCCTGCGGGACAGCCCGGGACAGGCCGGCCACCAGGACTTCGACACCGGCGACGCTTCGTCCGGCGAGGCGGACGGCGTGCCGCTTTTCGCCATCGTCAAAAGGATCTTCACCAATCCCATCATCCTCACGGTGGCGGCGGTCGAGTTCTGCACCGGGATCATCCGCAACGGCGTGATGCACTGGTTCCCCATCTACGCCAAGGAGGTCTGGGTGCTCCCGTCGGACCACCTGCTGCGCAACGGCTCCTGGGGCGACTGGTGGATCGTGGTGGTGATGTTCGCCGCGGCGGCCCTCCTCTTTGTCCTTTCCACGCGGGCCTCTGGCAAGCGCAAGGCCGTCCTGGTGATCTCGGGCGCCCTGGTGGCGCTGGCTCCCTTTGTTCAGGCGGGCTGGGGAGGCCTGCTCTTCGTGGCGGGCGTCATCGGCGCCAACGTGGCCGGCTGGGTGAGCGACCTCTTCTTCCAGAGCCGCAGGGCGCCCACGGCCGGCGGGCTGTACCTGCTGCTGGCCGTTTGCATGGTCATCGCGATCTTCGTCCTGGGCGGCTCCACCAACCGGGTGGGCTGGGCCGAGGAGGACCGGGTGCCTCTCCGGGTCGGTGACAAGGTCCTGGTGGTGGCTGGTAACGAAGACATCGGCGACTGGTCAGACGTTACGAGGACCATCAAGTGCATCCCCTCCCGCTGCGAGGGCGAAGGCGTGGCGTGGGACACGGAGCGCTGCCTCTGTACGTCGAGCCCCCGGGCCACGGCCGACGGTCTGGCGTTGTCCGACGGGACTCTGGAATTCGTGGTGGAACGGGACGGGAAGCGGTTGGACCTGGTGATGGACGACCCGCGGGTCACGGCCCGCGCCGGGGACACGCGCAAGCTGTCCGCCGGCCCGGAATTGACCCTGTGGCCCTTCTTCCTGGGCGTTCTCATGTTCCTGATTTCCCTGGGTGTCATCGGGACCCACGGCCTGCTGTCCGGGACCGCCACCATGGATTTCGGCGGCCGCAAGGGGGCGGCCACGGCGGTGGGCATGATCGACGGTTTCGTGTACCTGGGCACGGCGGTGCAGAGCATATCCCTGGGTTATATCACCAGCAGCAACTGGGCCTTCTGGCCCGTGTTCCTGCTTCCGTTCTCGGTGTTGGGATTCGTGTTGCTGATCCGCATCTGGCATGCGAAGCCCGGCGGGTCCGGTGGACACTAGAAAAAGGGCGCTGCCCCCTTCTTCCGTGGTCAGTTTCCAATCCGGCGGAAATACAGCGCCTCATGATCGGACATGCGCCCCTCCTGGATCTGCCGGAGCAGCCGTTCCACGTCCACGTCCCGAAGCACCCGCCCACCGGGCCCGGAAAGGGCCGATGACTGGCCCGACAGGCCGGCATGCCAGGCCCAGCCCACGGTGACGGCGGTGACGGCCACCAGGAATGCATAGGCCAGGGATGCTGCCTTTCGTCTCACGGATTCATGATACACGATGCGAGGCGGGCGAAAGGACGGGTGGTTTCCTACAATGTCTTAAACACTTGTCGGGGACCCTATGAAGAGAACACTGCCGGTACTGGGAGCAATGGCCTGGGTGGCCTGTGGCAGTGGCGAAGGAGGCGGGGGCGCCAACCCCGGCCCGGGTGACCAGTGCGGTGACAACTGCGGGGTTGGCTAATCCGATGCCGTGGGCAGCGGCGACGTCTGCGAGCCCAACTGCGGCGACAAGAAGTGTGGGCCGTCGGACTGCGATGGCGTTCTGTGCGGGGTGTGCGAATTCGGC
>JADHTP010000135.1 GCA_016784945.1 Deltaproteobacteria bacterium | reverse complement strand
TACGGTCCCTGGCCACTGTTTTCCGGAGAGTCGTCAGTCGTCAGTCCTCGGTTTAAGGGGGACAGTTCTGGACGAGGGCCGTGACCAGTTCCTTCAGGACCCGGGATGCACGGCCCGTGGTGACCAGGAGGGTCAGGGTCACGGCATCTTCCGTCTCCCCCATCTCCATGTCTCCTTCCGACCAGGCCAGGACACGACCCAGAGGCGAGGAGAGCAGCGAACCGGTAACCCTTTCGGGCACCCAACTGTCACGGACCGCGTTCAACCACGAGGCCACCGCCCGGCGGCCGGACGAAGAGGCATGGAAGACGAAATCAAGGCGATCTAGTCCCGTCCGGCCCGACGTGACCATGGCGGTGAGACCGTCCACGCCCTCGCCGTCGAAACCGAAGGGAAACAGGTCCCCGAGGCATTGCACTCCGGCCACCAGGACCACCGGTCCCTTTTCCATATCCAGTGCCCGAAAACGACTGTCCGCCACGTCACGCCCCGCGCCGCCAGGCACTTCAGGACGTTGCCCAAGGACCACGCAGCCCCCCCCGTCGCCCGCGGAGGCGTCGGGACAGGGGAAGTCACCGCCCCAGGCCAGCCACGTGGGTCCGTCCACGCCCCCCAGGAGGACGGCGGTCTCGGGCTGCGTGTCCTCTTCCAGGAGGTGGGATGGCGCTCCGGCCGCCTGGAGAACGGATCGGCCCGTTGGGGAGGCGGGATTCGCCTTCAGAACGAACGGTGCGCTCGACGGCAGGCCGGCGGCGTAGGACGGCTGGTCGTCGGCCACGCTCCACAGGTACGACGCGGCGATCACCAGGGCCGCGAAGGCCAGGATGATACCGCCTGCCACCACCTTGGGCAGGGTACGGGATGACCCTTCCTTTCGAAGGAGACCTGCGACCCACGCGAAGGCCACCCCCACGAAATACAGCAGGCAGATGGGAACGGACATGAGGGCCTGGGACAGGGGATCGGGCGGGGTGAACATGGCCCCGATGGCAAAGGACAGCACCACGAAGTAGCGTCCGAAACGCAGGAACTTCCCGTAGGGCACCACTCCCAGGAGCGACAGGAAGAACATCAGCAGGGGCAACTGGAATAGCAGGCCGAACACGAAGGGGAACAGGATTGTAAAGCCGAAGGTCTTCTGGACCGTGGGCACCAGGGTGATGTCCCCCGAACCCAGGGTGAAACCCACCAGGAAGTCCACCACCATGGGCAGGAACACGAAGTAGCAGAACACCACGCCCAGCCCGAAGAACGCCGAAGTCAGGATCACGATGGGCAGCACATAGTGCCTTTCACCGGGATAGAGGCCCGGGGCCACGAAGGACCATATCTGGTAGAAGACGAAGGGTGCCGCCGCCATCAGGGCCGCCACCAGGGAGACCTGGATGTACACCGTGATGGTTTCCGTGACCTGGAGGGCCTGGAGGGCATAGATGCCGTGGTTTCGCAGCGCCTGGAGTACAGGGTGGGCAACGATCTGGAAGAGCTCGCTGTGGAATGCGTACGCCGCAAAGAAGAACACGACCACCACCAGCACGGATCGCCCGAGCCGGGAGCGGAGTTCGGTCAGATGGTCCGTGAAGGCCATGGGACGGTCATCCATGGGCTAGCCACTCGCTTCGGGAGGGTCGGTCAACTGTCTTCGTCGGGTTTCTCCACCGTTTTCGGCGGCTCGGGGTCCGGTTCGGTCGAGGCCTGTAACGAGGCGGGCTCTGGCGGCGGCCGGATCGGATCGGGCACCTCGGTCTGGCTGGAGGCCCGCCTGGGAGGCGGAGGATCGTCCTCGAGACTGTTCACGGCCCGCCGGAAATCCCGGATTCCCCGGCCCAGTCCCTTGGCGATCTGGGGCAGTTTGGACGGCCCCAGCACCAGCAGTGCAACACCCAGGATGACCAGTATCTCGGTCCAGCCGAGTCCGAACATTTTTGCACCATTCGGTTTCGCAATGTACCGAAATCACGTTAACAAAAGGGCGATCCGGTGTCAAAGCAGGTCCTCCCGTGAAACGGTCGCCGCCGCACCACCGATAGGTCTCTGCAAGGAGGACGACATGGGCCACGCACATGCGCTGATCACCACACAAGACCGCCGGGCCCGGGTACACCGGGTCGACGAAAGGCCGTCGGACGTTCCCTGGGCCGGGGGGGTAAGCGCCCGATCCCTGTCCGACGGGGTGATACTGACCGGCGGGGTCGGGCCCGACCCCGCTTCCAGGACCCTCGCACCCGGACGTGCCGCCCTGATGGGGGGACGACCAACCAGTTGCCACGAGATGGCACTGACCCGGAACGGGGCGGCGGTGCTCGGCCTGGCGGGGGTCATGGAGGCCGCATCGGAGGCCATGGCCCGGGTATTCCACCGGGTTGCCCTGTACGCCCCGGGACAGGATCCGGTGCTGTTGCTGGGCGAGTCGGGCACCGGCAAGGAACTGGTGGCCCAGGCATTCCATCTCCTCAGGGCCGGGCCCGGGAACCCGTTTCTGGCGGTGAACGTGGCGGCCATCCCGGCCGAGCTGGCAGAGGCCGAACTGTTCGGGTGGACCCGGGGTGCCTTCACCGGGGCGTCGGACTCCCGCCCCGGAGCCTTCGAGGCCGCGGGCGAAGGCACGCTGTTCCTTGACGAGATCGGGGACGCCAGCCCCGGGGTTCAGGCCAAGCTCCTGCGTGCCCTGGAATCGGGTACGTTCCGACGGGTTGGATCCACCAGGCCGGTGAGGGTGAAGGCCCGCATCGTGGCCGCCACCAACCACGATCCGGGACCGGCGGTGGACCAGGGACGATTCAGGTTGGACCTCCTTCAACGCCTGGCCTGCCTGGTATTGGACCTGCCGCCATTGAGGCAGAGGAAGGAAGACATCCCCGTGGTGACCGACCGGTTCTGCCGGGACCTCCCGGGCCAGCCCGAAATCCACCCCGATGCCCTCACCGTCCTCGAGAACCACGACTGGCCGGGCAACGTGAGGGAGTTGAGAAACGTGATCCATCGCGCGGCCCTGCTCACGATGCAGGGAACCCTGACAGGGGAAGCCGTGGAGGAATCCCTGTCCACAGCTCCCCACCCGGCGGCGGAGGAGACGAGCCGTATGGACCCCGCGCGCCTTCCGATCCGTGCCCCACGTCGACACCAGATCGCACTGAGCGGGCTCCCCCGGTCCACTTTCTACTATCGCCTGAAGAAGGGACTGATCGACCCGCCACGGTGGCCACAGGCCGCCGGCGACGGTCCGTGATTCGGGGGGACCGGGGTCAGGGAACGGTCACCACCGTGGTCCCGGCGGGGGACAGGGAGGCCTGGGCCGTGAGCGGGGGGCTGCCCTTTTCCCTCACGGTCACCTGGACCTGCTTGCTGGAGGACTGCCTCATGGGAATTTTCAGTGCCCGGTTGGTCCGTCCCCGGGGCACCCCGTTGACCAGAACCCGGGCCCCGGGCGGGCCATGGACCTTCAAGACGGCGTCCTTGTATCCGATGGAGTACCTCAAGGGGGCCTTCAGGGGATTGGAAGGGTCCAGATTGACGGCGTATTCCACTGTGCGACAGATGTCACACTGGGGATGGGACAGACGAACCTTGCGGCGACCCTTGGGCAACAGGATCCGACCCGTGGTCCCATACCCCTTGAACACATTGTCCACCTCGATCCGGACGGCCGGGGGGTTGGCCTGTATAACCACGGGAATCAGGTCCGTTTTCTTCGGAACCACCACCCCGTCCGCCTTGCCGGGCCGGGCCACGCGAACGGGTCGCGCCTTCACCGGGGCCGCCGCCACTTCCTCGGCCTGCCGCCTGGGACGGACCATCACCTCCAGTGACGGGGGGGCCAGCCGTGTGATGGCCGGTGGTTGGACTTCTTCCACGGGCTCGGCGAACCGGGTCCACAGGGGAGGAAGGAACCGATAGGCGGCCAGGCCAAGGCCCAGCACGGCCCCCACCATCACGGCCGCCAGCACCGAAGTTCTCGACAGCGCCTTCCGCCGGGCGGCGCTCCGGGCCTTTTCCAGGGCCTTGCCGGCCTCCTCATTGTCGGGATCATTGGCCAGCGTAACGTCCAGCTCGCGGATGGCCATGGCATAGGCGCCTTCCCGGATGAATCCGCGGGCACGCGACAACCGGCACTCGGCCACGCACACCCGGACCCGGTCGCTGTAGCCCTCCGGATCCTTGAAGTAGTTCGACAGCTGTTTGTCGTCGGTGTCCAGGCCCAGGGCCCCGGTGAGTTCCTCGAGGTCCCCCACCACCCCCTCAGTGGACTGGTATCGCTGGGAAGGCACGCGGGCCATCATTTTCAAAAGAACCAGGTGCAGATCGTCGGGAAAACCGCGAACGAGCGTCCGGATGTCGGGAACCCTGGCATCGGCAATGGCTTTCAGCAGGCCGGAGGCCGTGTCGGCCATGAAGGGCAGCCGGCCCGCTGTAGCCATGAAGAAGAGCGTGCCCAGGGAAAAGATGTCGGTGCGGGCGTCGAGGGCCTTTCCGTCCACCTGCTCGGGCGACATGTGGGCCGGAGACCCGATGATGGCGCCCGTCATGGTCAGGTGCTCCATGTCCGTGACGTGGGCGATCCCGAAATCCATGAGCTTCAGGACGCCATCCTTCCGCACCATGATGTTTTCGGGCTTGATGTCCCGGTGGATGACACCCTGTTCATGGGCATGCTGCAATGCCTTGCCGACGGCTATCACCAGAAGCGCCCCGATCTCGGGAAGGAGCGGATCGCGCCCATGGGTGAAATCCGCCAGGGTCTCGCCGGACACGAATTCCTGGATAATGAAGGACCTTTCGTGGTCCTCGCCGGAATAGTCGAACACCTCCACCACGTTGGGATGCCTGAGCTTGGCAATGACACGGGCCTCCCTGGCGAAACGGGCCCTGGCTTCCATTTTCTGGGATAGGTGAGGGTGCAGGACCTTGATGGCCACGGGGCGGTGCAGGACCCGGTCCGTGCCACGATACACCACGGCCATACCACCCTGGCCCACTTCATCCAGGGCTTCGTATCTGTCCAGGTATATCTCAGCCATCCAAGGCCTCGACGGTTGCCGTTCCCCAGAGGCGAGGATACCAGCCTTGCACGAAACCCGGTAGATGGGGGCGGGGAGGGAGGCGCCGGATTTGACCCACCGGGGAGGGGAACCTAGAATCATCGGGTGTCCTCAACCGAGAGGTGATCATGCCGGATGAAACACCCACGACCAGCGAGCCCACCCCGCAGGCCCGCCTCGACGAACTGCGCAAGGAACACCGCGACCTGGACGCGAAGATCACGGACCTGACCTCCCGCCCGTACCTCACCGCACAGGACCAGATGGAGGTGGCCGGTCTGAAGAAGCTCAAGCTCCGCAAGAAGGACGAAATCCTCACCATGGCCTCGAAACTGGGTGTCGAAATCTGACGTCCGGAATTCACCCCACGACCATCCGTTCGAGGCAGGGGAACCACTGCAACTGGACGTCCGTCGGCCCCCTGGCCGGTAAAGAAAAGACTTGACAACCCCCGGGGCCTTTGGCAAAACCCCCTTTAATCCCTGGTCAAACCATCATCGGACCTCCCTGGGTCCCTCCGGTCTGATCAGGAAGACGGCTGGTGCCGTGGATTTTTTCTCTTTGTCCTGGGGGAACCGTCATGACCAAGGCTGATCTCATGGAGTCCGTCCGCAATGCCAAGGGCGTGGACCTGACCAAAAAGGAAACCGAGGTGATCCTCGACGCCGTATTCGATGCGGTCCGCGGCGCGATCAAGAAGGACAAGAGGTTCTCGTTCCCCGGCTTCGGGACCTTCACCGTCCGCAGCCGCAAGCCGAGAAAGGGCCGCAACCCCCGCACGGGCGCCCCGATCACCATCAAGGCCTCCAAGACCGTGGGCTTCAAGCCGGCACCCAAGCTCAAGAGCATCCTCTAGTCACAATGGAACGACCGACTCCGATCGCAAGTCGTGGGCTACGCAGGAGCCTGTCTTCCATGCCCCTGTCCCTTCCAACATCCATGTCTGTTTCTGCGTCCGCGACAGGCGGCAGACTATGGACGATAGCCGCCCTGCTACAGTACGATGCCCCCATGAAGCGCATCGCAAGCGTAATCGAAGGTGAAGGCATCCGCACGGTGGCCATCGTGGGCTGTTCCAAGAACACGGGCAAGACCACGACGCTGAACCAGGTCATGGGGGGGCTCGCGGGCGCCCTCGATCCAATCGGCATCCTTTCCATCGGCATTGACGGGGAGGACACCGACTTCTGGCTGGGTGTGCCCAAGCCCGGCATCCACGTCGCGCCCGGCACCCTGGCTGCCACCACCGAGGATGCCCTGAAGGCCTCCACCGCCCGTTTCCAGGTCCTGCAAAGCACGGGTGTCATGACGCCCCTGGGGGAACTGGTCCTGGCCAGGACCGAGGCACCCGGGAACCTGATGCTGGCCGGGATCCGCCACAAGGCGGACCTTCGCCTGGTGGTGGACGGACTGGTTCGGCAGGGCGCGTGCAGGGTCCTGGTGGACGGCTCGTACCAGCGTCTTGCCGCCGCCGATCCTGACGTGTCCCAGGGCGTCATACTGTCCACCGGCGCCGTGGTGGGCGACACCATGGCGGAGGTGGTGGAACGCACGAGGGAAATACTGGAACGTTTGCGGGTCCCTGAAACCGGTGACGAATCGGCCCGGGCGCTCTTTAGGGAGGCCGTGGACCTGGGCGTGCCCCTGATCCGTTTCGAGGACGGCCGGATCATGCCCTTGGAAGGGGATGAACGCGAGGACGATCCACGAGAAGTGGAAACCGGCCACGGGGCCGTGACCGCTGCCATTCCGGGCGCAGTGACGGACCGGTGGATCGTGGCCCTGCTGGACCGTTTCCGGGGACCGATCCATCTGCTGGCGACGGATCCCACCCGCCTGTTCGCGTCCGGTCCCGTGCTCCGCCGATTCGCGGTGGCGGGTGGTGAACTGACGGTGATCCGCAAGGTCCGTCTTCTCGCCCTGACGGTCAATCCCACCCGTGTCACGGGCCCTTCCCTGCCCCGTGACGAACTGCTGGCCGCCGTGGCCTCTCTGGCACGCAGCACCCCGGTATTCATGTTCGATGAGGTACCATGAAACCCAAGCTTGACCTGGACCAGGGGGCCATCGATCGTTGCCGACTGGCGGCCGGCGCCGTCGCTGACGACGTGCTGGCATTCACCTCGAAACGAACCACGGTCTCCATGGAACGGGCGACCCTGAGACTGATGGGGGTGGAAGGCGCAAACGAGCAGGGGACACCCCTGGTCAACCTGGTGGTGGAGTCCGCTGTACGCCACGGACTGCTGGGTCGCGGGATCGCAATGCCATTCGGCCGGGCCATGGCGGCCTGTGGCCAGAACGCCAGCGAGACCGCCGCGCGGATCGCCAGGGATCGGCAGACATTCCCGGAAGGTCCCAAGGGTGACGACGAGGCCCGGGAGTCGGTGAGACGGCTTTCCCGAAAGGCGGGGGCCCGCATCAGGGACGTGGCCGACACGCGGAACGACGGCCTGAAACGGCTGGGCGAGGGCAAGAGGCCTCTCCTGTACGTCATCGTGGCGTCGGGCGACATCCGGGAAGACACGGTCCAGGCCCAGGTCGCCGTGAGGGCGGGTGCCCAGGTGGTGGCCGTCATCCGTCACACGGCCCAGAGCCTCCTGGACTACGTCCCCGAGGGTGCCCACACCGGCGGATTCGGCGGCACCTACGCCTCTCAGGACAACTTCCGGATCATGCGCGAGGCCCTGGACGAGGTCTCCGGGGAAGTGGGCCGCTACATCCGACTGTGCAACTACGCCAGCGGACTGTGCATGCCCGAAATGTCGGCACTCGGCGCCCTGGAACGCCTGGACGTCATGCTCAATGACGCCCTGTACGGCGTACTGTTCAGGGACATCAACATGCAGAGAACGCTCACCGACCAGGCCTTTTCCCGGCTCGTTTCGGCAGCCGGGGGGATCATGATCAACACCGGCGAGGACAACTACCTGACCACCGCCGATCCCCTGGAAGCCGCCCACACGGTCCTGGCATCCCAGTTCATCAACGAGGCCCTGGCCCTTCGATGCGGTCTCGCGCCGGAACAGCTGGGTCTGGGACATGCCATGGAGATGGATCCATGGCAGGAGGACATGTTTCTCCTGGAGGTCGCCCA
>JADHTP010000134.1 GCA_016784945.1 Deltaproteobacteria bacterium | reverse complement strand
ACGCCGCCAAGCTGGCCCGTCGATTCGTTCATGTGTTCGCTGATTCCCCCCTTGTGGTGGCGCCCTCCGGATCCTGCGTTCACATGGTCCGGGAGAAATACGGAGACCTGCTGGAGGGTCGGGACCTGGCCGACTGGGAGGACCTGCGAACACGCATCCACGAACTGACGGACTTCCTGACCGGGGTTCGCGGCATCAAGGCCTGGGGCGGCAGCTATAAAGCCAGCGCGGTGCTGCACTGGTCCTGTCACCTGCCCCAGAAGGAACACGTCCAGGCCGGCGTGGAAAGGTTGCTCGGCAGCATCCCGGGACTGGACCTGCTGCCCCGGCCGGATTTCGAATGCTGCGGATTCGGCGGGTCCTTCTGGGCACTGTGGAGGGAGGTGTCCGCCGCCATCGGCAGACGTCGGATCCATGTCCTTTCGAAGGACGATCCGGACACCCTGCTCCTGGCGGAACCCGGTTGCCTGTTGCAGATGCGCCTGTCGGTGAAGGAATCGGGTCGCGACATCCGGGTCCGACACGTTGCCGAGGTTCTGGCGGAGGCCTTGACCTGATGTCGGATCTCGTCCGAAGAGTCGCTGAAGCGGCCCGCGATCGCACCCTGGGAAAGGCCGTTCTCAAGGCCTGCGACCATGCCGTGCGTGAGCGCGCCGAGACCCTGTCCACCTTCGACGACTATCCTGTCGCCCGTCAGGCTGTCCACGACGCACGGGCCTTTTCACTGGCGAATCTCGACGAACTGCTGGCCACGTTGACATCCCGCCTGGAAGAGCGGGGCATCCACGTTTTCAGGGCCCACGACAGCGAACAAGCCCACCGGTACGTCACGGACCTGGCCGAAAAGCGCGGATTGACCACCGTGGTGAAGTCCAAGTCCATGACGGGCGAGGAAGCCGGACTGGCCCCCGCCCTGGAGAAGGCCGGTTGCCGGGTCGTGGAAACGGACCTGGGCGAGTACATCGTCCAGTTGCGCAAGGAACCGCCATCGCACCTCATCGCGCCGGCCCTCCACCTGTCGCGCCGGCAGATCGGCGACCTGTTTGCCGACAGCCTGGGAATGAAACCCACCCATGACCCGACCGCCTTGTGCGCCTTCGCCCGGAAACGACTCCGAAAAGAGTTCCTGCAGGCGGACCTGGGCATCGTGGGCGTCAACCTCGCCGTGGCCAATACCGGGGACCTTATCACCGTGACCAACGAAGGGAACGGCCGGCTCTGCGAGTCCCTGCCCTCGGTGGTCGTGGCCTTCACGGGTGTGGAAAAGGTCGTATCCACGCCGGAACACGCGGCCGCCGTCTTGCGGATCCTTTCCAAGAATGCCACCGGCCAGATCGCCACCACGTATACCAGTTTTCTACGGGCGCCGGCCGATCCCTCCGAACCCATTGGCCCGACGGAGATCCACCTTGTTCTCATGGACAACGGGCGCTCCAGGATGGAGAAGGATCCCGTCCTCGCCGAGGGTCTGCTCTGCATCCGTTGCGGCGCCTGCCTCAACTGCTGTCCCGTGTACCGATCCATCGGCGGCCACGCCTACGGCACCACCTACGTGGGGCCCATGGGCATTGTGTTCTCCGAAGGCCTGCTGGGCCCGGAAAGTCCCCGGGACCTGACCATGGCCTGCACCATGTGCGGTGAGTGCGGACGGGTGTGTCCGGCCATGATCGATCTGCCGGAAATCATCGAGAAACTGCGGCAACGGTCGCGGAAGCCTCTGGGCCGCAGGCTGGCCCTGACAGCGGGAGGGGCCGCCCTGGCCAGGCCCTCGGGTCTCCGTCTTTCCGGCGGCATGGTCGGCGCCCTGGGCCGGATGGCACCGGTGCTGTTCGGCAAGGTGAGTCGCCTGGCAGGTTGGACCGGACCCCTGCCACCCCCGGTGCCCGCGGACCGATCCTTCAGAAAGCAGTGGAAGGACTGGAGGCCACGACAAGGTACTGCTCTTGCCTCGGGATCGAAGGTGTCGGAACCCCCTGCCCCGGTTTCCCCCACGGCCCGTGGTCCGGATTCCCTTACCCGTTTCGTGAAGAACTTCGAAAAAGTCCACGGCGAGCTGATTCGGGGACGATGGTCCGATGGTTTACGTTCCGTCCTGGAAACCCTCGATAAACCGATGATATCGGCTGGCCTGAACGTTCGTGAACACCTGCCGGAGGCGACGGGCGAAGTGCTCGATCCCCTCGATCCCGACCTGACCCGGGACAGGGCGGGCCAGGCCGTGGTGGGAGTGACCCGGTGCCAGGCGATGGTGGCGGAAACCGGCTCCATCCTCCTGGGCCACGGCCCGGGGCATGAACGAGTCGCATCGCTGCTTCCGGACGTGCACGTGGTGTTGGCCCGCGTGGACCAGCTTGTGGACAGCTACGAACAGGCCCTCGTCCTCCGCGACCGGTTGGACACGCCCGCTGCAACCTTGATCACGGGACCCTCCCGGACCGCAGACATCGAAAAGCTGCTGATCCTTGGAATGCACGGCCCGCGCCGCCTGGTGCTGGTCGTCACGAACTGAAAAAGATATCCGGATTGTAGACAACCTTCTGACGATACCGGATGTAGCCTTTGAAACAATCTGACATCAACTGACAGAGCCAATTTCGAATCCAGACCTCCGGGCAACACTGGACAGGGGCGCGCGCTCGCCCCCCTCCCACACCCTTGCCTTCGGCTTCGTGCGGTGCCCCCCCCTTGCGCGACCGCCTTGCGGTCGCAGCAGCCCGCCTCAATTCACGTCGTATTTGGGGTTATGCGATAGGCGACAGGCAATTAGCGATGGGCAGAAATCGTTACAGCGCGGATTGCCTGATCGACCGGCGGATGACCGCCAGGCCCAGCAACGCCAGGATGAACCCGGGGATCCAGCCGTCCAGGGCGCTCACCGGTCCTGCCGATCGGCATCCGCACCCGCCCCCGGAACCGGGATCCGTTTCTTCGGGCGGAGGCTTCACCCCTTCGACGCAGACCTGGTTCGCGCAGTAGTAACCCGCGGGGCAGCGGTCATCGAGGCAGAACCCGTCATCGCAGGCCAGTCCCCCGGTGCAATCGCCCCAATCGCCGCAGACCGCCTGGCATCCTCCGCAGAAACAGGCCGCGCCGAACCCGCACAGATTGCCGTCGTCGGTAGCCCCGTTGCAGTCGTTGTCCACGAGATCGCAGGCCTCGGCCTCGGGCAAGGGCGCGTCACAGGCCGACAGCCCCCCCCCCACGCATTCGATGAGGCCTTTTCCACACTCGTTTTCGCAAGTCCGGACGAAATCTTCGTCCGTGAGGCCGTTGCAGTCGTCGTCCTGTCCGTTGCCGCACACCTCGAATTCCGCCGGCGCCGGGGCATCGCAGGGTTGAAGAACGCCGTTCACGCACTGCCGTGAACCCTTGCCGCAGGCGGTCTGGCAGTCCATGCCGGCCCCATCATCCGCCACCCCGTCGCAATCGTCATCCTCTCCGTTGCAATCTTCGACATGCCCCAAACCGGACTCGTTGCACACCAGGCCCAGCCCCGTGTTCCCGCACACGTACTCACCTTCCGCACATTCGTCGTCATCCTCCCCGTCGCACTCCAGGCCCACGGAAAAGTCTTCGTCCGTCAGGCCGTCGCAGTCGTCGTCCTCGCCGTTGCAGGTCTCTTCCACGCCTGGCCCGTCCGGTTCGTCACAGGTCAAAGCCGTACCCGGGTCGCAAAAGAAAAGGCCGTCCTGGCACGAATCCCCGTCAGGCCCGTCGCATGGGCCGCCCACGGGGAAGTCCTCGTCGGTGACGCCGTCGCAATCGTTGTCCAATCCGTCGCACACTTCCTCGGCCACGAAAAGAACCACGTTTTCCATCACGGACTTCAGGCTGTTGATGTCGTCAGCCGGGGCATAGCAGGTCTTGCCCATCTCGGGATCGGCCTCCTGCGGATCGCAGTCCGGATCCACTTCCGTTCCCGCCGCCACGGCCATGGCATTGAGCGTGAGGGTGTCCACGCCCGATCCGAATCCCACCACCCAGACCGGAATTCCCAGGTCCTTCAGCCCGCTGACCACCGCCACCAGGTCTTCACGGTTCTCCTCTATCTCCACCGGGTCCAGGTTGTTGGTCCCGGGGAGACAGTCGGGGTCGTCGTCATAGTCCCCGTAAGTGCAGCAGTCCTGCTCGCCGTCGGTGATCAGGAGAACGTACGAACGGCGATCCTCCACGGTCAGGTCATCCAGTTCCCCGGCCTTGGAGAGTGTCTGGTATATGGGCGTGTCGAAATTGACCAGCGGCCCGCCGAAGAAATCGGCGCCGCCCGGCAACAGATAGCTCTTGATGTCCTCCGCCGTTCCGATGTCCGGGGCCACGGACAGGCTGGCCGACACCCCGCAGTAGGCCTGATCCGGATCGGGGAACACCATGAGCCCGAACCTCACGTCCGATGTGTACCCGGTGGCAATGTCCGACACGGCCGTCACCGCGGCCATGTACTTGCCAGTGGGGTCCGAGGACGGTCCCATGCTGCCGGATACGTCCAGCAGGAAAATGACGTTTGGCTCGTTGCAGTCGGGTTCGTTGCCATGGGCCGCCGGGCCTGACAGGAGGATCAACCCCATCCCTGCCACCAGAACCCATCGAATCGATTCCATCGTGTGCTCCCCGTTGCTCAGGAACATGATATCGGACATCTGGCAGAAATGTTTCGCCGAGGCTGATTTCCTGGCCTGTCGGCGCTCCCCCCACCGATCGACGATCAACGATCAACGATCAAACTCCCAATACGGAGTAGAATCCCGTCATGACTCCCAGGAGTAGCCAATGCTGTTCAAGGACCTTCTGAACGACGGAACCGGGAAGATCGTGATGCTGGTGTTCGACGGCCTCGGGGGAGTGCCCCACCCCGACACCGGGCAGACGGAACTGGAGGCTGCCACCGTGCCCAATCTGGATTCCATCGCGTCGCGGTCCGCCTGCGGGCTCATGAACATGGTGGACTACGGCATTACCCCCGGCTCCGGGCCCGGTCACATGGCCCTGTTTGGATACGACCCCACGGGCGTGGAAGTTGGACGGGGTGTCCTGGAGGCCCTGGGGGTCGGCCACACCCAGGCCGACGATGAACTGTCGGCCCGGGGCAACTTCGCCACCATGGATCCGGACTCGAGACGTATCACGGACCGCCGGGGGGGGCCGCCAAACCAGGACCGCAACATCGAACTGGTGGCCCGCTTGAACAACCTGGTCACGGTACCGGGATACGAAGTGAAGTTCCTGTCGGGAAAGGAGCACCGGTTCGTCTTCATCCTGAAGGGAGCGGACCTTGACGATTCCCTGTCGGAGACCGATCCCCAGGTTACGGGCGTGCCCTCCCCTCCCGTAGAGGCCCAGGATCCGGCAGCCGCCGGCGCAGCCGATGCGGTGAACCGCGCCATCACCGCCATCAACGAAGCGCTGGTGGAATTCGGCCCCCAGAACACCGTGCTGCTGAGGGGCTTTGCCAAGGTGCCCGACGTGGAACCCTTTCCCGCCCGATACGGACTCAAGTCCGCGGCCATCGCCACCTATCCCATGTACAAGGGAATCGCCAGCCTCGTGGGCATGGACGTGCTCGACACGGGCCCTTCCTTCCCCGACCAGGTGGCCGCGCTGAAGGCCGAGTGGGACCGCTACGATTTCTTCTTTGTTCACGTCAAGGGGACGGATGGATACGGGCACAAGGGCGACTTCGACGGCAAGGTCAGGGTCCTGTCGGAGTGCGACCGTCTGATCCCCGAGATCGAGTCACAGGACCCCGCCGTTTTGATCGTAACTGGCGATCACTCCACGCCCACGGCCCTCAAGGACCACAGCTTCCACCCCGTACCCGTGCTCGTCCGTGCCGACACCGCCATACCAACGGGCAACCAGCACTTCACAGAGGCCGATTGCGCCGGCGGCATCCTGGGCGTCTTTCCCGGCAGCAAGCTCATGCAACTGGCCCTGGCCTACGCGGGACGTCTCAAGAAGTTCGGTGCGTAAGGGGCGCTGCTCACGACTCATCCGGCATGGAAAACCTTCGTAGGGTCTCGGGCCACAGGAGGGTCTCGGCCTCTTCCATGATCTCGCCCCTGAGAAACCGGACCTTGACGGTGTGCCCCGGCAGGACCAGTTCGTCCCCGTCCTTCAGGGCCACCCGTCGAGGCACGGGGGTATCGTTGATTTGAAGGGTGTCGACGCCCTTTCCCGGCGGGACCACGTACTGGGCCCCGTGCCCATAGTTCTCCACCACGGTCCGGCCCGCTCCCGAAAGAAGCAGGTCCGCCGGGGTTTCCCCGAAAGAGAGCTCGGTTCGGCGGGACAGGAACACCTGCCAGGGCGGGACGGCGCCGCCGTTGCGGGCGTAGACCAACAGAAGGACGGCCACATCGGACGTGTCGCCGCCCTCCACGAGCCTGATCCTCACGTCACCGATACCCACGAAGTCCCCGTAACGAAGTTCCTCGGAGTAGTTCTCCACGGTTTCACCGTTCAACTGCACGGGGGAGTCCCCCACCCGCCGCAGAAAGAAATCCCCGTCCACGTAGGTGATCAGGAGGTGGTGGGGCGACACCGAATCCTCGCGGATACGGACCACGTTGTCCCCCTCGGAACCCACCGAAGTGACGGCGGCGGACAGCCTGTACCGGTAGACCCGTCCGCCCACTTCGATGAAGAGGTGCGCCTCGGCGGAAATGGTGTCCCTGTTTTCTGACATGGCGTCATCCTTTGAGGGAGTTCACCGCCTCCTCGATTCGGGCGATGGTCCCTGCCAGCTCGGCGGCCTTTCCCCGTTCGGTCGCCACGACCGCCTCGGGGGCCTTGCTCAGGAAGTTCTCGTTCCCCAGTTTCCGGTTGACCCCTTCGAGGGTCTTTCGCGCCTTGGCGATGTCCTTGTCCAGTCGCGCGATCTCGGCATCCACCCTTTCGGCCCCGATGTCCACGTAACATTCGGCAAACGGCAGCACGGCCACGGCCGCTCCATCGGGCTTTTTCGCCTCTTCGGAAACGGTGAAACCTTCCACCCGGCCCAGGCGCTTCACGTCCTCCCCCAGTCGTTCCAGGTGGTTCGCAGTCTGCGGGTTGCCGGGGCGGACCACCACGTCCACGTGTTCCGACGGAGGCACGCGCACCTGGCTGCGAATCCCCCGGATGGCACTGATGAGGTCCAGCACCTCGTCCATGGCCACCGCGTCATCGGGGAAGACGGGTATCCGATCGCTGGTGGGGAACGGCGCCGTCACGATGCTGTCCGCCGGATCCGCCAGATGCGGCCTCAGCCGCTGCCACAACTCCTCGGTCACGTTGGGCATGAACGGGTGCAGAACCCGCAGGATGTTGTCCATCCCCAGCACCAGTACGGTCTGGGCGGCCACGCGCTGCTCGCCCCCTTCGGCCAACGCCCCTTTGGACAATTCCAGGTACCAGTCACAGAACCGGTGCCACACGAACTGATAGAGGCCCGACGCGGCCTCGTTGAAGCGGAATTCCTCGAGGGAGGTCCGGCAGGATTCCAGGGCGTCGTGCAGCCGGGTCAGGGCCCATTTGTCGGCAGGCGCGAAATCCCGGCCCTCCAGGGTGACCGGCCCATCGAAGTCCTCGAGGTTCATGAAAACGAACCGGGCGGCGTTCCAGATCTTGTTGACGAAATCCCGGTAGCCCTTGATCCGGTCCACGGACAGCTTGACGTCGCGCCCCTGTGCCGTGAGCATGGCCAGGGTGAACCGCAGGGCGTCGGCGCCCACCTCGTCCACGAGTTCCAGGGGATCGATGACGTTGCCCTTGGTCTTGGACATCTTCTGACCGGCCTCGTCCCGCACCATGGCGTGGAAATAGACCGTGGAGAAAGGCACCTCCTTCATGAAGTGGATGCCCATCATCATCATGCGGGCCACCCAGAAGAAGATGATGTCGAAGCCCGTCTCCATCACCGTGTTGGGATAGAAGGTCTTCAGATCCTTCGTGTCGTCGGGCCATCCCAGCGTGGAGAAGGGCCACAGGGCCGACGAGAACCAGGTATCGAGAACGTCCTCTTCCTGGTTCCATACTCCGCCGCCGCACTTCGGGCAGACGGTGCCAGTCCCCGGGTCATCCACGCCCACGTACAGACCGTCGCACCCGTCGGCGTCGCAATACCACACGGGAATCTGGTGGCCCCACCACAACTGCCGGCTTATGCACCAGTCGCGGATGTTTTCC
>JADHTP010000133.1 GCA_016784945.1 Deltaproteobacteria bacterium | reverse complement strand
AAGGTCCCCCACAAACCCTTCCCGACGTTCGGCGAAGCCGCCTGCCACGTAGTGTCCCGTCCCGGTGACCGGACCGGATTCCAGTTCGCCGATGCGCATCCACCGGGACAGCAGGGCGGTCGCGGACCGGAGGCTCCCGGTGGCGATCCCCATGCGGACCAGGTTCCCGTCCAGTGGCGCGTTGGTCAGCAGGTCCAGAAAGGACTCGGTGCCGTCCGCGCCAAGAACCGCCCAGAAGACCTCCATGACCACCAGCTTCGGTTTGAGCCGGTCGATGCGTCCCTCCAGAAGATAGTAGGCGTTCAAGGGTGTCTGTGCCGTGGAGCCCATGTTGAACACCGCGAGCCCCCTGTCCCGGTAGAATCGCGGGTCGAAGGTGCGATAGCAGTGCGAGGACCCCGCGAACAGCACATCCACGTTTTCGTGTTGCTCCATTTCGGCGAATCTCTGCCTGGAAAATCCACCGGTGGGCCAGTGGCCCACGGCCAGGTTGGTGAATCGACGAAAGGGCTCCTGCACGGCGTCACCCAGGTTGGACACTGCAAACATCAGGACGAACCAGGCCACGACCAGGAGACCGACGAAACGGGCCAACCTGGAAAGGAAGGTTTTGATGCCGTTGTCTTTCACCACCACCACCGAAACTTCTTTCCCCTCAGAACTGGAAATAGATGAACTCGGCTTCCCCGAATTTCCCCAACACACCGATGGCCAGCGACACGCCCAGGTAGACAGCCCATCTTCCGGCCACGGGAAACTCCAGGGCCTCCAGGGCATGTCGCCGATGCCGCCCGGTCCACTCCGCCGCCAGCAGGCCCACAGCCAGCAGGGCATTGGCGAAAGCCCCCTTCGTCAGATACAGCGTGGTCCATTCCGATGACGCCATGTGGTCCAGGAATCCGAAGGCCCCGACGATGGACTCCGAACGGAAGAACACCCACGCCAGGGAGGTCAACCCGAAGGTCACTGCCATCTGCAGGAATTCCCGTACAGATGGAAGCAGACGTCCCTGGGCCACCACCCCCTGGTGGGCCTTGTGTGAGCCCTTCAACATCAGAGGCAGGAACAACAGCCCGTGGATCAGGCCCCAGGCCACGAAGGTCCAGTTTGCCCCGTGCCACAGACCGCTCACCAGGAAGGTGATCATGACGTTGCGTGCCCGGACCGCCAGTCCCTTCCTGTTGCCTCCCAGGGGGACGTAGACGTAATCCCTGAACCAGGTGGACAGGGAGATGTGCCATCGCCTCCAGAACTCGGCAATGTCCCGCGAAAAGTATGGAAACGAGAAGTTCTGCATCAGGTTGATGCCGAACAGCCGCGCGGTCCCGATGGCGATGTCCGAATAGCCGGAAAAATCACAGTAGATCTGGATGGCAAAGGCAAAGATGGCAATGCCCTGGTCGGCACCGCTGTAGGCGGCGTAGTCCGCGAATACCGGGTCGGCCACGCCGGCCAGCCTGTCGGCGATGACCACCTTCTTGAACAGGCCCCACAGGATCTGCTTGCAGCCATCCCGCGCGGCAACGCCGTCGAAGTTCCTCGCGCGCAGGAACTGGGGCAACAGCGACTTCGCCCTCTCGATGGGTCCGGCCACCAACTGGGGGAAGAAGGCGACAAAGGCAAAGAAGGCCACAGGGTCCCTGATGGCCGGTGTCTTCTTTCGATAGATGTCGATGGTGTAGCTGAGTGTCTGGAAGGTGTAGAAGCTGATGCCCACCGGCAGGATGATCCTCAGTGTCGGAAAATCCGGGTTCAGCCCCAGACTCATCATGAGTTCCTGTGCCGATTGTGCAAAGAAATCGAAGTATTTGAAGAAACCAAGGACGCCGAGATTCACCGCCAGGCTGACCGCCAGCCAGCACTTGCGCCATCGGGGCCGCGTTTCGGGTGAAATCCGGCCTCCCGCCAGGTAGTCAACGGCCGAACTGATGACGATCAAGGAAAGAAAACGGTAATCCCACCATCCGTAGAAAACGTAACTGGCCAATATGATCAGGAGGTTCTGTGTCCGGGGCCCCCTTCGCTTCAGCAGCCAGTACAACGTGAAGACGACCGGAAGGAAGACGGCAAAGGAAATAGAGTTGAACAGCACGTTTCCCACCCGAAACAGGCGATGGTGGTGCCGCCATCGGCCCTACCGCTTAGCCTGGATTATTCATGAGCATTCGTCACGATGCGCCGAATCGCGTAGCGAAGGCGCAGCCGGTGCATGGCGCACCCCCACAGCATGGGGCGAAGGCTTACTGTAGGTAAGTCGAGGTCCATGCGAGGAGGTACGCCGTGCAGCGCACGTGAGTGGGTGCCGCAGTAGATTGGTCATGAATACTCCAGATTAGAACAAGGCCAGTTGGGCGTCTTTCTGCAGGGCCACGGCGTCCACCCCTTTCTTGCGCAGGTGGTCCGCGAACTCGAGGGCCCAGCCGCCCACGGTGAAGACCCGGGATGCTTTGGAGATTTCCACGAAGTGCAACAGGCCCGCGTGGTCCAGGTGACCGGCCAGCGGGATGCCTTCGTCCACCTTGACCCGCGCCAGGGCGTCCGGTGCACAGGACAACCCGGATACCCAGAACAGGCGCGCGTGCCTCAGGCGACGGATGGCGGGTGAAAATCGGAGACGCTCGGGATAGACGAGGACCTCGTCAAACCGTGGACTTCCCTTGAAGACACGGGCCACCCCAGGGTCCACGCCCAGTCCCCGATAGGCCTTGTTGAACCGGGCGATGTTCCGGTGGACCGACACGTTCAGGCCCGCCTGGATCAGGCACCGGACCACCTCCTGGGCTTTACCCAGGGGCGAACACAGGAACACGGGCGTTTCCTGGCGCAAAAGCGACTCACGGGCGCGATCCACGATCAGTTCCAGCACGTCGGCGAAGGGCGGAAAAGAAAAGTCGGGCCGACCGTAGGCCACCCGCAGGACCAGGTTGTCGGCCGTGACGAACTGGGCCTTCTCCGCCAGCGGGTGTTCCTCGAAGCTCATATGGTTGACTAACAGAGTGGACCCCTGGTCCGATTCCACGAGCAACTGGGCCGATCCCGGCATGAATCCCGAAGGCAGCAGGGTCAGTTCCAGGGGCCCCAGTGAAATGCGACGACCGTAGGGCGACACCAGCGCCTGAAAGGAATTCCGGGACACACGAAGCAGGGTACGGGTCCTTTCCGTACAGATCGCCCGCTTGTGCCGCCAGGATTCATCCACCCTGGCGGAGGACACCAAAGACATCACGTTGTGTCGCTCGGCATCGAACCAGAGCACCGATCCCTTGAGATGAACGCCCTGGTCCCACTCGAACTCGTGCGTGTCCTTACTCATTCCTGGTCACCTTGGGGAATTCGCCGCTCTCGGTTCTGTGGGGCAGCATGACCGTGAAGACCGTGCCCACGTTCAGATGACTCTCCACATTGATCCGACCGCCGTATTCTTCTATGACCCGGGCCACCGTTGCAAGTCCCAGTCCCGTGCCGCGAGCCTTTGTGGTGTGGAACGCGTCGAAAACCTTCTCCATTTCATCCTGCTGAATGCCCATGCCGTTGTCCGACACGGTGATCCTAATCCATCGCGAGTCATTGTCCCCGGTTTCGGTCCACGCGGCTACCCGGAGCCGACCGCCACCTGCCATGGCTTCAACAGCGTTCTTGGCCAGGTTGAGAAACACCCGGTGCAGCTGTTGCGAATCCCCGCGAAACACGAGGTCCGTGGGCACGTCCAGGTTGACTTCCACCCTTTTTGCCGCCGGGTCGGCCTTGATCACGTCCAGGACCTGTGCAAGCAGTGCATTGAGCTCGATGGTCGTCTCTTCGCCGCGTCGTGGGCTGGAATACTCCAGGAGGTCCGAAATCCAGCTGCTCAGGTTGTCGGTCTCGCTGACCACGATCTCCAGCGCCTTCTTGTCATCGTCTTCCAGTCCCTCCGCCATCCTCAGCATCTGCGCGGAAGCCGATATGGAGGCCAGGGGGTTGCGGATTTCGTGGGCCACCACGGCGGCCAGCTTGCCAATGGTGGCCAGCCGTTCATCGGCCTGCATCTTGTTTTCCATCTCCCGAATGTTCGTTACGTCCTCGACGAACAGGATCCGCCCCACCATGTCGCCGATGCGGGAAAGCAGCGGGGTGATCTTGATTGCCAGGTGGCGTTCCTCCCCCCCGGGGCCGTTGCGCAGGACGTCGAAAGAATCGGCTGGCTCTTCCATGTGGGACTCGGCCTCGGGAAACATCTCGAAAAGGACACGTCCCTTGGCCACGCGGGCGCTGATGGCCAGCAGGACCTCGGCCGCCCGGTTCACGTGGAGAATGCGATGGTCCAGGCGACAGGTGATGATCCCGCCGGTCACCGATGACAGGATGCTTTCGTGGAGTTGTCTCAGGTCCTCCAGGTTGACCCGGAATCGCTCGCGCTGGATGTCGGATCGACGCAGCTGTTCGGACAGGTACTGGGCCAGGAACCCGATCCCCACGAAGCCCACCACGTTGATCCCGACCGCGTACAGGACCGAGGCCACGCCCCCGTGGATCAGTAGATCGTCCATGAACGCAGGGTGACCCAGCACCCCGATTTCCCAGACGCCGATGATCCCCAGAAGTCCGAAGGACAGGATGGCAGCGATGATGGCGCCCCGCCGTCCGATGAGAACGCTGGCGACGATGATGCTCAGGGAGAAGAAGAAGGTGAAGGCCGATCCCGTGCCACCGGTGATGGCGACCATGACCGCAGCGAAGAGGCAGTCCTGTACCACCTGGAGCATCGCGATGACCAGCATTCCCCTCTTCGAACGCACCGAGTAGATGGCCGGGTAATACAGCGCTGCGGGAATCAGGCTCATGAGCCCGACCCACATCAGGATGCTGCGCAACCCCCTCACGTAGGCCAGGGTCACGTCCGCCGTGAAAAAGGTGGTGGCCATCACCAGGATCATCATCATGACGATGCGCAACGACGCCATCCACAGGAGCTTCCGGCGCAGGGTCAGTTCCAGGCGTGTGGCTTGAAAATAGGGGGGCAGATTGACCGTATCACGCAGGTGGGCCGGGGTCCGTTCAGTGACCTCCGTGATTTTGGCGCCTTTTTCGTTCACTATTGGGTATCCGGCAAATTAACGTCTGGCCAGGTTCTCGGCCATGCCGAAAATGGGCAGGTACATGGCGATGAGCACGAAACCCACCATCCCACCAATCAGGATCATGACCATGGGCTCGATGAGGCTGGTCAGGCCATCCACGGCTGCGTCCACCTCGTCGTCGTAGAAGTCAGCAATTTTCCCGAGCATGACGTCCATGGCGCCCGTGGACTCACCGACCGCGATCATCTGGACCACCATCTTCGGGAAAATGTTGGTTTCGTCCAGCGGCGCGGCGATGTTCTTTCCTTCAGCGACCCGGGCCCGGGTGTACATGATGCCACCTTCGATCACCACGTTACCCGACGATTTCGCCGATGTCTCCAGGGCGTCCAGGATGGGCACGCCGGAGGCCACCAGGGTCCCCAGGGTCCGCGTCAGCCTCGCCACGCCGGCCTTCTGGATCAGTGACCCGATCACCGGCATCTTCAGCATGGCAAGGTCGATGAGGCGGCGTCCCTTCGGGTTCTTCCTCAACATGATGAACCCCACTATCAGGGCGGTGATGCCGATGGCGATGTAGGGCAGATAGTGAATGAAGTTCTCGGACAGGTCGACCACGAACTGGGTCAACGCCGGCAGTGCACTGCCACCGACGCTCTGAAAGATGGCGGCAAACGACGGAATCACCTTCCACAGCAGGACGACCATGATGCCGACCGACGCCGCGATGACGAAGGTCGGGTAACGCAGCGCGGACTTGACCTTCTGCTTCAACCTCATGGATTTTTCAAGATAGGTCGCCAACCGCTGCAGAATGGTATCCAGGACACCACCGATTTCGCCGGCTGCCACCATGCTGGTAAACAGTTCGTCGAAGACCTTCGGGTATTTTTTCAGGGCATCGGCCAGGGTGGTACCCGCTTCCACGTGGGCCTTCACACCGTAGATGATCTTCTGGAACGCCTTGTCAGGCTCCTGGGCGGCCAGGATGTCCAGGCACTGAACCAGGGGCAGACCGGCGTCGATCATGGTGGACAGCTGCCGGGTGAACACCACGAGGGTCTTGGTGTTGACGCCCCCGAGGGTGGGCAGATTCAACTCGAACTGTCCCAGGGACCGTTTCACCTTGGAAGGCGAGATCTGCATCCCTTGAAGCTTCTGTTCCACCTCGGCCGCATTGGCGGCCTCGATGGTCCCGGTCTTCATCTGGCCTTCTTTCGTGGTGCCTTGCCAAGCGAACTTGGCCATCTGGACCTCCTACCCTGCAGCCGGCTCCGTCAACCGCCGGCGTTGGAAATCATCTGCGTCAGTTCCTCCAGGTCCCCGGCACGTGACAGGGCCTCTTCGCGACTGATCACCCGGTCACGCCACAGCTTGAACAGGTGCTGGTTCATGGTCTGCATCCCGAATTTCGTCTGTCCCATCTGCATCTGGGAATAGATCTGGTGGATCTTGCCATCGCGGATCAGGTTGCGGATGGCCGGGTTCGGGAGCATGAATTCCAGGGCCAGCGCCCGCCCCTTGCCGTCCATTCGCGGCATCAACTGCTGGCTGAGGATGCCTTCCAGCACGAAGGACAACTGGGTCCTGACACGGTCCTGCTGGTCCCCGGCAAACAGGTCCATGACCCGGTGGATGGTCTGCACGGCGTTGTTGGTGTGCAGCGTGGTCAACACGAGGTGGCCGGTTTCAGACAGCCGAAGGGCCGTTTCCATGGTTTCCAGATCCCTGACCTCACCCACCAGCACCACGTCGGGGTCCTGGCGCATGACGTAACGGAGGGCGTCGTGGAAGGTGGACGTGTCCCCTCCCACCTCGCGCTGGTTCACGATGCTGTTCTTGTGCTGATGCAGGTACTCGATGGGGTCTTCGATGGTGATGATGTGGCCCCGTCGACGCTGGTTGATGGCATCCACCATGGCCGCCAGGGTCGTGGACTTGCCGGAGCCCGTGGGCCCGGTGACCAGGATGAGACCCCTGGGCTTGTCCACGAGGGAATGGATGGTGGAAGGCAACCCCAGTTCCTCGAAACTCATGATGCTGGTGGGGATCTGCCGGATGGCGCCGGCCACGGACCCGCGCTGGCGAAAGAAGTTCGCCCGGAACCGGCTCACGCCCTTCCACTGGAAGGACAGGTCGATTTCGTTGTTTTCTTCGAACCGTTTCATCTGGGTTTCGGTCAGTACGCTGTATCCCAGCCTCTGCACGTCTTTTGGCCTGAGAGCCGGGACCTTGACGGGGTACAGGGACCCGTGGATGCGAATCTGCGGCGGGGATCCGGCCGTCAGGTGGAGGTCGGACGCGCCCTTCTCCACCATGACTTCCAGCAACTGGTGGATGTCGAATTCCGCAAATTTCTGTTCTGAAGGTTTTGGGTCCATTTCCCTAGTCCGCCCTGGTCACGCGCAAGACCTCGTCCAGCGTGGTAATACCCGCCTTGACCTTTTCCAGTCCCGATTGCCGCAGGGTGCGCATGCCCTGCCGCATGGCTTCCCTTTTCAATTCTATGGAGGAATAACCCTGCAGGATCGCCTCCTTGATCTCGTCGGTGAGCGGCAGCACCTCATAACAGGAGATACGGCCTTTGTAGCCGGTATCATTACAGTTGTGACAACCCGCGCCCTTCATGGGCTGGATGCTCTCGGATTCCTCTTCGGAGAAACCCGTGTCCATCAGGACCTGCTTGGTCACTTCCAGCTCTTCCTTGCAATCCGGGCAGATCTTGCGGACCAGACGTTGGGCGCAGATGAGAACCAGGGAAGCCGTCACGAGGAACGGCTCCACGCCCATGTTCAGGAGTCGGTTGATGGTGGACGGGGCATCGTTGGTATGGATGGTGGACATGACGAGGTGGCCCGTGAGCGCCGCCTTGACCGCGGTTTCAGCGGTTTCGAAGTCCCGAATCTCCCCGACCATGATGATGTCCGGATCCTGCCGCAGGAAGGACCGCAGGGCCGCCGCGAAGTTCAGCCCTATCTCGTCCTTCATCTGCACCTGGTTGATTCCCGGCATATTGATTTCGACCGGGTCTTCCGCAGTGGAGATATTATCTGATGCCTTGTTCAACTCGGTCAGCGCCGAGTAGAGAGTTGTTGTCTTGCCCGAACCCGTGGGCCCCGTCACCAGGACCATGCCCCAGGGTTGGTGTACCGCTTCACGGAACTCGCGCAGCGGCTCCTCGTCGAAGCCCAGGGCGCCCAGGTCCAGTTGGAGGGCCGACTTGTCCAGGACCCGGAGG
>JADHTP010000132.1 GCA_016784945.1 Deltaproteobacteria bacterium | reverse complement strand
TGCCGGTCCCTGGACGAGGTCAAGGACCACGCCAAGGCCATCCTGGGAATGACCCTCGTGACACCCCAGACCGGGGCGGAAGGCAAGCTGGTCCGCCGCATCTACGTGGAACAGGGCCTGGCCATTGCCCGCGAGCTTTACCTCGGCATGTTGCTGGACCGCGAGACCCGCAAGGTGGTCATCATGGGATCCACCGAGGGCGGCATGGAGATCGAAGAGGTCGCGGCCAACACGCCCGAGAAGATACTCAAGGAATACGTTGACTATTCAACGGGCATCCAGCCATTCCACGTGCGGAACCTGTGCTTCGGGCTGGGACTGAAGGGCGACACCGCCAAGAAGGCCATGAAGTTCCTCGCAGGACTCTACAAGTGCTTCGTGGAAAAAGACGCATCCCTGGTGGAGATCAACCCGCTCATCGTGACCGAGGACGGTGACCTCCTGGCCCTCGACGCCAAGATGAACTTCGACGACAACGCCCTGCACCGGCACAAGGACATCGTCGAACTGCGCGACTTCGACGAAGAGGACCCCCTGGAGGTCCAGGCCTCCAAGTTCGACCTCAGCTACGTCAACCTCGACGGCGACATCGGCAACCTGGTGAACGGCGCCGGGCTGGCCATGTCGACAATGGACATCATCAAGTTCTACGGCGGCGAGCCCGCCAACTTCCTGGACGTGGGTGGCTCGGCCAACCGCGAAAAGGTGAAAGCCGCCTTCGAGATCATCCTGGATCACGACGTGAAGGCCATCCTGGTGAACATCTTCGGCGGGATCATGAAGTGCGACGTCATCGCGGACGGCGTGGTTGCCGCGGCCCGTGACGTGGAACTGAAGGTTCCCCTGGTGGTGCGGCTCCAGGGCACCAACGTGGAAAAGGGCAAGGAGATTCTGGCCCAGTCCGGCCTGACAATCATCCCTGCCGAGACCCTGGCAGAGGCCGCGGAGAAGGTCGTGAAGGCCAGTCGTGGCGAGATCCAGGCCTGAACGAACCGGATTAGGAGGAATTCGCAATGTCAATCTTTCTGAAGAAAAACGACAAGGTCCTGGTCCAGGGGATCACCGGCAGCGCCGGTTCATTTCACGCACGCCAGATGGTGGAATACGGGACCAGCGTGGTCGCGGGCGTGACCCCCGGCAAGGGTGGCGCCAGGATGGACGAGGTGCCCGTCTACGATACGGTCCGTGACGCAGTCAAGGCCACCGGCGCCACGGCATCGGCCATTTTCGTTCCCCCGCCCTTCTGCCGCGATGCCATGCTCGAGGCGGTGGATGCGGGGGTGGAACTCATCGTCTGCATCACCGAGGGCGTTCCAGTCCTGGACATGCTCGCGGTCAAGCCCATCGTGGACGCAGCGGGGATCCGGCTCGTGGGCCCGAACTGCCCCGGTGTCATCACCCCCGGTGAGGCCAAGATCGGGATCATGCCCGGCCACATTCATCTGCCCGGCTCCGTGGGGGTCATCTCCCGGTCCGGCACACTGACCTACGAGGCCGTGGACCAGCTCACCAAGCTGGGCATCGGCCAGAGCACCTGCATCGGCATCGGCGGCGACCCGGTCCAGGGAACAGGCTTCATCGACTGCCTGTCGGCCTTTCAGGACGACCCCGATACCACCGCAGTGGTCATGATGGGTGAAATCGGCGGCAGCGCCGAAGAAGACGCTGCCGATTTTATCAAGAACCACATGGACAAGCCCGTCATCGCCTTCATCGCAGGGCAGACGGCGCCTCCGGGCCGCCGCATGGGTCACGCCGGCGCCATCATCGCCGGTGGCAAGGGCACCGCGAAAGAGAAGATCACCTGTCTCAAGGACCATGGCATCGACGTGGCTCCCACGCCGGCGGAAATCGGCATCACTCTTGCGAAACGGATTGGAAAGGCATGAGCAAAGAACACACACTCGCGATCCTGAAGCCCGATACCGTGGCCGCGGGCAATGTCGGCAACGTGATCCGCGTCCTGGAGAAGTCGGACCTGCGGATCGTGGCCATGCGGATGATCAAGCTGTCCCTGACCGAGGCCAAGGGCTTCTACGCCGTACACCGCAAGCGCCCCTTCTTCCAGAGCCTGTGCCGCTTCATGTCGTCGGGACCCGTCGTCGTGATGGTGCTCGAAGGCAAGGACGCCATCGACACATGGCGAAACATGATGGGGCCCACGAACTCGGAAGAGGCGCCCAAGTCCACGGTCCGAGGGCAGTTCGGAACCAACATCGAGCGCAACGCCGTACACGGCTCCGATGCCACGGAGACCGCAGCAGAAGAGATTGCCTACTATTTCCCCGGGATCGACCTGATCTAGGACACAGCCAGCCTATTCAGGCAGACCATTGACCCATGGTTACTGGTTCATGGTTGGAGATCTCGGGAAGGGATCTGATACCTTGCTCGATCATCGATCATCGATCATCGATCATTGACCATCAACCATCGACTTCCTGATTGTGATCGAGACGCTGGATTCCCTCTCGGAACAGGGCGAGCACGTAGTCGTCGCCGACCTCGCTGACCACGCCCAGGCCATGTTTCGGGTGGGTCACGATGTCTTCCATCTCCAGCGTCAGGGTCGGCCGGTAGATCTTCGACTTGAGGGGGTTGACCTCCCGGGTCGCTTCGTCCCACATCCTGCGGGCAACGGCCTCGGCGGAAAGGGACGTGTCCTGTGCCTGTTTCGTCGACTTCCCGCTTCCCGAGGACGTACGCCTGTCCCGCATCCGCAGGGCCTTGTCCATGAGCTTCTGTTTTTCGGCCCCGGCATCCCTGGGCGGTTTGAAGGGCAGGAAATTCCGGCAGGTGCGGCACTGGACCTTGGCGAGCGCCCCGGCCTGATCCAGCGCACTCACCACGCCGTTGGTGTTCAGGCGACACCAGCGACAATAGATCTCGATGTCATCGCCGAGCGTGTACTTAACCTCTTCAGCCAACTCGGTTACCTCCGCCGGACAGGTAATGCAGTTGCACGTTCCGGGTCCGCGGCCCGTCGAACTCGGCCAGGAAGATCCGCTGCCACGTACCCAGGGCGATCCGTCCTCCCGAAACGGGCACCAGCACGCCGTTTCCAGTGAGGATGGACCGGATGTGCGCTGCCGAGTTGCCTTCCATGTGCCGGTAGGGTCCGTCCCGCGGGACCAGCTTTTCCAGGTGAGCCATCACGTCCCGCGCCACGTCCGGATCGTGCCCCTCGTTGTTGTAGATGCCCGCCGTGGTGTGTGGGCAATAGACGAGGACGGCCCCTTCCTCGATGGCCGCCGCCGATACATGGGAATCCACCTGCCGGGTGATGTCAACGGCCTGGGCCTGTGCTTTCGTGCCGACCTGGAACGCGTCCATGTTCACCTCTCGCCTGGGGTCGCGAATATACTACACTACGGTCATGAACGATCGGGACCAGGTCATGGAACTGCTGTCCAGAGCCTCCCATGACCTCGCCGGCGCACTGGAAGACGGCGCCGTCCCACGCTCCGCCTGCTCCATGGCCCGTCGCATGCTGATGGACGCCTGGCTGCTGCTGTCCGAACCCCGGGGCACAGACGTGGATGAGCGTCGTGCGCTCCGACTCGCCCGCTCGATGGACGGCCTGCTGGCCCAACGGCTTTCGGTTGCCCAAAACCTCAGGACCGCCTCGGACGGATGCATCGTGTCCCGCATCGATCGAATGGAAAAGTCCGTACGGGACCTTTTGCGAAGGACCCGGTCTATGGTAAACAAGGCAGAGCAGTCAGCAGGAATTTCCGTTGTACCCGTTACCCGGAATGTCGATTCCAGCGGGGAACAGGGCGGAAAAGCGGAACTCGAACTGGTTCGGGGGGATGCACAGGAATGAACGACGCGTCTGAAAGCCAGCCCATCAGGGAAAAGGTCGTCAACATAGAGGCCATCAAGGCCGATCCCACGCCTGCCGACTACCGACGTTCCGGCTGGGTGATCATCGCGGCCGGAATCGTCACGAGCCTGGTGGGTCTGGACTTCTTCCTGGGAAAGACCGATACGCCAGACGTGGTGGCGGCCTGCTTCTTCTGGGCCATTGCCGGCTTGCTGGTGGTGATTGGTTCCTGCGAGGCCCTGTACGCTAATCGCGGGGGTCGGCCCGGCGGCCCGAAGTCAGATCCACGTTGAAGTTGACCCGCTGTCCCGCCTTCACCGTCTGGCGAAAAGTCCTATCGCCGAACCGTGGATGCCTGAAAACCAGCGTGTGCCGCCCCGGGGCGGTATTCAGCCCCATGAGAGGCGTCCGGCCCACGGGCATTCCGTCAAGGAAGACATCGGCCCAGGGACGGGCGTTCAGGGTGAGAACGGCGGGGGCCCGGTCAGCCGGCGCCTTTGTTGCCTTCCTTCGTGAACGTGTCGTGGACGGCGTTTTTTCCGTGGCCTTCATTTCGCTGTTTTGAAAGGCCGGCGTTTCCTCGTTCCGAGGCGGACTGGACACGGGTCCGGCGCCCTCCCTGGGACCGCCCGGGGTCAATGGCGGGACTTCCGGAACATAGGCGCCCGGGGACGGCATCCGGGACAGGCCCCAACCGGCAAGAACGCCAGCCAGGACCAGGATGAGCAACGCCACCCGCCACTTGCGCCGTCCCATCACCGGGCGATCCACCCGGGTAGGGGCCGTGAGGTCGCCCTGCACCCCCATCACCGGGCGATCCACCCGGGTAGGGGCCGTGAGGTCGCCCTGCACCGCCCTTTCCAGGGCACTCGCAAACCCCGCGATGTCGCCATATCGTTGTGCGGGGTCCTTCGCCAGGGCACGCTGAAGCACCTGGCGCACACCGTTTGGAAACTCCGGCGCTATCCGTCCCAGGTCCGGCGCGGTTCCTTCCAGGCGATCCAGTATGCCGTCGGTGTTCGATTCGTTTCCGTAGACACGTCGGCCGGTGACCAGTTCCAGTGTCACAAGTGCCATGGCGTATTGATCCGCCCTGCCGTCCACGGGCCCGCCGGAGAGCATCTCGGGCGCCAGGTAGGCGGGGGTTCCGATGACGTGATTGGTCCGGGTCAGGTCCGCGATCCCCGGCCGAACCGTGGGATCCACGCGCAGAATGCCGAAATCGATGACCTTCAGTCTTTCCTTCCGGGTTCCCTGGTCCACCAGAAACAGGTTGGAGGGCTTCACGTCGCGGTGAACGATGCCGGCCTCGTGTGCGGCCTGGAGACCCTCGGCGGCCTGCACCATGTGCCGCGCCGTGTTTTCCATGGACAGGGGCCCCCGCCTGCGGGCGAGGTCCATCAGGCTCCGGCCCTTCAGAAACTCCATCACCAGGATCAGGTCACCGTCTCCGTCGACCCCGAACTCGTGGTAGGTGACCAGGTGCGGGTGGTTGATGGAGGCCACCAGCATGGCCTCGCGGCGGAATCTTTCCCGCAGGCGGGAATCGTCACGGTTCTCTTCGGAGGACACCTTGATGGCGACCTGGCGATCGAGACTGACCTGCGTGGCCAGGAATATGCGTCCAAACCCGCCCCGGCCGACAGGATGCTCCAGCCGGTATCGATCCAGGACCATTTCTCCGGTGCGACCTTTCATGTTCCCCCGTTATTTCACCAGCTTCAGGCGACCGGATGGAAATAGACCGGACAAATCACGCATTATTGTAATGGATGGGGGACATGGCTGGCCATCCGGACGATTCCTCCTTCTTGATCCCTCAACACCCCATCAACCCAATCCGGATGGTCAGCCGCCTTGATTCGCTCTGCGCGGCTTAGCTCGCAGGGCAAGCCTTTTCCAGTCAGCCGCCGTTCATGCTCACGAGGAGATCGAGCCCGGAGGAAACGGAACCGCCGCCGGGTTCAGCGAAGGCCACCCTTCCATCGGCGCCCACCACCACCGTGGTGGGCAGGACCTTGATGCCGTAGGCGGCAAAGACTCCTCCACCGTTGCCCGCCGCGTTCAGTTTCAGCCCCTGCTTGCGCAGGTAGTCGGCCACCAGGCCCACGTCCTCGTCGCTGACGACCAGGACCTTCATGGAAGGCCGCTCGCGGGTCACTCTCTGGATGACCGGCAATTCCGACCGGCAGGAACGACACCACGTGGCGAAAAACACCAGGGCATGGGCTGAACCCTTGAACAACGATTCCGCCGCCGTCTGCCTGCCCACCAGAGTGGCGGAAAGACCCGGCGCCTGGGCGCCCACCTTGATGGACGGCGCCCCGCAACCCCGTTGAACGAACTTCATGGCATAGAACGCCATGAGCACCAGGACCACCGACCAGATTATTCCCCGCCAGTTCATATTATCCATGTCAACCAATCAGTCACTTCAAGACGCGTCATCCTTGCCCCGCCTGAACGCCGGGGACCGGTGACAAGAGACTTCCACGTCTCCTTGATCACCGCCATGTGCCATGTTATTGATTTCGCGGTTCCCCAGGCGAGAAAAAATTGAAACCCGCAACAGTCATCGCAGGTTACTTCGTGGTCGCAGTCGCGTTCTTCCTTGTAGGACGGTACGCCGCCCCGGTCAGGGACGGCGGATTGTCGGTGGAGATCACCGGGACCGCAGTCGAGGCGCCCAAGCTCAAGACGCCCAGGCCCAAGGCGCCGAAAGCACCCGTGGAGAAACTGCGCCTTGAGCAGGTAATAGTCGCCCCCGCGGCAGCGGCGCCCGCCGGTGACCAGGACCAGGGTCTTCCCCCGGGGGTGGTCCCGTCCGACGATCCCAGTCCATCCAAGGGATCACCCAGGGCCAAGGTCATTGTCCTCGAGGTGTCTGATTTCCAGTGCCCGGTCTGCCGGCGCGCCTACGAGCCCCTGCGGAAACTGCACGAGGAATTCCCTGGTGAAGTCCTTCTGGTTTTCAAACAGAACCCTCTGAAAATGCACCGGAATGCCCTTGGCGCCGCCGTGGCTTCCATGGCAGCCGCCCGGCAGGGGAAGTTCTGGGAATATGCCGACACCCTGTTCGCAAACCAACGGGCCCTGTCCGAGGCGGAACTGAAGGGGCATGCCCGCACCGTGGGTCTCGACATGGCCCGTTTCGAAAAGGACTTTGCCGACGATGGCCTCAAGGCACGGGCCCTTGCCGAGGGCGCCGCGGCTTCGGAACTGGGTGCCCGGGGGACGCCGGCCTTCTTCGTGAACGGAAAGAAACAGGTGGGATGGGCCTCCTACCAGGCCGTCAAGCAGCAGGTCAGCCGAGAGATCCAGAAGGTGAACGGATTGCTCGCCAAGGGCATGTCACTGAAGGCTGCCAGGCTTCAACGGGTCAAGGACAACCTTCCCGACCCGGGGCCAATGCTTTCCACTCCCCTGGGAAGGGAATTTCAGTCACCTTGATTTCTGGGCCGGAATACCAATCTTTGGGAGGACCGTTTTACTTGTATCCTTCGGTCCCGAGGAAGACCAATAACCGGGAGACTCGATGACGAAAGAAACCAAGCCGGGCGCCAGCGCTGAGAGGACCATCCCGTCGCTCCCCATTCTGCCGCTCAGAAATTCCGTTCTCTTCCCGGGCCTGGTGATGCCCCTGGTCATCGGCCGGGAGAAGACCCTGAAACTGCTCGATGCGGTGTCCGGAAAGGATGAACCCATCGGTGTGCTCACCCAGCGCGACAAGGACACCCACGACCCCACGGCCGAGGAGTTGTACTCCGTGGGCACCACGGCCCGGATACTGAGGGTGGTCCGTGAGCGCGAGCAGGGCGTGGACATCGTGGTCCAGGGCCTGGAGCGTTTCAAGGTGAACCAGTTCACCCAGACGGCCCCCTTCCTGGCAGCCAACGTCAGCCTGATACCCGACGACGACTCCACGTCCGTAGAGGTCGAGGCGCTCATCCGGAACCTCAAGACGGTCACCACCGAGGTCCTGCAGCTGATCCCTGAAATGCCGTCCACGGCCGGCGAGATGGTGGAACAGGTGGACCAGCCCAGCCGCCTGGTCTTCCTCATCGCGTCGAACCTGCCCATCTCCATGGACGAAAAGATGGAGATCCTGTCCATGACCAGCGTGACGGACGCCCTGAGGATGACCCTCAAGGTCCTGCACCATCACCTGGAAATCCTGCGGGTCACCCAGAAGATCAACACGGAGGTCAAGGGCGAACTGAACAAGAGCCAGCGGGAATACGTCCTGCGCCAGCAGCTCAAGACCATCCAGAAGGAACTGGGCGAATTGGAGGACGAAGGCGACGTCCTGGACGAGATCTCGGAAAAGCTGAGCAAGGTCAACCTGCCGGAAGAGGTCCGCAAGGTCGCCGAAAAGGAGCTCCGTCGACTGCGGTCCATCCAGCCCTCCTCCCCGGAATACACGGTGGCCAGGACCTACCTGGACTGGATCTGCGACCTGCCCTGGGACGAATCCACGGAAGACAACCTGGACGTGCCCCATGCCAGGA
>JADHTP010000131.1 GCA_016784945.1 Deltaproteobacteria bacterium | reverse complement strand
ATGAAACAGGCCGAGCACTGGGGCTTCTTTTCCACACCCACGTTGAACCAGACCGGGCTGTTGAAGGTCCCGTACTGGTTCACGACGAGCCAGGTCAGTTCGTCGTGGAAGGCGCCGGCCGACTCGTCGTCGGAAAAGTATCCGTTCTTGCGTCCCCAGCCGGCCAGGGTGTCGGTCACCCGCAGGATCATGTCGCGGACGCTGTTCTCGCGGTTGGCGGTGCCCAGGGTGCCGCGGAAATACTTTGACGCGATCACGTTGGTGGCGGACTGCGAGTAGAAAACGGGGAACTCCACGTCGTCCTGCCGGAAGACATCGGTCCCGTCCTCGGCGGTGATGGCGGCCACCCGTTGCTCCCACTCCACCATGTCCATGGGGGGCGTCTTGCCGTCGGTAAACCGCCTGGAAAACGCCAGACCCTTTTTTTCCTTGATATCCTTCATCTTTCCGGAGACGGGCTCCTTGTCCTTGTTGTTGTCGTCATCGGTCTTCGTGACCGGTCCTTGAGCCAGAGCGTCAAACAGTCCGTTGGCCATTCCTCGGTCGCCTCCACGCAATTCGAACCCCAAAAAACGAATCACCGGACCTGTTCGGAGGTCCGGCTACCGGTCTGTTCCCCTTTCAACGAATGCTAATCGTGCCCCTGCGGGCTGTCAAGAAAAAAGCACAAGATATTGTGGTAGTTGGGGGCATGCAGTACCAGGTATTGTTTCAAATCTCACACTTCCAAGCGCGTTTCTACATTGTCTGGCTGGCTTTCACGGTGATTTCGAGGGGGTCAGCTCCGCAGAATCTTGTCACCACCATGACTTTTTTGTCATGGGTTTTGCCGGCCCCAAGGGTGGTCCTCCCCGAACGACCAATGGATTGGACGGGGGGGTGGAGGATTAAATGCTGCGTAAACGGCTGGTTAGGGAGTGTCGTGGTTCATGGTCCCGATATTGCACTGATTCAGGCCGGAGCGGATCGGGCCGGGCAAACGACCTGAACCGTGGTTTATAGCAGGGGGTTCGAACAATGACGTTGAGAGGATTCGAAGAAAAATACCCTGCGGCCGGCGTCGTGGCCAAACGTACCTGCGCGGCGAAGTCGCGGGGAGGAACGGCCAGGGGCGCGCCCACCAATGCCATCCTGGCCTACCTCGGTCACGTGGGGGAAGCCCCCCTTCTGACCCGGGACGAAGAACGTGAACTGGCCATCGCCATGGAAGACGGGAACGCGGGCACTTTCGAGTGCCTGACGCGCATTCCCTTCTGCCGGGATCTGCTGCTGAACTTCCCCGAACGGCTGATCAGTGGTGAAGTCGCCCTCCAGGACATCGCCACGCTCGAGGAAAGCAGTCACGAAGATTGGACACCGTCCCTCACGGCGGAACTGGAGGTCTTCGCGGGCGAAGTGAAGGCGCTGAGGATGCGGTGGAACCGTTCGCAACGTACCCCGGCGGCCCGCGCCAAGGCGGCCAGGTGGCTTCCGGAGACCCTGTTCGAGAAATACACCAACTTCCGGTTCGGCGCCGGGATCGTCCGCATGGTGCTCAAGACGCTGTGGCGTCAACTGGAGCGGCTGTCGGACTCCGCCACGGGCCCGGACCCGGAAGACAGAACCGATACCAACGCCTTCGGAACCATCGACGTGGACCACGGCGTGCTGGTGGGCGCCGCATCGGCCCGCACCGCGGAACGCGTGCTGGGTCTCAAGGGAAAACGGCTGTCCAACCTGGTTACGGAGCTGAACGCGGTGCAGCACATGGCCGTGGAGTCCCGTTCCCGCATGATCCGGTCCAACCTCCGCCTCGTGGTGTCCATCGCCAAGCACTACATGAACCGGGGGATGCCCCTGCTGGACCTCATCCAGGAAGGCAACATCGGGCTGATGAAGGCCGTGTCCCGGTTCAACTGGCGCCTGGGGCACAAGTTCAGCACCTACGCGACCTGGTGGATTCGCCAGAGCATCAGCCGTTCCCTGGCCGAGCACGGCCGGACCATCCGCGTCCCTGTCCACCTGGTGGAGTGCATGAGCAAGGTGCAGAAGACCCGCGCGCGGCTTCACCACCAGCTGGACCGTGAGCCCACCGCCGCGAAAGTGGCCGAGGAAGCCGGGTTCACCGTGGAACAGGTCGAGCGTGCCGAGCGCGTGCTGGTCAAGACCGTGTCCCTGGACATGCCCCTGGGGGAAGACGACGGAGAACTGAAGGACGTGGTGGAAGACGACGCGGCCGTCAAGCCCTTCGAAGAGGCCGTTTCCGGGGACATGCAGGTGGCCATCCGGCGTCTCCTGGCAAGTCTCACCCCCAAGGAAGAGGCCGTCATCCGCATGCGCTACGGCATCGGCGTGAAGCGCGAGCACACCCTGGAAGAGGTGGGCCAGGCCGTGGGTCTGACCCGCGAGCGGGTGCGCCAGATCGAAGTCAAGGCCCTCAGCCGCCTCCGTTTCCCCGCCGGTGATCGCGGCCTGGCGTCGTTCCTGGAATAGCCTCCGTTAATCGTTAATCGTTAATCGTATGGGATTGGATATTGGCCCGGTTCCTGTCCGAACGATCCACGATCGACGATCGACGATCAACCTCCCGACCCTGTCGTTGCGAACTACCCTGAACTCTTATAAGGTACCGGCCGTTCGTGGTGGAGTTTGCCCCGTGGCCGAAGATACGACAGGAAGCGAGATCCGGCGCCAGCGAATCGAAAAGCTCGACAAGCTGGAGGAACTGGACGGCCAGCGGTACCCCAACGATTTCAAGTCGACCTGGACCGCGGCCGAGGCGCACGAGAAGGGAGGGGACCTGGACACCGCGGGCCTGAAGGCCGCCGGTATCCGCCTGTCCCTTGCCGGACGGGTGATGGCGGTCAACTCCTTCGGCAAGTCCACCTTCCTGCGCATTCGCGACCGCACGGGGATTCTGCAGGCCTACGTCAAGCTGAACGTGGTGGGGGAGGATGCCTACCAGCGTCTGAAACTCACCGACGTGGGTGACGTCGTGGGCGTGGAGGGAACGCTGTTCAGGACCCGGACCGACGAACTCACCCTGGCGGCCGAGACCTACCGGGTACTCACCAAGGGCCTGAGGCCCCTGCCCGAGAAGTGGCACGGCCTCAAGGACGTGGAGCAGCGGCAACGCATGCGCTACGTGGATCTCATCGTGAACGACGGGTCCCGGGAGGTCTTCCGTACCCGGACCCGGATCATTGCCCATATCCGGCGCTTCCTGGACGAGCGCGGCTTCCTGGAGGTCGAAACGCCCATGATGCACCGGGTCCTGGGCGGCGCCAACGCCCGGCCCTTCGTGACTCATCACAACACCCTGGACCTGGATCTCTATCTGCGTATCGCACCGGAGCTCTACCTGAAGCGCCTGGTGGTGGGCGGGTTCGACAGGGTCTACGAGATCAACCGGAACTTCCGCAACGAGGGGCTGTCCACCCGGCACAACCCCGAATTCACCATGCTGGAGTTCTACTGGGGATACGCCACCTATTCGGACCTGATGGACCTCACGGAAGAGATGCTCCGGGGCCTGGTGACGGACCTTGGCGACGGCACCTCCGTGGAATACAAGGGCGAAACCCTGGACTTCGGGTCGCCCTTCAGGCGGCTGGCCGTCTGCGACGCCCTTCGGGAGTACTGCGATGCGTCGGAGGCCGTTTTCAACGACCCCGACCAGGCGGCGACCTTCGCACTGGACAACGAGGTGCCCGGGGAGGAAGCCGACAGGATCCGGGCCAAGCACACCGGCACCGACGACGAATCCCGCCGGAACGCGTCCCTGGAACTGGCCATGGCGGTCTTTGAAAACCGTGTGGAGGAGCACCTGATCCAGCCCACCTTCGTGACGGGCTTCCCCCTGGCGGTGTCACCACTCGCCCGGCGCAGCGACCACGATCCCACCCTGGTTGATCGCTACGAACTCTATGTGTCCGGGGCCGAGGTGGCCAACGCCTTCAGTGAACTGAACGATCCCGCCGACCAGGAAGACCGCTTCCGCCGGCAGGTGGAGGCCAAGGCCGTGGGCGACCAGGAAGCCATGGAATACGACGAAGACTATATCCGGGCCCTGGAATACGGCATGCCCCCCGCCGCGGGGGAAGGCATCGGGATCGATCGGCTGACCATGATCCTGACCGGCAGCGAAAGCATCCGGGACGTGATCCTGTTCCCACTGTTCCGTCCGGAGAAGAAGTAGGTCCTATGTCCGATATCCAGGACTTCCTGGTGCCCGTGATCGAGTTGATCGGCGTGATGATCGCGGCCGTGGTCCTGGTGTCCCTCCTCGTCGGCGGGCTGGTGGCCGTTCTCCGGCGATACGCCGCCTTCGGCGCCTTCGGGTCCTACCAGACGCTCCTCGCACTGCGGATCCTCGTGGGCTATCGGAAGAACGACGGCGGTTTCTGGGAGCGGGTCATACCAGTGTCCGGCCAGAACTTCATTGCCATGATGGGGACCGCCATCGGCGTCTGGGCGCTCATCGTGGTCCTGTCGGTGATGGGTGGCTTCGAGGCGGACCTCAAGGGCAAGATCGTCCGGTTCAGCCCGCACCTCACCGTGCATCCGGCGGGAGACGCCGGGGCCAACGCCCTCGACCGGTCGGTGTCGCGGTCCCTGGAAGACACGCCCCACGTTACCACCGTGGAGACCTTCGTACAGGGCGAGGCCATGCTCACCTCCCTTACCAACATGAGTCCCGGGATGAAGCTGCACGGCCTGGATCCCGCGGGCAGGCTGGCGGACCTCTGGTTGGATCCGGTGGTCAGCGGCAGGACCCTGGACGCATTCGAGGCGCCGGTGCGGGTAATGTCGGACCGCGAGATGGGCTTCAGGGTGGAAGCCGAGGCGCCGGCCGCGGGCGACGGGGCCGACGTGATGCCGGCCATTGACGTGACGCCCCGCCGCAAGGGGCGGATCCTGCCCGGGATCATCCTGGGCGAGGAACTGGCACGGAGCCTGTCGGTGTCCGTGGGAGACCAGGTAACGGCCGTCATACCCAACGGAGACGTGGGGCCCATGGGGGTGAGGCCAAGGACCCGGTCCTTCAGGGTGGTGGGAACCTTCGTCAGCGGGATGTACGAATACGATCTCAAGATGGCCTACCTGACCCAGGACGATGCCAGGGACCTGTTCATGCTGGGCGGGGCCAACCGCGTGGCGATCATGCTAGATGACCTGGACGACCTGGAGGCCGTATCCGGCCTGATCCGGGAAAAGGCGTCGGGCCTGGGACTGGGTGAGGTGAGGACCGTGGCTCAGGCCAACCGATCTTTGTTCACGGCCCTGAAGATCGAGAAACTGGCCATGTTCCTGGTGCTGGGACTTGTGATCCTGGTGGCGGCGTTCAACGTCTTTGGTTCGCTGGTGCTGATCACTCTGGAGAAGACCCGGGACATCGCTGTGATAAGGTGCCTGGGTGCGACGAGGAAGGGCGTCCGAAGGCTCTTCCTGACCATCGGCGGTACCATCGGTTTCGTTGGGACGCTGGCCGGGCTGGTCCTGGGGTTGGGTTCCTGCGGGTACGTGGCCTGGACGGGGATTCGACTGCCCTCGGAATACTATCTGAGGAACCTCCCTGTGGAAGTCCGTCCCGACGAGATCGCACTGGTGGTCCTGGCGGCCCTCGGGGCGGCATTGCTGGCGACCCTCTATCCGGCCAGTTCGGCGGCGGGCCTGTCGCCGTCCGACGGGTTGAGGAATGACTGAAGCCGGTGGGTTGCCGGCGGAGAGCAAAGTGTCTGAGACTCTACTGATGCAGGCCTCGGGTCTGAAACGGTCGTTCCACAAGGGCGGGCGGGTCATCGAGGTGTTGCGCGGCCTGGACCTGGACGTGGAGCCCGGTGAGATGGTGGCCATCGTCGGCAAGTCCGGCGTGGGAAAAAGCACCCTTCTGCACATTCTGGGTACGCTGGACCGTCCCGACGGCGGCCAGGTGGTCGCAATGGGTAAGGACGTGTTTTCCTTGGCCGAACGGGAACTCGCCGCGTTCAGGAACCGCCACATCGGCTTCGTTTTTCAGTTCCATCACCTGCTTCCTGAATTTACGGCATTGGAAAACATCATGATACCGGCGATAATCGCCGGACTCCCTCGCCGCGAGGCGCAGGAGATGGCCGAGACACTGCTGTCGGAAGTGGGTCTCCAGGACCGGGGGGACCATCGCCAGGCGGAGCTTTCCGGTGGCGAGCAGCAGCGCGTGGCCCTGTCCAGGGCACTGGCCATGAGGCCGAAGCTCATCCTGGCGGACGAGCCCACTGGAAATCTGGACGAAACCACCAGCGAGGAGGTCCACAACCTGTTTACGGAACTGAACCAGCGATTCGAGGTGGCGTTCGTAGTGGCCACGCACAATCTGAAACTCGCCGACCGCATGGGTCGGATACTCCGGCTCGAGGACGGGATCCTGCACGAGGAAGGGGATTGAAAACCAACGTCCTTCCATCGGCCATCCTGGTCCCATTGCTGTTCATTGGCGTCTTCGGACTGGTGACACTGTCCCCCGTGGCATCGGTGGCGCAGGACGGGCTCGCAGCGGCGACCGAGGTCGAAACCGCCCCCCTGGTGAAGGAAGTGCTCTTTCGGGGATTGGTGCGGTTTGATCGCGCCACTGCACGCCGGTACGTGAAGTCCGCCGTGGGCAAGCCCATGGACCCGGGCCGGGTGTCGGCGGATGTGCGAGCCCTGTTCGGGACCGGCGCTTTCGGGGACGTTCAGGTATCGGTCCGCCCCTCCGGGGACGGAATCGCCCTGGTGTTCTCCCTGGAGGAACGCCCGGCCGTGGACAAGGTCCTCGTCTCCGGGAACTACGAAATCGACGAAGAGGACATCCTCAAGAAGATCACCGTACGGTCAGCCACCATCCTGGACCTGAAGCGGGTGGAACAATCGGCGCAGGCCATCAGGGACCACTACGTGGCTGAGGGTTACTTCCTGTCGGAAGTGGATTGGAAGCTCCGGGCGAGGCCGGACAACCTGGTGGACGTGGTCTTTGTGATCCGTGAACACGCCAAGGTGGAGGTCCAGCGGATCGAGTTCGTGGGCAACCACAACCTGAAGACCGAGGACATCGCCGAGGTCATGGCCACCAAGGAGGGCTCGATCCTCGGGTTCCTAACCGGCGTGGGGACCTTTTCCCCGGTGTTGTTCGAAGACGACGTGAAACGCGTGGAGCTCTTCTACAATACCAAGGGTTACGCCGACGTGAAGGTGGACCCGCCGGTCGTCATGCTGTCCCGTGACCGGAAATTCATCGTTATCAGCATCACCGTTCACGAGGGCGACCAGTACAACGTGGGCAAGGTGGCCGTGGACGGCGACATGCTGTTCCCCAAGGAGGAACTGGAGGAGAAGCTGGCCCTCACGCCGGGCCATATCTTCAACGTGCAGAACGTCCAGGCCGACAACATGACCCTGACCAACCTGTACAAGGACCAGGGCTATGCCTTCGCCACGGTGGCCAACGCCCACCAGCTACACAAGGAAGACCGGCTCATCGATTTCACCTACGTGCTGCAGAAGGGCGAGAAGGCCTACTTCGGCCGCATCGACATCGTGGGGAACAAGGACACGCGGGACTGGACCATCCGACGGGAGCTGATGGTCTTCGAGGGGGACCTCTACAACGAGACGAACCTGCGCAAGAGCGAGGCCCGCATCAAGCGACTTGGGTTCTTCGAGGCCGTGGAGATCAAGCCCAAGCCCGGCCACCTGCCCGACCAGGTGGACGTGGTGGTGGAGGTCAAGGAACGCCAGACCGGCTCCTTCACCATCGGTGCGGGAATCTCGTCCATCGAGAACTTCATGTTCCAGGCCCAGATCTCCAAGCAGAATTTCCTGGGCCGCGGCCAGAACCTGTCGTTGATGGCCGTGCTGTCCAGCCTGAGGACCATCTTTCAGCTGTCCTTCGAGGAGCCCTACCTCTTCGACACCAACTGGACCCTGGGCTTCGACGCCTTCAACTACGAGATGCTCTATTACAACTTCACCAAGGAGACGCGGGGCGCGCGGCTGACCATCGGTCATCGCATCCTGGACGAATTCGGGGTGTCGGTTTCCTACAAGATCGAAGGCGTGGACATCAATTCCGGCGGACAGAAGGACCCCCTGGACGTGCCCGTGGCCCACCTTTTCGAGAAGGGTCTCATCAGCAGCATCACCGCCATCGCCTACTACGATTCGCGGGATGATCGCCTGTTTCCCACCAAGGGCAACATGTCAAGCGCCAGCCTGGAGTGGGCCGGCCCCCAGCTGGGCAGCGACTTCGAGTTCATCAAGGTGGTGGCCAACGTCAAGCAGTACTTCCCCTTCGTGCTGGGCAGCGTGCTGAAGCTGTCGGGGACCTACGGATACGTTGGCAACCCCGGCGGCGGCAGCGTTCCCCTGGGCGAACGGTTCTACGTGGGCGGGATCTTCACGATC
>JADHTP010000130.1 GCA_016784945.1 Deltaproteobacteria bacterium | reverse complement strand
GAGACCGAATTCATGGTCCGCGGACTGGGTTACCTGGAGGGCATCAGGGACCTCGATGGCATCCCCCTGGCCGTGGGCGGAGACGGGACCCCGATCCTGCTGAGCCAGGTGGCGAACGTGCAGATCGGTCCGGAGCTGCGGCGCGGGATCGCGGAACTGGACGGAGAAGGGGAAGTCACCGGCGGCATCATCGTGATGCGGTTCGGTGAAAACGCCCTGGACGTCATCAAAGGCGTCAAGAAGAAGCTGGCCGAACTCAAGCCAACGCTGGACGCCCTGGACGTGGAGGTGGTTCCCACCTACGACCGTTCCGAACTGATTCTGAAGGCCGTGGACACCCTGAAGACCAAGCTCCTGGAAGAAATGCTGGTGGTGGGCCTGATCATGCTCCTTTTCCTGCTGCACCTGCGCAGCGCCCTGGTGGCCTTCATCGTGCTGCCCATGGGGGTCCTGGCGAGCCTGCTTCTCATGTTCGTCATGGACATCAACGCGAACATCATGTCCCTGGGCGGCATCGCCATCGCCATCGGCGTGATGGTGGATGCCAGCGTGGTGATGGTGGAAAACGCCCACAAGCACCTGGAGAGGGACGGCGGCAAGGGCAAGACCCATTTCGAAATCATCCTGGAGGCATCGAAGGAGGTGGGGCCCGCCCTGTTCTTCAGCCTTCTCATCGTGACCGTGTCCTTTTTGCCCGTGTTTGCCCTGGGGGAACAGTCCGGGCGACTCTTCAGGCCCCTGGCGTTCACCAAGACCTTTGCCATGGCCACCAGCGCCGCGCTGGCGATCAGCATCATTCCCGTGGCCATGTTCTATTTCGTTCAGGGGCGGGTCCTGTCCGAGCGGAAGAACCCCCTGAGCCGGTTCTTCACCTGGCTGTACAGGCCGGTTATCCAGCTGGTTCTGCGGCATCGCATCGCCACCCTGGCGGTGGCGGTCCTGGTGATCCTGGCGACCCTGTACCCCGCCCGCCGGATCGGCGGTGAATTCATGCCGCCCCTGAACGAGGGAGACCTACTCTATATGCCCACCACCCTGCCTGGCATCAGCGTGACCAAGGCGAAGGAACTGCTCCAGCAGACCGATCGCATCATCATGGAGGTGCCCGAGGTCAAGCGGGTGTTCGGCAAGATCGGTCGGGCCGACACGGCCACGGACCCGGCCCCGCTGACCATGATCGAAACCACGGTCCTGCTGAAACCCCGGGACCAGTGGCGACCGGGAATGACCACCGATGACATCACGGATGAACTGCTGGCGGCCATCCGGTTCCCGGGCCTGACCGACGCGTGGACCATGCCCATCAAGACACGGATCGACATGCTGAGCACCGGAATCAAGACGCCGGTGGGGATCAAGCTGATGGGGTCGGACCTGGACGAACTGGCCCGACTGGGAGAGGAGGTCGAGGCCGTGGTGCGGGAGATTCCGGGGACCCGGAGCGTCTACGCCGAAAGGGTCACCGGGGGCAACTACTTCGACTTCGACATCGATCGTTTCGAGGCCGCCCGGTACGGCCTCACCGTGGGCGACGTGGAAGACGTGGTCATGTCCGCCATCGGCGGCATGAACGTCACTCAGATCGTGGAAGGATTGGAGAGGTACCCGGTGAATCTGCGGTATGGCCGCGAACTGCGGGACAATCCGGAGGCGCTGAAGCGGGTACTCGTCCCCACGCCCACGGGCGCGCAGGTGCCCCTGGGTCAGCTCGCCGACGTGGCGATCCACAAGGGCCCGCCCGGCATCAAGTCGGAGAACGCGCAGAAGACGGCCTGGATCTACGTGGACATGGACACCGGAGAAATCCCCGTGGGGAACTACGTGGAAACCGCCATGGCCGCAGTCAAGGAGGCCCGGGCGGACGGCCGCATCCGCGTGGACCCCGACAAGCCCGTGGACCTCCTGTGGTCGGGCCAGTGGGAATACATGGAAAAGGCCGCAAAGAGGCTCCGGGTGATCATTCCCGTGACCTTGGTCCTGGTGTTCGGGCTGCTGTACCTCCACTTCAGGAACATGACCGAAACCCTCATCGTGATGCTTTCACTGCCCTTTGCCCTGGTGGGGGGCATCTGGCTCATGTACCTGCTGGGCTACAACCGGTCAGTCGCGGTGGATGTGGGGTTCATCGCCCTGGCCGGGCTGGCCGCCGAAACCGGCGTGGTGATGCTGGTCTACCTGGACGAGGCGTGGAAGCGCGCGAGGGCGGGGGCCGTGGACCGCATGCGCACGGAGGGGCGGTTCCTTCCTTCACTGTTTCGGTCCGCACTGGACGTGGCCATCATGGAAGGCGCCGTGGACCGGGTGCGGCCCAAGCTCATGACCGTGGCCACCACCGTGATCGGGTTGCTGCCCGTGATGCTCGCGGGCGTGGACGAGACCGGTTCCCAGGTGATGAAACGGATTGCCGCGCCCATGGTGGGTGGGCTGATGACCAGCATGGTGCTGACCCTGGTGATCATCCCCGCGGTCTACGGACTCGTCATGCAGGTGCGGGAGGGCCGAAGAATGCGCCGGGAAATCGTCGGATAGTCGTGTATTCCTGGCCTGGTTTGGGAAGGAGTACGATCATGACGGTGACGGCGTTCTATAACCGGATGGCTGGGGACTGGCGGGGTACCTGTAACCTGTGGTTCGGGCCCGGTGAGCCGGTCCGGACCTGCGACACCGAGGCCCGGGTGAGGGCCATTGCCGGGGATGCGTACCACCTCATGACCTACCGGTGGGTGTTCGAGGGCGAGGCCAAGGAGGGCGCCCTGTTCCTGGGTGGGCACGAAGAAGCGGCGACGGCTACCTGGGGCGACAGCTGGCACATGGCGCCCGATCCCATGGTCTGTCAGGGGCTGTTGGAGGACGGTGGCGCAAAGCTCGTGTTCCCTGGCAATTACCCCACCGGCCCCGACACGCCTGACTGGGGGTGGCGGACGGAACTGACGTGGGTCGACGGCGACGGTCTGATCATGGAGGCATACAACATCACGCCGGAAGGCGAAGAGGCCATAGCCGTGCGTGCGGAATACCGGCGGGCCTAGGAAACCGTCTTCCCGTTCAGTCCCGCGAAGCTGCTGGAAGTGAAGCCACTTCAGATAGCGCAGGTACACGCCGGGATAGCGGCCCTCATCGGTTTCCCGGATGATTTTTCCAGGGGCGTGCGTTCGAAGCGCCGGCGATCCTGCTGGTCGTCCATGGGTCGTCCTTCCCCGTGCTGGTGGACCAGACATGATAGGTACCCGAGGACCGTAACTCCGTCAACCATTGACGGACCATGGAAACCTAAGGTTGTGGGCTGTCTGGGCCGAGGAAAGGGGATCGTGGTAGTTTAATGTCCTGTTCGAGGACACAATGCGGTCGACTCCCGTATTTCCGAAGGCGCTGCCTGTCATCGTGGTCAGCCTGTCCCTGGTCCGCCCCGTCACCGCCTCTCCCGAATCCACTGGACCGGAAGACTGGAGAAGGGCGGTTGAACTCCTCGATGCCGCCCTGACCGATGGGCAGAAGCAGGAAGCGGCGAACCGGGTCTCCCGCATCGAGGCGGCCCTTTGCGAAACTCATGACCGGATGACCCTGACGGTGGATCCCGCCGATGCCGACGTCTGGATTGGCAGGAAGGAGCCCGGGGCCCGCTTCGCTGGGGATACGGCGTGGCTGACCCCCGGGAGGCACCGGATATTCGCCCAGGGCAGGAAACCACCGGGGACTTCCGTCGTGGTCCAGGTCCGGGTGACGTGATCGGGGCCGATCCCGCCGGGTGTACGGGGTCACAGTGCTTCAACGGGAACTACTGTGTTGGGGCCGCGGTGCACCAGCACAGGTGTTGCGATGCGGGTGGCGGCTGCACGGCCCACGGCGTCCAGTTGCAGAACTGCCAGGGGATCAACGCCTGCTGCTATTACTGGTGCGACGGCGGGGTCTGCGGATCGGCCTTCAAGGGCACCATCGAGTGCGCTTATCTGTGCTACCTCAATCCCCTGGTGTGTGTCTGCTTCCGACCGTCATCAGAACTATTCGAGCGGCGCGTCCACGGTCCGTCCCCCCGGTCAATGGCCCGGCAGGGGAAAGACCAACGGGGTATAATCACGAAAATCGGCAGGGTGTAACGTGTCGAACCAGGACGACAGAGTCAATTTCCGCAAGGGACGATTCATTCCGCGCAAGGCGGTTCCAGCGGTCCGGATCGTCCTGGTGGTCATGAGCATAGGGGTGGTGGGGGCCTGCGGCTACATCCTGTATCTCCAGATGGACCAGCAGCGAAACGAAGGACTCCAGGAACTGCCCCTGTTCGGCGACATGCTGGCCGTCCCCGTGGAGGAGTCCACCCTCAAACTGCCCCCGGACACGGTGGACACCCTGCCCAAGCCCCGGAAAGTCACTCCGAACGAACTCTCGCGGCGGGCCCTGCTGGAGCACCTGAACGCCGTGCTGCCAGTAGCCCGGGCGGACGTGGAGAGGGAGGCGTCCCGGGCCGCCTACGAGGCGCTTCACGAGGCGCTGGATCCTTTTGAAGCCGGATTCCGTCCGCAACCGGTCCTGGATGCCCGGTTCTGGCTGGGCATCGCGGCTCGGGACAGCGGTCGGGCGGAGGAGGGCGAGAAGATACTGGAGGATCTCGTTCTGAATCACGGCGACCAGCGGGCCGCCTGGAACCTGGCGCGGCACTATTTCGGCGTGGAGCGATACGGGAGGAGCCGTTATTTCCTGGACCGATCCCCGGAACACGACAACGTGGTGAAGCTCCGCAAACGCATTGCCGTAGAGGAGCCCATCGTCAGCAAACTGCGGCTCCTGGAGACCGATCTCTGCCGCGTCCGCTATGCCCGGTTCGTACACTTTCAGGCCGCGAGGAAGGCCTCGGAGCAGTGCGAGATCGCCTTCCGCCTGATGCGCGATCAGTTCGACATCCCCCTGCCGCAGACCAAGGTGACCGTGGTGCTGGTGGAAGACGAGCACATTGACAGCCTCATGAAGGGGCCAAAATGGGTGGCCGGTCGTTACTCGTACAAGGTCTACATTCGCGAAGAATCGCTGTCACCCGTAGCGAACCTGGAAAAGATCACCCGACACGAGGTGACTCACGCCATCTTCGGACTGGCGCAGATCCGGTGTCCGTCGTGGCTGAACGAAGGATTGGCCGAGTTTATCGAGCACGAAACCCTCAAGCCGGGTGACGTGAAGCGGTTCGAGGTCCTGGTGGGCAACGGCAGGAAAAGGCCCCGGCGCCTGTCCCGGTTCCCCTCCGAGTTCGGTCACATCAAGGATGGCGCCCAAGCCGTCAACGACACCTGTCTGCAGGCCCACTCCATGGTCCTTCACCTGTTGAAACGATACGGCGCCCGGAAGGTCCGCGAGGCGTTGCTGGCCCTCAAGAAGAGCCAGGATCCCGAAAGGGACCTGTGGGCGGCCCTGGGGACCGGCGGCAAGGCCTTCTACCGGGGTTGGCTGCGAAACCTGACCCAACGATGGCGCGTCAGGAAGAAACCCGTGGAAACCCCCGAGGAATACCCTGGGCTGTACCTCTAAAGCAATATCGGAAGGAGGGGGCGCCCCGCTGGAGTTCGAGCAGGGCCCCATCCGTCCCCCCAGCGAGGCCCACAGCCTGCTGCTGCGGTTCACGCGCAACTGCCCCTGGAACCGATGCGCCTTCTGTCCGGTGTACAAGGACAGCACATTCAGCCGCCGCACCCTGGATGAGATCAAGGCGGATATCGACACGGCCGCCACCATGCGGGACCGGGTCATGCAAACGTCGAGGGACCTGGGCCACGACGGCCGGGTGACGGACGAGGTGCTGCGGGAGGTGTTGTCGGACCGGGGGTTGAGTCATTCCCACCGCCACCTGGCGGCCTGGATGTACTTTGACGAGGGCACGGTGTTCCTCCAGGACGCCAACAGCCTGATCCTGAAGCCCCGGGTTATGGTGAACGCGTTGCGGTACCTGAAGGAGCGGCTTCCCGAAGCGAAGCGAATCACCACCTATGCGCGATCGGCCACGGTGTCGAAACGGACGGTGGACGACCTGAAGCGCCTTAAGGAGGCCGGGTTGGACAGGGTCCACATCGGCCTGGAAACGGGTTTCGATCCGTTGCTGGAGTTCATGGACAAGGGGGTCACGGCGGAACAGCAGGTGCAAGCCGGTCTGAACGTGAAGACCGCCGGCCTGGAACTGAGCGAGTACGTGATGCCCGGCCTGGGTGGCAGGCGATGGTGGAAGGAACACGCCCTGGCCACCGCCGAGGTCCTGAACCGCATCGATCCCCATTTCATCCGCCTGCGCACGCTGCGCCTGCCCGACCGGGTGGACCTGTACGACAAGGTGAAAACGGGGGATTTCACACCCCAGTCCGATGACGGGACGGTTGCGGAAATCCGCCTGTTCATCGAAACTCTCGCGGGCATCCGGTCCACCGTGGCCAGCGACCACATCATGAACCTCATAGAATCCGTCGGCGGAAAACTGCCCGAGGACCGCGACAGGATACTGGCCGTGCTGGACCAGTACCTGGCCCTGGACCCGCGGGACCGGTTGCTCTACCGGTTGTGCCGGCGCATGGGACGCTGTCGTGAACCGGCGGACCTGGACCAACATGGCCTGCGGCCCGGGCTGGAGTCGGCCCTGGCGCGCCTGGAGGAACAGGGAGAGGTGGAATCCCTGCTCGACGGCATGGCCGACAGGATGGTCTGAAGATCCGAACCGGGAAACCGGCCCTGCTCCCTGCGATTTCACAGCGTCACGGGATACGGTTGTGGCGTCGAATCCAGACTCGCCCTGCGCGGGCCGTGGGGAGGTGGATGACATGGCGGTCAGCTGATGGCCGATCCCGGGCCGGCGCTCGTGCGCGTTCCTGGCGATAAGCGATAAGCGAGAAACGCCCCCCACGTTGCATTCCTCGACGCACTCTCTACAATCATGGCAAGGAGGTGGTCCATGGTTCCCTATATCCTCATTGCCCTTGTGGTGGCCGTCTTGATGGCCTACCTGTACGTGAAACGTGGTCCGTCGGCCTACGTTCTCGCCATGAAGGCCGTCGAGGAAGGCCATGTCGGTGAAATCGTCAAGGCGGCCGAGTCCCTTCCGCCGCAACGGCAATCGGCCTTCTATCAGAAGGCCATCGGGTTCCTGTGGGAGAACTGGCAGCGCCCCCTGGCCATCAGCCTCGTCAAGGAATACTGCGGCCGTTTTTCCGACGAGAAGATCTGCCAGTTCTGGCTCAAGAAAGCCATGGAAGTAGAGCCCGTGGAATCACGAAAAGTGCTGGACGAACACTTCCTGGAGACTCATTACCGGCCGGAGGTGGCCCAGGCCTGCGGCCTCACCTCTTCCTGAAGCCATTGAACGGCCCGCCGGTGGCGGGTCAATCGCCCACCTCAACCAAAGAGCAGTTGCACCATCGCAGGGGCCAGCGGGGACTCCAGGAGGGAGGCGATGATCAGGACCCCCACGCCCACCAGTCCCACCTTGAGGACGGCGTCCGTGACCTGGCGGAACTCGGCAAAACGAATCTTGTACTTGCCCAGCGCCCTCGACAGGAAGACGCCCGCCATGGCCCCGAGGACGTAGGCCACCGCCTCGAGAGCGAGATGCGGCAGGATGCACGCAAAGGATTTCACCAGGTAGGTAAGCGCCCCGTGGCCGCCCTGGTCCGGGGCGGTCCTGGCGATGGTGGGAAAGACGACGCCCCACACGGAGGCGTTTAAGGCCAGGACCAGCATGATCCCGCCGGTCTGGTAGATGAGTGCGAACAGGAAGCAGCCCCCTTACCGTCTTTTCCATGCAGAAGGCCACCACCCTCCCGCGCGGTCCGGCCTCCCCTTCGACCACGGCAACGTGCGCAGGGAATCCTGCCTTTTCCCGGGTTAGTTCATAGGCTCGGGTTCGTTCATAGGCTTCGACCAACGTCATGGCGCACCTGATCGAACTGTGCCGTCAACCGTATGTTGCCGCCCACAGGGACAGTGTTCACGACAATGTGGAGTTTCTTCGCAGGGGCTGTAGAAATCGATAGCCGATAGCCGATAGCCGATAGGCAGTCAATCTACTTTTCCGATCGCGGCGGCGACGACGGGAGCATGACGAGATTCGCCCGGTCCGACAGGTCCAGGCCCCGGTTCCGACGGCCCACTTCGGCGATGGATATCACGTGGTACAGGGAGATGTGGAGCTTGCGCGTGTCGGCGAGCCGCCTCCTCCTGCTTTCCACGTTCGGGTCGATGATCACGCTGCTGTCATCGAAGACGAAATCGGAGATCGCGATGAAGGTGGGGCCCAGGCTCGAGTCCTCCACCCGGCGGACCTTCAGCGAAATGATCCTGTCCTCCTCGGGGTCCCGGTAGGTCAGGAGGTAGTATGTCTTGAGCCTGGCCGCCATGGTGCGATTGGAACACCCCTCAGGCGCACTCGTCAAGGACCAGTCGTTCCGTGAGCCGCACCTGGTGATACAGGTAGTGGTCCCGGCGGTCGAGATTCCCCCCGGACCTG
>JADHTP010000129.1 GCA_016784945.1 Deltaproteobacteria bacterium | reverse complement strand
GGTGGATCGCGACCGGATCCAGCGCCGGCTGGACACCCGGTACCTGGACCGCTGGACCGACGACCTGGACGAGGCCTTGCGCCTGGTGGACGAGGCGGTGGAAAAACGGGAGCCCCTGTCCGTGGGGCTCCTGGGAAACGCCGCTTCCGTGTACCCCGAGATCCTGGGCCGCGGCATTCGGCCCGACCTGGTCACGGACCAGACCTCGGCTCACGACCTGCTCAACGGGTACGTGCCCGACCAGTTGCCCTACGACGAGGCCCTGCGTCTTCGAAAGGACGACCCCGTCCGTTACCAGGAACTGGCCGTGGACGCCGTGGTGCGCCACGTGGCCGCCATGATCGGTTTCAAGGCCTCCGGCAGTCACGTCTTCGACTACGGGAACAACATCCGGACCCAGGCAGCCGAGGCGGGACTCGATGACGCCTTTTCCTTCCCGGGCTTCGTACCCGCCTACATCCGCCCCCTGTTCTGTGAAGGCAAGGGCCCGTTCAGGTGGGTGGCGCTCTCCGGGGACCCGGCGGACATCTACGAGACCGACCGGGCCATCCTCCGTCTCTTTCCCGAAAACGAGGACCTGGCCCGCTGGATGGGCATGGCCCGGGAAAAGGTCGCCTGGCAGGGCCTTCCGTCACGCATCTGCTGGCTGGGATACGGTGAGAGGGACCGGGCGGGACTGGAGTTCAACGCCCTGGTGAAGTCCGGTCGGATCAAGGCGCCCATCGTCATCGGTCGGGACCACCTGGACTCGGGATCGGTGGCTTCGCCCCACCGGGAAACCGAGGCCATGAAGGACGGCTCCGACGTGATCGCGGACTGGCCGCTGCTGAATGCCCTGTCCAACGCCGTGAACGGGGCCACCTGGGTCTCCATCCACCACGGGGGCGGGGTGGGCATCGGCTATTCCATTCACGCCGGGGTGGTGATCATCGCCGACGGCACCGATGCCCAGGCGAAACGGCTGGATCGGGTGCTTCACAGCGACCCGGCCTCGGGGATCTTCCGTCACGTGGATGCGGGTTACGACGAAGCGGTGGTTGCGGCGAAGGGGCACGGCCTGAAGATTCCCCACATGGAATAGGCTGCCGTCTACCGTCCACCGAGGGAAGCCTATCGCTTATCGCCAATCGCTGCGAAAAGGATCCCATCGATAGGCGATGGGCTATCGGCGATGGGCCATGCCCCAGAGACCTACCAAGGGCCCCTGCAGTCGAGCGTCGACCTGTATCCGTCAGTCGAGTGAGGCGAAATTGAGGGGTTTGACTGCGGGCTTGCCCGTGGCCAGGATGACGCCGGCATAGCCAACGACGCTGGAATAATCGCCGTTCACGTCGCCGCTGGTGGTGTAGGACATGATCTCCGCGTGACGCACGCCAAGGGCCTTGGCGGCAATCATCATGATCACCGTCGGAACGAACCCGCACATGGAAACGTGGTGGTCCACCACCACCTGGTACAGTCCCTTGGGGTCCAGGCCGGCGACGCGTTCCAGGGCCATGCGATCCTTGCGGGTGGCCACCTTCTGGGGTTCGTGGTGGTTCATGTCGGAGCTGGCGATCAGCAAGGGCCGGTTCTCTTCACCTTCCAGCACGCCGGCCAGTTCCTTCCCGATGGACTCGCACAGGGCATATGACATGGTGCGCAGGCAGATGGGGACGATGGACACCGACGGATTCACCGACTGGAGGAACGGGAGATGGACCTCCACCGCGTGCTCCTCGAGGTGGGCGAGTTCGTCTTCCACCAGTTCGTCGCTGGCCTGGATGAGCCGCCGGCCAAAGGCGTGATCCACCTCCACGGAACCCAGTGGCGTGTCCCACGGTCCGTCCAGGCCCACGGCCGCTTTCATGCCCAGGCCCGTGTGGTTGGGGGCCAGGATGATCACGCGATCGGGCACCCGGATGCTGGCGTAGGCCCTACCGGCCACGGCGCCGGAATACATGTAGGCTGCGTGGGGGGCGACGAGCCCCACGGCGTTCTGGACGCCTGTCGGGGGCCGGGTTTTTAGGAGCGACTCCACCGTGCGGCGGAGGGTGGACGTGTCACTGTCGTAGAAGGTGCCGGCTACTGCGGGTTTTCTGGCCATTGCAACCTGCCGGCGGAGAGAGGGGGATTCGAACCCCCGGTGGAGTCACCCCCACAGCGGTTTTCGAGACCGCCGCCTTCGACCACTCGGCCATCTCTCCAGTTTTCAAGGTTGTCGATCAGCAATTCGGCGGAGAGAGGGGGATTCGAACCCCCGGTGAGTTGCCCCACACACGATTTCCAGTCGTGCACCTTCGACCACTCGGTCATCTCTCCGTTGTCGAAAAACCGGGCCTCGTTGTCGTCACCGTCTGCCTCGGACCGATTTTTCGCCAACGAAAAACAGGTCGTGGAGGCGGACAAGTCAACCTTGAAAACGAGGTCCGCGTTTTCTCAATGTCTCAAAGAACTCTTTCAGCAACCGGGAACAATCCTCTTTCAGCACGCCGCCTTCGACCCGGCAGCGGTGGTTCAGTCTCGGGTCCGACAGGGCCGTGTACAGGCTGCACACCGCCCCGGCCTTGGGATCGTCACATCCGAACACCACCCGTGACAGGCGGGCCTGCACGATGGCACCGGCGCACATCAGGCAGGGCTCCAGCGTCACGTAGAGCGTGCCCCCCGCGAGCCTCCTGGCCCCCACGGCGGATACGGCCTCCCGTATGGCCACAACCTCCGCATGGAGCGTGGGGTCGCCACAGGCTTCCACCTGGTTCCTGCCCCGGCCCACGATGTGTCCGTCCAGGACCACCACGGCCCCCACGGGAACATCGGGCGTGGAGGTACGGGTGGCAAGCGCGGCCTCCTCCAGGGCGGCCTTCATTGCTGACGAATCGTCCAAGTCTTCCCCGTTTTCCAATGACCGGCCGAAACGAGCCGACGAAGTATATTGACGGGGGGTGGCGGCGTCAACTTGGGGTCGTTGATCGTCGATCGTTGATCGTGGTCTTGGGCCTGACGGTCCACCCGTTGACTCACCGGCGGCTTCCCGGAATAATAACCTCGTGGGAACGAAACGATTCTTCTACCTCGGACTCCTGTCAGTGGCCATCGGGGTGGGTCTATTCGTTTTCGACCAGGTGCATGGTCGGGACTGGTTCACCTTCCGGATCGGGGACATCGGTCTTTCGGCCGGACTCCTCTGGATGCTCGTTGGCGCCCTGAACATGGTGGTCCATTACCAGACCCAGAAGCAGCTCAAGCTGTCCGACGAGGAACTCCGGCTGTACGGTGACAAGCTCGAGTCAATCGCGCCGGACATCATCAACCTGGTGGGTCGGCGGGTGAAGGCAGGCGAGATCGCGGATCGCATGGAACGGGAGCACGGCATCCCCCGCTTCGTGATTCTCAAGTACATCATCGCCCTCGGTGAAGCCGACAGGAAGGACCGATAATCCACCGTTCCGGTGCGCGATCAACGATCAACGACCAACGATCAACGTCCCCCTATTCCCGGTGCTATAATCCGTCTTCGTATGCCATGGAGGTTCTGTAATTGAGGCGGTTCGGACTCTCGTCGACGCTGGTCCTGCTGGTGATAATCGGCGTCGTCAGGCCCGTCGAAGTGCTGGCCGAATCCCCCGAAACCGGCTTCAAGGAGGCTGAAAACACCTTCCGGTTCCAGGACTACGAGTCAGCGGAAAAGATCCTTCGGCAGTTGTTGCACCCGGAGGTCCTCGTCGAAGACCAGGACATGGTGCTCAAGGCCCGGGAATATCTCGGGGCCTGCTATTTCTGGCTGGGAAACGAAAAAGGGATGGAGGAAGAGTTCACCGCCCTCCTGAGCCAGGTGCCTACCTACCGGCTGGACCCGTTCTTCTATCCGGCGCCCCTGATCGAACAGTTCGAGGAACTGAGGGCCAGGCTCGTGGAACTGCGGATCATCGATCTGGGCGGGAAGAAGAACCCGGACGGTAAAAAGGAACCTGAATGCCTCGTGGAAAAGGAGACGGTGATCGAGCGGTCACTCTGGGTGTCCCTGATCCCTTTCGGAGCCGGGCAGTTCCAGAACGGGCACACCATGGAGGGCGCGATGTTCCTTACGGGTGAACTACTGGCCCTGGGAACCAACATCGGGTCCTTCGTGGCCGCGGACCAGCTTCGCGGGTCGGACGGGCTCTACTCGGCAAGCAACGCCCGGGTTGCCCGACGCCTCCAGATCGTCCAGTACGTGTCCCTGGGGGTCCTCGTGGGACTGGCGGTGTGGGGGGTGGTGGATGCGTCGCTCAAACTGAAAAAGGAAGAACGTTCCATAGAGATGGTACCGTGCCCTGCGCCGCCGGTGGAAAAGGACGGTAGCCCGGGGGCGGCGCCCACGGCCCGAACGGGCGCATCCATGTGCGTCCGGTTCAATTGATCGTTCGCGGGGTGACCGCGGAACAAGGAGGCGAAACGTGGCCCAGATCGTGGTGTTGAGCGGGGACAAGTCCCCCGAGGGAATCCCCCTGTTTCGCCAGACGACCACCGTCGGCAGCGACGAAACCTGCGACATCGTCCTGCCCGGTGGTGGCGTGAGGCCCCTCCATGCGGAGATCACCCTGGAAGGGAGCGTGCACCAGATCCTGCCCCTGGATCGGGATGCCGTGGTCTTCGTGAACGGCCGGAAGGTAAAGAAGGCCCGCCTGGCGGTCTGGGACGTGATACGCATCGGCGTGTCCACCCTGATCTACGCCTCCGACGACCTGAACGTGGAGCCTCGCGGCCTGGATGAACAGGCGGCCGTGGACCAGTTGGAGAAGCTCTGCGACTTCAGCCGTCGTCTGATGGATTCCCGGGACCTGGACAAGGTGCTGGGTGCGTTGCTCGACGAGACCCTGGCCCTGACGCGGGCCACCAAGGGCTTCCTGATCTTCGTTGAAAACGGGGAGCCGCAGGTCAAGGTGGCGAGGAACGTGGACAGTAAGGCGCTGCCGCCCGACGAGACCCTGTTTTCCGAAAGCATCGTCTTGAAGGCCCTGGCGGACGGCCAGCCCCAGCTGGTGGCGGACGCCCTGAACAACAAGGAATTTTCGGGCTGCACCAGCGTGATCAACCTGAAGCTGGCCTCGGTGATGTGCGTGCCGCTCAAGGTGGGGGGCGAGACCCTGGGGGTCCTGTACCTGGGCACGGAACGGCTCATCGACCTGTTCGACAAGGTGAAGCTGAAGACGCTGAGCGTGTTTGCCGCGCAGGCCGCGGTGATCGTCCAGCACGTCCAGTTCCTGGAGTCCCTGGAGCAGGACAACAAGCGGCTGAAAGAGGACATCAAGGCCTCGCGGTTCGGTTCACTCATCGGTTCCTGCGCCGGCATGCGGGACGCCTTCAACCGGATCTCCCGCGTGGCCCCCACGGACGTGCCCGTTCTGATCCTGGGCGAAACGGGAACGGGAAAGGAGCTGGTGGCCCGGGAGATCCACGCCCGCAGCACCCGGGCCGACCGGCCCTTCGTGCCCATCAACTGCGGGGCCATTCCCGAAAACCTGCTGGAAAGCGATCTGTTCGGTCACGTGCGGGGTGCCTTCACCGGAGCCACCAACACCACCATCGGGAAGTTCCAGGCGGCCAGCGGTGGCACCCTCTTCCTGGACGAGATCGGCGAGTTGCCTCTTCCACTCCAGGTGAAACTGCTGCGGGTCCTCCAGGACGGGGTGATCAACAGGGTGGGCAGCAGTCGGTCGGAAAAGGTGGACGTCCGGCTGGTGGCCGCCACCAACAAGGACGCCGAAGACGAGGTCAAGGGCGGACGGTTCCGGGAAGACCTGTATTACCGCATCTGCGTGGTGTCCATCACCATGCCGCCCTTGCGGGACCGGGGCGACGACGTGGAGGTGCTGGCCCAGTATTTCCTGAAGCGGTATGCGGAAGAGTTCGATTCCAAGGTCGGCACCTTCACCCCGGAGGCCGTCAAGGGGCTGAAGAACTACCGGTGGCCCGGCAACATCCGGGAACTGGAGAACCGGGTGCGCAAGGCGGTGCTCTTTGCGGAAGGGCCCCAGATCAAGCTGACCACCCTGGAGTTTCCCGACGGGGAAGGGGACGAGGTGGTTCCCCTGGCGGTGGCCCGGGAGCGTTTCGAGACGGACTACGTGTTGTCGGTGCTCAAGTCCAACCGGGGCAACCGCACCAAGACGGCCAGGGACCTGGGCGTGGACCCTCGAACGGTGTTCCGTTACGTTGAAAAGGAAAGGGAGGCGGGAAGGAAAGTGTGACAGGAATGTCCGGGTTTCAACGGGAGTGCGGTGCCGACCGGAATGTCGGGCGCATGATACAGTAATGAATACGGGCTGTTGAGAAGCTGGTTCGATTGGTACGCACATTGCACAGAAAAGGGGTGGAACCATTGGCGGGACCGTTGTGGCTCGCCTGGCCGTTCCTGGTGCTGGCAATGAGTTGCGTATGGCCGGTGGACATCAACGAACGGGACGAGGTCGACATTCCGCCCGTGCTCGACCGGACGCTCATCGATCCCTCGCCGGAGGAGACCGTCAGACTCAGTTCCAGCGGGACGACCACGTTCTCTGTGGATGGGGCGGTGACGGATCTCGACGACGATGTGGCAACCCTGGAGTACGACTGGTGGCTGAATTTCACGGCGTGGTGCGACGAGGAAGAAGGCTGCAAAGGCAAGTTCCTTGACGGGATAGGCAAGTCCACGGTGTCCTTCAACCAGTGCTCAGGCTACCCCCAGACGTTTCTGAAGAAGTTTGGGACGGGACCCCACGTGCTGGAACTGTTCGTGAGTGAGCATGGTGTGGATTTCGATCCCGACACTGGACAGCGGACCGTGGACGGAACCTACGCCTACGTGACCTGGACTCTGGAGACCATCCCATGCACGCAATGAAGGTGACGAAAGTGAACCGATCCGCACTGGTCCTGGTATGCATGGCCCTGCTGGCCTGCTCCGGCGGCGGGGATCCCTCCGTGACCGGTGACCCCCAGAACCAGCAACCGGGTCCCAGCGGCCTGCCGGCGCCCGCGCCCGAGTGCGCCGGTGACGGGGACTGTGCCGAGGGATCGGGATGCGCCCTGCCCGCTGGGGCCTGCGTGGCCTTTGCCGAGGAAGGACAGGTCTTTTCCGTGCTGGTCAAGCCCCAGGGCGACACGGACCTCCTGCCCGACCAATACGTCGGGGTGGCCGTGGGGGCTGGTGGTCGGCTGGACCTGACCATCGACGACCCCATCGAGATCCGGGGGGTCGCGGTGTTCGGGAACACCGACCTGGTGGCTGCCACCGGGCAGGCGCCAACCAACGCCGAGACCGTGGGCGGCTACCTGGTGGCAACGGCCCCGGGCCTGATTCCGGGGACTCAATTCCGTTCCGAGTCCAAGGTCCTGGCGGATTTGGAAGATGTCACCAAAGTGCAGAATCCCGATACCAATATGGATTTCAAACCTGCCTACACATTGCTGCTTTTGCCAGGCCGGGTTTATGAACTGGCCTTCATCCCCGATCTGCACGACGACGAACTGCCGGATCTCCCGGTTCACTACGTGAGTACCCAGTTCTCCAAGTCGGGACGGTTCGACATCGTTCTCCCATCCAGGGAGCAGTACTACGGTGCGAAGTTCACGGGCCTGGTGGTCCTGGACGAGGCCGGAAGCCAGCCCGTGGAGGGTGCCCGGGTCACGGGGACAGTGGGTGACGGTACGGCAGGGACCACGGCCACCACCGACAGCCTGGGCGTTTTCACCATGGTGTTGCCGCCGGGACAGGGCCTGGTCACCCTTCGCGTGGAGCCCGGCCAGTCGTCTCTGACCTTTCCCGAGCGCGAGTTCTTTTATGTGGAAGGTCTGACGGAACTGGTGGCCCTGGCCACGCCGCGATTCGTGGTGGGTCCCGTGCCTCCCGAGCGGGAGATCATCCTGCAGGTAGTGAACGTGTCGGAGAGCGGCTTGGAACCCGTGCCCCAAGCCCGGGTGGAGGCCCACGGTATGGCGGCTGGCGGGGAGGCATCGGGATTCGGCATCGCGGGGAGTGATGGCGTGGTCAAGATGACGCTGATGGAAGGTGTCTACTCCCTCACCATCATGCCTCCGGCGGGATCGAGGTTCGCGTCCAACCAGACGGTTCTGGACCTGGAGACAAAGAAGAACGAGGAGGTGTTCGTGGTGCCCCTGGGCGTCCGTGAGATGATCCAGGGCCGCATCCTCCGAATGGAGACCGATGAGGGTGTGTCCGGGGCCGTGGTCACCCTGCAGACCAACCAGGTCAGTGCCTTCGAGGGCGCCCAGCAGGGTATCCAGGACTTCAGCGTGGACGTGGTGACCGATGCCACCGGTGGGTTCGATGTGTTCGTGGATCCCGGTCTCTACGCGATTTCCGTGGTGCCTCCCGCCTGGTCGGGCCTGGCCCGGTTCAGCCAGCCCAGCGTGGACCTGACCGTGGGTGATGCTTCTCTGAACGTCTCGCTGCCCGATGGGGCCCTGGTGCGTGGCCGCGTACAGCGGATCGACGCCGAGGGAAAGGCCGTCCCTCTGGATGCCGCGCAGGTG
>JADHTP010000128.1 GCA_016784945.1 Deltaproteobacteria bacterium | reverse complement strand
GAACAGGTCGAGGAAAAATTCATCGGCGTCGTACCCCGGAAGTTCCACGACGCCATCCAAAGGCTCCCCCTGAAATCGGACCACCTGGTCCAGGCCATCGACCGCATTCGAAAGAGCGCGAACGTGCCGTTTTTGGCCACGGACCGCAGCGTGATCAACCTGCCGGGAGTGGGCAAGAGCCTGACTTTCCGGGTCATCGGCATCACCCGATACGGCCGGCGCATCATCGAGTTCGATCACGACCCGACGTGGGTCCACAGTCCCATCATCCGGCAGATGGGCAAGGTGGAAATCGTGGAGTCGGACACCATCAGCGGATACCTGGACCAGATGCGATCCATGGGCGAAGACCCGTCGGAGTACCAGAGCATCTGGGGCTATTCCATCGGTCTCACCGAACCCCGCATGTCCGTCTACGAATATCCCGCCTACGATTACAAGGTGACCCACCGTCTTTCAAACATCCAGTTGCCGGACAAGGATCCGAAAACGGCGTCCGGCTAGCATATTCCCCGGGGACGTCCGTCCAAACGGATGATCGGCGACCTGGGGCCCGGGTCTTGTGAAACGGGAATAAGTGCACACCTTTCCTGGTTGGCAAGACGGGGCCCGAGGCACCGTAACGGGAGGACATGCCGATGAAGACTTTCAAGCTGACCCTGGCCATGGCCGCAGTGGCGGGATTCGGGCTGGTGCTCTTCTGCCGGGCCGGCGACATCCCCGCGGCCCCGGAAAAGAACTACCGCATCTGGACCGAGGAGCGACCAGCCACACCCCAGGTCCCGCCGGGGTTCAGTCCCATGCAGGGATTCGCCCCGCTGGTGGACGACGTGAAGCCGGCAGTGGTCAACATCTACACCACCACGGTGACCAAGGGCGGCAAGTTCTACGGCCGGAGGCCCGGGCGGAACGACCCCTTCGGCGGATTCTTCAACGACCCCTTCTTCGAACGGTTTTTCGGCGGCCCCAACGGCTTCGAAGTGCCGCCCCAGAAACGGAATTCCCTGGGTTCCGGTGTCATCATCAACGCCGACGGTTACGTCCTCACCAACAACCACGTGGTGGCCGAAGCCACGGAGATCCGGGTAAAGCTGGACACGGAAAAGGAATACGATGCCGAGGTGGTGGGCCGGGACGAAAAATACGACCTGGCCCTCCTGAAGGTGAAGGCAGAAGGCCTGCCCATCATGAAGCTCGGGGACTCGGACGACCTCAAGGTGGGCGACTGGGTGGTGGCTATCGGCAATCCTTTCGGGCTCTCCCACACCGTTACCGCCGGCATCGTATCCGCCAAGGACCGGGTCATCGGGGCCGGGCCCTTCGACGACTTCATCCAGACCGACGCCTCCATCAACCCGGGCAACTCGGGTGGTCCCCTGTTCACCACCGACGGCCTGGTGGTGGGGATCAATACGGCCATCCATTCCGGCGGACAGGGCATCGGTTTCGCGGTGCCGGTCAACATGGCGAAAAAGTTCATCCGGGACGTCCTGACCCAGGGCCGCGTGGTTCACGGCTGGCTGGGCGTGGGCATACAGGACGTGTCCAAGGCCATCGCGAAGCACCTGGAACTGGACATCCCCAGCGGCGTGCTGGTATCGCAGGTGTACCCCGACAGTCCCGCCGAAAAGGCCGGCATGAAGCGGGGCGACGTGATCGTGGCATTCAACGGCCGGAAGATCGAACGCGGCAGCGACCTGACGCGCCTCGTGGGCACCACGTCGCCGGGTTCGGATGTCCGGGTGAAGGTGATCCGCGACGGAAGCAACCGGTCCATACAGGTGCGAATAGGCGACCGGGGCGACGGCGAAAAGACCGCTCGTGGACAGGCTCTGCCCGACGGTCCGGTGGACGAAGCCAGTGGACTGGGTCTGGAAGTGACGTCCATCACCCGCAAGGACGCAAAGCGGCTGGGCCTGAGGCCCGGGCAGGGCGTCCTGGTGGGCGACGTGGACAGGGACGGCCCCGCCGCCGAGACCGGCATACGGCCGGGCGACGTCATCGCGGAGGTGAACCGGGTGCCGGTGGGATCTCCCAGGGAGTTTACCGACGCATTGGCCGGTGTGCGCCCGTCGGACTCCATCCTCATGCTGCTGGTCAGGGGACCCAACTATTTCTATGCCGTGGTGAAAAAGCCCTGATGGATCCCCACGGGACCGGGCCCATCCACTGGGCCGGGTATTCCTGAAGTGTTACACTCTGCACCGGTTGGGGGCCGAGGCGAATCCGTTGACCGCGAAAAAACCACCAAAGAAAACACGCAAGCCGCCCAAGGACGGCAAGGCGAAGAAGGCGGCCACAAAAGGGGCGTCCAAGCTTCCGGTAAAAGCCCCTTCCAAAGACGTGGCCGCAGCCGGCGTGGACCTCCTGTACCGGTACATCCGGGACATCCAGCGCTATCCTCTGCTCACCATCGAAGAGGAACGGGAGATCACCAGCGACTTCGCCCAAACCCAGGACGCCGAACTGGCCTTCCGCCTGGTCCAGTCCAACCTGCGACTGGTGGTCAAGATCGCCTTCGAATACAAGACATTCACGTCCAACGTGCTGGACCTGATCCAGGAGGGCAACATCGGCCTGGTGCAGGCCGTCAAGCACTTCGACCCGCTTCGGGGCGTGAGGCTGTCCCACTACGCGCAGTACTGGATCCGGTCTTACATCATCTATTACCTGCTGAACAATCACCGGATCGTCAAGCTGGGAACCACCCAGGCCCAGCGAAAGATATTCTTCAACCTCCGAAGGGAGCAGCAGCGCCTGCTGAGCATGGGCTTCGACCCCACGGCCAAGCTCATCGCCGCCAACCTGTCCGTCCCCGAAAAGACAGTGACCGAAATGATGAGCCGGATGGGCTCACCGGACCTCTATCTGGACGCCCCCCATGACGACGAAGGCAAGATGACGCTCATGGGTACCCTGGCGGGCGATTCCGACCCGGAGGCGGAGACGGCCAGCGCGGAGATAACCACCCAGCTCAAGGAAAAGATCGCCCAGTTCGGCAAAAGCCTCGAATCGGAACGCGACCGGCACATCTGGACCGCGCGTCTCATGTCCGAGGAGCCCGACACGCTGCAGGAGATCGGGGAAAAGTTCGGCGTCAGCCGCGAGCGGGCACGGCAGCTCGAAGAACGGATCAAGAAGAACTTCAAGGCCTTCCTCAAAAAGGAACTGGGCGACGACTTCGTCACCACCCAGGCCCTGCGCTGACCACCAACCGCCCCATCCTGTCGTGAACTTGCCGCCAACACCGGTCTCCGTGTTAACTATGGTTGATCCGACCCTGATGCTTGACGCGTCGAAGATCCTTCCTGCGTCGCGAGGAGGTCCGAATGCTCAAGAACCAGGAACTCGACCGCATTGCCATCACGGTCAAGTCACACCGGCTCCTCAACCAGCTGCTCGACGAGAACCCCGAACTCGAGCGCATCATGCGCAACGCACAGAACGAAACCGAGGCCCTCATCGGGGTGAGGAACTGGATCGTGGACGGCCTCCAATCGTCGCCCCGGGCCCTGGAATTCTACCGCAGCGCCAACCCGGATCGGGGCGTGTTCGATTCCCTCGACTGGAAGGACTACGCCGCCATCCGGATCCTGGACTACATCGACAACGCGGGCCGGGAGTTCAGTGATCTGAACCTGCGCGGCGAGATCGCCGTGAGCAACCCCATCCGGATGATCTGGCTGGCCGTGGCCCAGGGAACGGGGGGTGCCAAGCCCTACTTCTTCGAAGACATGCTCCACCTGTTCCGCCAACTGCGAGGGGACGAGAAGCGCAAGCCCCCCTCACGAATGCAGGTCGAGCAGTGGATGGACCGTTTCGTTTCGGGCCAGGATCCCCGTATCGTCAAGCTGCGCGAAGAAAACCGCGAGCGGATCATCAACGTGATCATCGACAAGATCGACGGCGGTCACATATCCAGCGCCCGTTTCAAATTCGACGACGGGATGTCCCGGGAGCAAAAATACCTGAGGACCCTGGACTGGTGGGAGGACTGGCGATTTCACCTGGCCTTCGCCATCCGGGATCCGGACCTGCTGAACGAGATGCTCGGATACTCCCTGGACCCCGACACCATGAAGATCCTGTACGACGCCAGGGACGCCGGCATCCCCTTCTTCGTGAACCCGTACTACCTGTCCCTGTTGCACGTCCGGGTGCCCTACTTCGCCGTGGGGGCCGACCTGGCCATCCGCTACTACGTGCTGTACAGCCGGGAACTGGTGGAGGAGTTCGGCCACATCGTGGCCTGGGAAAAGGAAGACCAGGTGCGGCCGGATGAGCCCAACGCAGCAGGCTGGTTGCTGCCATCCCAGCACGCGGTGCACCGTCGCTATCCCGAAGTAGCCATCGTGATCCCGGCCACCGTGGGGCGGGCCTGCGGCGGGCTGTGCTCGTCCTGCCAGCGAATGTTCGACTTCCAGAACGGCAACCTGAACTTCGACCTGGACACGCTTACGCCGAAGGAGTCATGGCCCGACAAGCTGGCGCGCTACATGGAATATTTCGAAAAGGACTCCCAGCTGCGCGACATCCTGATCACCGGCGGCGACGCCCTCATGAGCTCCGATGCCAGCCTCAAGGAGATCCTGGACGCCATCCTCGCCATGGCGCAGAGAAAGAAGAAGGCGAACGAGTCCAGGCCCGACGGCGAGAAATATGCCGAACTGGCCCGGGTCCGACTGGGTACCCGGATGCCGGTCTATCTGCCCCAGCGGGTCACCCCGAAACTCATCGACATCCTGGCCGAGTTCAAGGACAAGGCGGCCGCGGCGGGGGTCAGCCAGTTCGTGATCCAAACCCATTTCGAGTCACCCATGGAGGTGACGCCCGAGGCCCGCGAGGCCATCGGGAACCTGCTGGCGTCCGGATGGACGGTAACCAACCAACTGGTGTTCACCGCGGCGGCGTCACGCCGGGGCCACACGGCCAAGCTGCGCCAGGTGCTGAACGACGTGGGGGTGCTGCCCTACTACACGTTCTCGGTGAAGGGCTACATGGAGAACACCTTCCATTTCGCGCCCAATGCCAGGGCGGTCCAGGAACAGCTGGAAGAAAAGGCCTTCGGGGAAATCCCCGCCAGGTTCCTGGAGACGGTGAAGGACCTGCCCGAGGACGCGCCGAACCTGGTGAGCCGGATAGGGGAACTTCGACAGAAGGCGGACCTGCCCTTCCTGGCCACGGACCGCAATGTCCTCAACCTGCCCGGCGTTGGCAAGAGCCTGACCTACCGGGTCATCGGGATCACCCGGTATGGCCGTCGCATCCTGGAATTCGACCACGACGCCACCCGGGTTCACAGCCCCATCATCGAAAAGATGGGCAAGGTACTGATCATCGAGTCCAAGTCCGTAAGCGAATACCTGGAGCAGATGGAGTCCCTGGGCGAAAACCCGGTGGACTACGAAGGGCTCTACGGTTATTCCATCGGCGTGACCGAACCCCGCATGCCGCTGTACGAATGCAGCGACTACGACTACGAGGTCACGGGGGACTATACGAACCTGCGGATCGAATCCTAGGCTCTAGTCGGGTGGGGATTGCCGGCCCACTTCCTCCCGGAAGAAGTCCACGGACAGGCGCAGGCCCTCTTCCAGTGACACTCTGGGCTCCCATCCCAGCAGTTCACGGGCTCTCGTGATGTCCGGCCGGCGCACCTTGGGATCGTCCTCGGGCAGAGGCAGGTGCTTGATTTCCACCTCCTTTTCCAGGACCTCCTGCACCAGCACGGCGAATTCCATGATGGTGAATTCCCCGGGGTTGCCGATGTTGACGGGATGGTGGTGATCGGACTGCAGTAGCCGGACCATGCCTTCCACCAGGTCGCTCACGAAGCAGAAGGATCGCGTCTGTTCACCGTCGCCGAAGACCGTCAGGGGCTCGCCCCGAAGGACCTGGGAAACGAAGGCCGGCACCACCCGCCCGTCGGCGAGCCGCATCCGGGGACCGTAGGTGTTGAAAATCCGGACAATGCGCGTTTCGACGCCGAAAGTCCTGTGATAGGCCATGGTCATGGCTTCAGCGTATCGCTTGCCCTCGTCGTACACGCTGCGCGGACCGATGGGGTTGACGTTCCCCCAGTAGGATTCAGTCTGGGGATGGACCAGGGGGTCGCCGTATACCTCGCTGGTGGAGGCCAGGAGGATGCGGGCTTCCTTTTCCCGTGCCAGTTCCAGGGCATTGTGGGTGCCCATGGCCTCGACCTTTAGGGTTTCGATGGGGTACTTGAGGTAGTCGAAGGGGCTGGCGGGGCAGGCGAAGTGCAGCACGTTGTCCAGCGGTCCGTCACAGGACAGGGACACTGACACGTCGCTGTTCACGAACCGGAAGCCGCCTTGCGCCTCCAGGTGCCTCACGTTGTCGCGCTTGCCCGTGAGCAGGTTGTCCACGCACACGACATCGTGGCCGTCGCGAAGGAATCTTTCGCACAGATGAGACCCGAGGAAACCGGCCCCGCCGGTGATCAGCGTTCTCATTTCGATGCGCCCCCAGAGCCGCTGCCTTGCGCGCCCGGATTCGCTTTCAATACACCGTGATGCTCAAGGACCATGTCCACGCCCTGGCGGACCAGCCTGGCAACGGGAATATTGGATTGCTGGTGAAGGACCTTCAGCAGGGAATCCTGCTCCGGCGTCAGGTATACGGTGGTGGCGACCTTGCGCCTTGGCATCAATGACTCCACTGCCAGGGAAAGTCAGCTTGCATCAATTGCCGGGGGCTGTCAATCGAAGTTCACCCGGTTTGGATGGGGCCCTGAGCGCCCTTTCCAACCGGTCCAGGGGCCAGGTGACGGGGTACAACGCGGGGTAGCTGGTCAGGGACTCGACGAAGGTCCCCTGGGTTTGGGCGAAACGGGGGTCAAAGGCACGATGGTATTCCCCTTGGGCAAGCCAGGCGGCATGGAGGGACAGTCCCACTGAGACGGGCCAGGTGAAGGGCCATCCCGCGGTCAGGGTCATGGAGGCGGACTCCTCCAGGGCCAGCGCGATCACGTGATAGCCCGCCACGTGCATGCTCACGGCGGCCCACAGCATGCGAAAGGCCTTCAACAGGGGGGCGTCGGCCCCTTCGACACCCTCGGCCAGGAAGGGTGCGCGGGCCACGCGACAGGCCGTTTCCAGTTCCAGAAGACCGCGGCGGGCCTTGATGGAGAGACCGGCAGGCACCTCCACCGGCGTGCAGTCAGGCCCCGGTTCGCCGTCCACCTCCACCTCGATCCCCCAGGATTCCGGGGAACCCGGCGCCCCGGTCAGATGCTCTGTCCAGCCCTCGCCGAAGTCCGTCAGCACGTGCATTTCCCAGGCTGTCCCCGGACCGGCCATCCTGGCCCTTTCCAGCACAACCAGGTCCGGTCGATCGGGCGCGGTGGCCACGGTTCTGAGGGCGCCCCGACCCAAGGTACCGAGGCCGTCGTCGTGCAACGGGGCCCCGTCGAAAGTGCTCAGGAAAACGCCGGACAGCTTCTCGCCGGCGGACAGGAGTTTTTCCGGCGCAAGTCGGGCAACCGTCCAGATGTCCCGGGCCACCACGTGGATCCCGCCTCCCATCTGCTGGGAATATCCGTACAGGATGTCCATCAGGCCGTCGCCGGTCACGTCCGACAGGTCCAGGCTCACCGAGCGGCCCAGCCGGGTCAGATACCAGGCAAAAGCGGGCCGGGCCGCGGGTTTCACCGCGGGACCCGGAAAGACCAGGACCCCGTGCAACGCGCTGAATGCCACGCCGGCGCTGGATGAAAAGAGGTCCACCACCACCACGCGGTTGCGTGACAGATGGCCGGACAGGGGCGCCACCACCGAGTGATGGAAGACACGGGCCTCGGACGGCGCCCAGGCGAAATCGCCGCAACGGGTGTCCCGCACCTTCTCCAGGGGGCAGCGCCTTCCCCCGGCCATTTTCGTGACCTTGAACCGGAATCCCCGTTCGTCCTTGACCGCCTCGCCGGTCTCGAGCCCGAACAGGTCCCTGACCACGGCCTCCGCCTCGACGAGGCTCACCGGCACCGGTGACGATCCACCGGACGGGGGCGCTGCAGGGACGAGGGACGGGGCTGTGACCAGGACGAAAGCCAGGGTGCAGGGCAGGCTCCAGCGACGGATGGGGGGGTGGAACGTTCTGAGGAAGGTGGTCCCTGTCATATCAATCGGCTTCGGTGGGTTGGGGCGCGACGCGCTGAAGGATCGTCCCCGTATCGCCCACGGCGAACACCTCGCCATCGGGGGTTGCGAAGACGCTGTAGAGCGTGGCCACCGGGTGCGCGATCTCTTCTTTAAGGGCCCCGGTACCGTCCCAGTGGATCACGGTCCCGTTGCCACCGACCATCCACACGTCCTTTTCCGAAAGACCGTGCACGGACCTGAGGGTCACTTCCTCGCCGCTCTGGTAGGCGGTCCAGGACCCGCCGTCGGAGTGGAGCCACGTCCCGGCCTCCGACACCGCCCACAGGTCGTCGAGCGCGCTGGCCCAGACGCCGAAGATGCCGGAGGTGAACGGCACGGAGTC
>JADHTP010000127.1 GCA_016784945.1 Deltaproteobacteria bacterium | reverse complement strand
CCTGATCCTGGCAGACCAGGTCGGGGATCCCGTCACCGGGGACCTCGTTGCAGTAATCCCCCAGTGCCCCCCCGCCCGCCAGTTGCAGAGAGCAGACACCCTTTGCCAGGGCCCCCGCCCCGTTCACTTCCGCTTTTTCGTGCCGGCAATAGAAATCGGGGTCCAGGCAGTCCGGGTCCCGGTCGCAGTCCCTGGGGGCACAGGCGGTGAAAAGGCCGGAAGGATCATCCAACACGGTCCCTTCGGCACACGTCCAGGCACTGCACTCCGAATCGTGGCCACAGGGCCTGCCCGATTCCTGGCACTGACCCACGGTCTCGTCGCACTTGGCGCCGGGAGTGAGACAATGCCCGTTCTCAACGCAGGGAGCCGTGCATCCGTGCCCGGAACAGGCCCAGGAGTCGCACAGGACCGTGTCGCCCGTCACGGGATCCCATCCGCAGGTCCCGGAGAGGCCCAGCCCCCCGGCCGGATTCGCCAGGCATCGCGTCTCGTGAAATCCCCGCACCAGCAAAAAACCGCAGGTTTCGCCCGGCGGGCAGTCCTTCGCCGACTCACAGGGGGCAAATCCCGACAAGGGAACGCACAACCCGCCCGGGTCGTCTTCCCATTCAGGAGCCGTTTCCACGCAGGAAAAGCCCCCGGGGAACGGGTCGATCTGCCCCCCCGCGCAATCGCTTCCGGACGCGTCTGCGTCCTCGATGCCGTCGGGGAACGCCTCGGATGTGCCGTTGACCAGGGTGTCCTTGGTGACCACGCAGTGACGCGAACAGACCCATGACAGGCAGGGGCCCTCCAGGCACTGGTCATTCAGACAGCCCGGCCAGGCCGGATTGGGGTAGGTATAGGACGACGTCTCGATCAGGGGCTTGCACTTGTCCGTCCGGCCGCAGGCCCCCCCCAACGGGACCTGGACCGCGGTCACCACGCACTGGGAGTTGTCCTGGGAGCAGGCGGTCCCTTCGGGGCACGTCCCGCAGGTGCCGCCGCAACCATCGGGACCGCAGACCTTGGTCCAGCAGTTGGGGGAACAACCGGAGTCCCACTGGACGGGCACGTCGACGCCGTCCGGAACGGGGGGTTGGCCGGGGTCGTAGGGCGGGCCCGGGTCTGAAACATCGAAACCCGGATCGGCCGGTATCACCACGTCGGCATCGGGCGCCGGGGGAATCCCCGGGTCCTCACCCGGCAGGGACGGCAGTTTGCAGCCACCCGCAACCGCCATCGCCAGAACCAACCAACCGATACGCATACATGGATCCTCTCGGGACGCCGGACAACTTACCAGTTTTGGTGAACGCTTTGTAGCCGGGCCACTTGGACTTAGCGAACCAGGGAAATCATGGTCCGTTCACCCACCTGTTCGCCCACGGTGAGCCACAGGAACCCCTGGAAGACCACCACGCTCAGGTAGGGCAGTCGGGCGGACGCTTCCCGGGGCATGTAGAGCACGGCTTCTTCATGGTTGCCGGCACGGGTGGTGGCGTCCCGCCATTCCGTCGCGGTCATGTCCAGGTCTTCGGGGTGAAAGCTTTCGGGCAGCGGTTGATTCAAGGCTTCGAGCACGATGTTGCGTGCGGATTCCTCGTTGAGGTTCGCCCTGACGATCTTCTGGACCAGGTCGTCCACCATTTCAGGGGAAGGGATGCTGCCTCCCAGGGGGTCGTCCTTGTCGAAGTCGCCCAGTTCATTCCCCAGGTAGCGCCGCACCCGTTCCATTTCGCCCGCAAGAACCGACCTGACCGTCATGGTGGGAATGCCGATGGCTTCGGCGTCGCGGCCTTGAGAGTCCTGGTAAATGGTCTTGAAGAGGGCCACCAGGTTCGGATCCAGTTGGGTCCCCGCCGCGTCGTTCAATATCTTGATGGCTTCCGAAGGGTCCTTCCCCTTGCCGCCCACGTGATAACTCCTGGACGACGTAACGGCGTCAAAGACGTCGGCCACTGCCGTGATCCGGGCCTCGATGGGGATCTCGTGGCCTGCCATCCGACCGGCCGGGTAGCTCCGCCCGTCAAACCACTTGTGATGCCACAGGATGACGCCCTTTTCCACGAAATTTTCGCTGACAGGGGCGGTCATGGCGCCCACCTCCGGGTGCTTGCGGACCAGTGCCCATTCGTGATCGTCCAGTTTGCCCGGCTTGTTCAGGACGGTCCGGGGGATCATCAGCTTGCCGTAGTCGTGCAACAGGGCGGATATCTCCAGGACCCGGAGTCGCCTCCGGTTGAAGCCTGGCAGCCGCCGGGCAATCATGAGGGCCCACTGCGCCACCCGGACCCCGTGATGGTGGGTGGTGGTGTCGTGCGCCTCGACCCTTTCCCGCGCCTCCTGGGCAAGGGCCAGGGCATCCTTGAATCCCGATTCATCCATGTGGGTCCAGCTCACTTCATGGTCGTTCACCATGATTTCCTCAAAAACGCCTGGTAACAAGGAATCCGGCTTCTCCCAGATGTCCCACCATGGGTCCCACCTCCAGGGGTGGCCCGTCGTCACCGCCGACGTAGGCCGGGTCAGTCAGGAAAAGCGCCAGGGACACCACACCGGCGGCGGCGGCCACGCCAAAGGAAACGTCCGCCACGATGGACTGGGTCCGGGTGGTCTTCTTCAGGCTGTTGTACCGATCGGTCTGTTCCACGGAAAGACTCTGTCCCGTTTTGGCCAGGGTGGCTGACAGGGACGACAGGTCATTGGCCTTTTTCCCATTGTCGTAGCTGAGCGACGCGAACACCACACCGAGCACGACCCCCGCACCTGCCGTCCCCACGGTTACCCAGGGCCACGGTCCGTGCCCCTGCGTAGCCCCTGCCGAGACCGCGAGTTCGGGCCAGTCCTGCTCATCGAAGACGATGGGCGCCCTGGCCCGGGAAAGAGCGGCAGACTCCCTGCCCCTGGCCGGAAACCTTCCCGCCGCCGTTGCAACGGCACTGGAAACCTCGATCTCCATGGATTCGACGCGAGCCTTCAGTTCCGGGTCGTCTGCACCCGATTCATCGAGATAGCGACCATAGAACTCGGCCGCCTTGGACTTGACACCCTTCTTTTCCCAGGTCAAGCCCAGGTTGTACAGGAACGCCGGCGTCGGATAGAAGGCGTAGGCGGCGGACAATTGTTCGATGGTCACGTCGTAGTGACCCAATGCAAAGGTCTTCATGGCCGACTGAAACAGGGCCCGCGCCTTGTCTTCGTTGCTCTCCTGGGCCGTGGCCGCGAGGGGATGGCCCGCCAGCGACAGCAGCAGCACCATCTGCAGACACAGCTTCGACGACACCTTCATGAACGCAGTCCCCTCAGAAGGGATCCATAAAACCGGAACGCTTCTTCGTTCCGGCCTTCCTGCTCTTTTTCTTCGGCTTGGCCTTCGTTCTACTTGATAGCCGCTTCAACCGCAGGTCCCATTTTCGGTCCCGGTCGAATGCCAGGTCCAAAGAATGTTTCCTGAATCCCCGCTTGGCCAGGGTCAGTTTCACCGGCGTGCTGCCCATGGCGCGTTTCAGGGTGAGGGGGGTTCGCCCCAGCAGATTACCCTGTCCGTCCACCACCCTGGCGCCTGCGGGCACCGTCGCCAGCGAAACGGTCACAACCACGGGAGCCGGTTCGGGCCTGGCCTCGGCCGGGGGCGGCGGCGGCGGGGTTTCCCTGGGTTTCGGATTCGTCACCGCTTTCACGGGTGGGCTCCTCGTCGCCGCCTTGGCTACCGGCGCGTCGGGCGTTGCGGGGATGACCGGGGAGCCCACTTCGGCGGCCGACGACTCGAGGGGTGGACCGTTCACAGGCCCGTCGATCTCCCACTGTGAACTCATCTGGTAATCCAGCACCCCGAATCCGACGATCATGGCGACGACCAGCCCGAAAAATCCCGCGATCCGCATCCCCCTGGGCGTCCGCTTGACACGTTTCATCCCGGCTGGTCGTGTCTGGCGCTCAGTGACGTTGAGCATGTCAGGCGTGGTGGCCGCGCTCGGGGGCTCCGGTTCTATAGTTTCCAGGCCCGGTTCGGCTGCGTGTATGGCCGCCTCGGGGAACTCGGTCCGGATGGCTTGGGCCACTTCCCTGGCGTTTGAGAACCGTTGGTCCCGATCCTTGGCGAGGCACCCCAGGATGATCCGCTCCAGTCCGGGGCCCATGTCCTGACGAATCGATGACGGGGGCTGCACTTCCTCCGCCAGTTGCTTGCTGATGACCTCCACCGACGTGGCACCCATGAAGGGCACGCGTCCCGTGCACATCTCGTACAGGATGCAGCCCACCGAATAGAGGTCTGACCTTTCGTCCAGGTCGAGTCCACGGGCCTGCTCGGGGGACATGTGCTTGGGACTTCCCATGATCACGGAACCCCGCGTGATGCGATCCTCCGCCTGCCCGGGCTTTTCCTCGAAGACCTTGGCCAGTCCGAAGTCCACCATCTTGACCTGGGGACGACTGGACCTCTCGGGCATGACCACAAAGTTGTCGGGTTTCACATCCCGGTGGACGATTCCCCGGGCATGGACCGCCCCCAGGGCATCCAGGATGTCCAGCGTCAACGAGACCGCGTCATCGAAGGGGAGCTTTCCACGCCGCCGGAGGTAGAGGTACATGCTCTCGCCCACCAGCAGTTCCATGACCAGATAGTAGATGCCGGTGGCGGTGACTCCGAAATCGATAACGTCCACGATCCCGGGATGCTCCGTCTCGCAAGCGGCCTTTGCTTCCCTCAAGAATCGTTTCCGCAGTTCCGGGACCGCCACCAGTTCCGGTCGGAGCACCTTGATGGCCACGAATCGTTCCAGGAGGAGGTGCCGGGCACGATAGACGAAACCCATGCCACCGGTTCCCAGAACGCTCTCGAGAAGGTATTTCTTTTCCAGGACCTGGAATTGAAGGTCCTCTGCGGCGGAGCCCAGTTCACCGACTTCGGGAACGAGGTCGGTCCCGTCCTTCGGACAGGCCTGGTCCTGATCGTCGAAGGTGCCTTGACAAGCCGGGCAGAACTTCATCGTCGACCGCAGATTTACCTTTTTCGAGGCTAACTCCGCGTTTGTGATCGGTCAAGAAATCGGCAGGTTGCAGGGACATGGATGAATCCCATGCCCCTAGAAATTCACGTCCGCGCTGGCGCCCTGGGGACCGTCCGGGGCCGGGTTCCCGGGAAGGGCATCTCCACCCGATCCGCCGATTCCTCCCATTCCCACTTCAAAGGTCGTATCCGTGACCACGGGCGCCGTCTTCGTCCCATTCCGGTAGATCCCGTAGGAAACGCCACCGGCGCCTCCGGCACCGCCACCACCGTATCCACCGGCACCGCCGGCTCCCCCGTCACCACCGGCCGCGGCCTTGGCGAAACCGCCGTCGGAACCGCCTGATCCTCCGGCAGCACCCGTTCCGGGCGTCCCACCGTTTCCACCCCTTCCCCCGGGACCGCCGCCGAAAACCTGGATAGTGCAGCCCTGCACCTCGGGGCCCTCGTCATTACACCAGATGCCGAAGGCTCCGCCTCCTGGCTGGCCGCCCTCGCCACTGGAACCACCGCATCCACCGCCGCCGCCACCGCCGCCGCCACCGCCGGTGTAGTACGTTTCGCAATCGCTGCAGCAGGTGAACCCGCCGCCACCGCCGCCGGCGCCACCACCACCCGGCGCGCCCGGGAACCCGTTTCCACCGGAATAGCCCAGCCATTGGTTGCCACTGACCAGGCCCAGGTTGTCGAAAGACATCGTGCCGTGTCCACCGTGCGTTCCGTTGTAGCCCGTATCGCCCGGTTGACCGGCGCCCGGTTTCACGCAGGACCAGTTGAGCAATCCTCCTGCGCCGCCCAGGGCCATGCCGTCTTCCGACGGTTTGCCGTCTTCGCCGGATTGTTCACTCTTCCCCTTGCCTCCGTCTCCCCCATCGTAATTGCAGCCCACACCTTTCGCGCCGCCGTTATTGTTCGCACTACCTTCATCGAAGGTTCTAAGGGCGTCATCTCCCGGAAACCCGTCTCCTCCGGGGGCTCCGTCGTCCCCGTCCTGCCCCGCCAATCCCTGTCCCCCGGGCCCGCTCTGGATCACCAGGCGGCTCAGGGTCAGCTGCGTGCAGTCGTGCTTGAGGAAGATGGCCACCGTGTTTACCGCGGGATCGGCGCTGATCCCCGGGTCCGGGTCCGTGGCCACCACCTTCAGGTCCGCCAGTTCAGTGGTCTTGTCAATGACGTTTCCAAAGACCGTCACCACGGTGTTGTCAAACCCGGCGAAGGCGTCCACCTGGCTGTTCCTGATGATGGTGGACACTGCCGGGTTGCGACTGACGAAGGCCACCACGCCGGCCGCTTCTTCCGCCACGTACTTGCCGTAGACCGGCACCTCCTTCTCGAGTTTGATCGCTTCTTCGTAGATCCCCCCGGCGACATAGACGGGCTGCTTGTCACCCGACGCGGCGTCGATGCCGGCCTGGATGGTCCGCTTCGGCGCCCCTTCGGTGCCGTCGTTCAGGTCGTCGCCGAATTCGGCGGACACGAACACGGCCAGCGCCTTCTGCCCGTCGATGCCGTCGCAGTCCTGGTCCACGAAGCCCCCGTCCACCGGGTCAAGGGTCTGGTCGGGGTTGACCCAATCCAAGGTGTCATCGCAGTCACCGGTCGTGGTCAACACGTGGGGGGCGTCCGGGTTGCAGAGGCATCGGGAACTGTCTGCATCGCCCCACAGGTCACCGTCCACGTCGGCGTACATCACCGTGCATCCTACGGCGTCTTCCTCGTCGGTCAGGTCGTCACAGTCGTCGTCCACCCCGTTGCAGGACTCGGTGATGCCCGGGTTGACAAGTTTGACCACATCGTCGCAATCTCCGTCCAATTCGGCGCGGTACGGGCCGTCGGCTCCGCACAGGCACCGGGCGACGGCCACCCCGTATCCGTCATTGTCCCCATCGTACCAGTACAGCGTGCAGCCCCCGGCGTCCTCCTCGTCCACGGCCTCGTCGCAATCGTCGTCCTTGCCGTTGCAGGTCTCCACGACCCCTGGATTCACCGTGGAGTCCGTGTCGCTGCAGTCACCGGACTGGGTTGCCGAGAAGCTGCCCGACGCCGCGCACAGGCATTTCCACTGTTCGGTCAATCCATACAGGTCGCCATCACTGTCGAAGTAGTGGTTCTGGCATCCCGTAGCATCTTCTTCGTCGGTCTGCCCGTCACAGTCATCGTCCTTCCCGCTGCAGGATTCCGCGGCGCCAGGATTCACCTGGGCGTCACCATCGTGACAGTCGCCCCCTATCAGGGCCGTGTAGTTCCCGGTTGCGGCGCACAGGCACCGGCTGTCCAGGGTGACGCCAAAACCGTCGTCATCGACGTCATGGAACCGAACGATACACCCCGCGGCGTCTTCTTCGTCGGTCTGGGCGTCGCAGTTGTCATCCTTGCTGTTGCAGGACTCCGTCATCCCCGGATGGACGTCGGCGTCCACGTCGGCGCAGTCTCCGCCCTGGGTGGCCGTGTAGGGCACCACCGGGGCGCACAGGCACCGGGTATCGCCATCCACGCCCCAGGTGTCCCCGTCGAAGTCACGATGGTAGACCGTGCATCCCTGCGCGTCCTCTTCATCGGTAGGTCCGTCGCAGTCGTCGTCCTTGCCGTTGCAGGACTCGATCGCCCCCGGGTTGACCACGGAGTCCCCGTCGTTGCAGTCACCGCCCGCGTTGGCCGCGTAGTTACCGCTGGCCGTGCACAGGCAACGGGTGTTGCCAGTGACCCCGAAAGTGTCCAGGTCGCCGTCGTAGAAATAGGTGGAGCAGCCCGTTGCATCCTCTTCATCGATGTCCGTGTCGCAGTCGTCGTCCTTGGAGTTGCAGACCTCGTCCGCTCCAGGGTGGATGGAATCGTCCTGGTCGTTGCAGTCACCGCCGGTGGCGGCCGTGAATTGCCCCAACGTTGCACACAGGCACTTCGCTTTGCCGGTCAGGCCATGGGTGTCCTGGTCCTTGTCCAGGAAAAAGGAACCACATCCAGCGGCCCCCTCTTCGTCGGTCTGGCCGTCACAGTCGTCGTCCAGCAGATTGCAGGACTCGGCGGAGGCCGGGTGGATCTCATCGTTGGTGTCGTCGCAGTCTCCTCCCACGCTGGAGGTGTAGTCCCCTTCCGCGGCGCACAGACATTTCGTGGACCCGGTAACCCCGTAGGTATCGTCGTCGGCATCCTCGTGGAAAACGGAGCACCCGGCGGCGTCCTCCCCGTCGGTGGCCCCGTCGCAGTCGTCGTCCTGACCGTTGCAGGTCTCCAGGGCCCAGTGGTGGACCGCGGCGTCGAAGGAAGCGCAATCGGTGGTGTCCGGGTCGCCGTCGTCATCGTCGTCCTCGTCGCAGACGTCGCCCAGTGTGTCTTGGTCGAAGTTCTCCTGGCCCGGGTTCGCCAGTACGCCGCAGTTGTCCAACGGTTCGGGCGTCGGACACCCCGGATTCACGTTGTCCACAAGGTCCCCGTCCCTGTCGCAGTCGCAGGCATCACCCAGCAGGTCCCCGTCCTGATCGGCCTGGTCGCCGTTCGCCACCCAGGGACAGTTGTCCGCCCCGTTCACGATGCCGTCGCCGTCCCAGTCGTCCTCGCACCC
>JADHTP010000126.1 GCA_016784945.1 Deltaproteobacteria bacterium | reverse complement strand
ATCAAGGAATTGAACCTCCGGACCATCCCGGACATCACCAACGCGGTGAAAGCGGGCGGCGCCTGCTCCACCTGCCACCATGCGCCCGGGGGACTGCAGGACCTGCTGGACTCCATCTGGGGTCGTTCCGATGGCAAAGAACCGGCCGCCCCGGTGTCTCCCGCCTCCGAAACAGGTGGCGGCTCCACGGACCTGTCGCCCTACCAGTTCGCCAAGAAGGTCGAAGGGCTCCTGGAGACGAACGTCAGGCCCATGCTCCAGAAGGACGGGGGCGACATCGAGATCGTGGACATCAAGGACCTGCTCATCTATGTCCATCTCTCCGGCGCGTGCGCGGGATGCGTGGGGGCGGGCGTGACCCTGAAGATGATGGTGGAGCAGACCATGAAGGATAACCTGGACGAACGGATCCGCGTCATCGCCGTCTGACCGAGGGGTTTTTGTGAAGACCGTCTACCTGGACAACAACGCCACCACACCCATCGCGCCCGAGGTCTACGAGGCCATGATCCCGTACCTCACGGGGCAATATTTCAACCCGAGTTCCATGTACGGCCCGGCCACCGAGGTGGGAGACGCCCTCAAGGCGGCCAAGCGGACCATCGCCCATTTCCTGGGCGTAGGGAACGTGACCCAGATCCTGCCCACGTCCTGCGCCACGGAGAGCAACAACACGGCCATCTACGGTGCGGTTAGGGCGAACCCCGGCCGGCGGCACATCATCACGACGTCCGTGGAGCACCCGGCGGTCCTCGAAGTGTGCAAGGACCTCCAGCGCCAGGGATACGAGGTGGACTTTCTGCCAGTGGACACCCACGGCACCCTGGACGTGAGGGCCTTCATCCGGGCCCTGCGGCCGGACACCCTGCTGGTCTCCATCATGCACGCCAACAACGAAACGGGCGTCATCTTCCCCGTTGACGAACTGGCCCGGGTGACCAAGGAAACGGACCAGTCCATCCTCTTCCACACCGACGCCACCCAGACCGCCGGCAAGCTGCCCATCAACCTCAGGGGGTCCTTCAAGAACGTGGACCTGCTGTCGTTTTCGGGGCACAAGCTCCATGCCCCCAAGGGCGTGGGCGCCCTGTTCATCCGTCGTGGGACGCCCATACGCCCGTACCTGATCGGGGGCCACCAGGAGAGCGGCCGTCGCGGTGGAACCGAAAACGTGGCCTTCATCGTGGGACTGGCCCGGGCCTGTGAACTGGCCACGGAGCACCGGGACGGCGAAGACCGGTTACGGGGGATGAGGGACCGGCTCGAGTCCAGCCTGCAGGAGTCGATCCCCTACCTGGAAGTCAACGGCAAGGGTGCCCCGCGGCTGCCCAACACGTCCAACGTGGCCGTGCACTACATCGAGGGCGAGGGGATGCTTTACCAGCTGGACGAGGCCGGCATCTGCGCGTCCAGCGGATCGGCCTGCACCTCGGGTTCACTGGAGCCTTCCCACGTTCTCAAGGCCATGGACGTGCCCTTTACCGCCATGCACGGGTCCATCCGGTTCAGCCTGAGTCACTACAATGACGAATCCGACGTGGACCACGTGCTCGACGTTTTTCCGCGTGTCGTTGCGAGCCTGAGAAAACTGTCACCATACTGGGATTCCGAGACCGACCGGCCCACGGGCAAGATCTGAAAGGACGAAACATGCCCGAACCCAGGTTCTGCCAGCAGTGTGGAGGCCCCCCTCGAACGTCGGAACCTGTCGGGCCGCGAGAGATGGGCCTGCGGGTTCAACGATGCCCAATCGGAGCTGTTGAAGCTCGGCACGGTGGACGGGCACGTGGAAAAGGTGCTCGAAGCCGTCAAGTCTCTCTAGAAGACAGACAGGCCCCGGACCGTCGAAACGGTCCGGGGTGAGTTGGGGCATGGGAAGAAGGATGAAGGAGGAATGGGTTTTCTTATTCCTTCATGCATGAGTCGTCCCGGACGTCGTTTTCCTTACACGCTAGAATAGAAACAGTCCCTGTTGATCCTGTGTGCCGGAGTCCGTCGTCATGAGAGGTCGCCATTTCCTGGTGCTGAATCCCGAATGGGCCCTCAGGGAGGACATCGAGCACCACGCCGCCGCCGTGGCGGAAGCCCTGGGTCATGCCCCCTACGACGTGCGTCACCGGCTCCTGAAGCCCGGGGCCAGTCTTCTGGCCAAGGACACGGACCCACAGCCCCTGGAGCAGGCCTGCGATCGATTGAAGGAAGCGGGATACAGGGCGGTGGTGGTCACCGAGGAGGAACTGCGGAGCCCTTCGAGGCCCGAGCGGGCCGTGAGTCTGAGGCAGGAAGGCGATTCGCTGGTCTTTCTGGGTCGGGACGAAGGGATCGTGCTGCGGGTGGACCGCCAGTCCCGCCTGCTGATGGTGGTGGGTGATCTGGACGCACGCCGGGATGCGGTGGTCCGGTGGCTTCTGAGGAACGAGAACGAGAGTCAGGAACGCCGGCTGAACGCCTTCATCAAGGGCCGTGCCGCCCTCCGGTTGTTCGACGCCTCCGGGGGACAGGGCGTCTTCATCAAGGCCCGGGGCTTTAGATATCCATCAATGGGCAAGGTTGCGGGCCTGAGCGTGGCCCACAACATGCGGGTCCTCCTGGACCTTGTGGCGACCAGCGCCGGGCGGGTCCATTTGGACGTGGACTTCGGGCTGGCCGACGAATTGCCGGTGAATACCCGCGCCCCCGTGCCAGAGTCCGAAGAGGCCCTGGTCCGTTTCGAGCGCCACGCCCTGGTGGCCCTGTCCCTGTGGCGGGCCGGGATGATCGTCAGGGCGCCCGCCGTGAACGCGAGCGCCGCGAGCACGACCCCCTCGGCCCTATCGAGCCTGCCCGCGGCGGCACTTGGAACCTCCGAAGGCGGTTTTTTCCCCGCTCTTGGGGCCGGCGCCCGGACCCGCGAGGCCCTGCTCAAGGTGGGGCCCCTGTGGGTGTCGTTGGGCCTCGTGGCGGTGGCCGCCATCGGTCTTTCGGCCATCCGGGTCACCCAGGGCGCGGCGCCGCTGGGTCTGGCCGGTATGGCCGGCGGGGCCTTTCTTCTCCTGTACGGCTTCGGTAACTGGAAGCAGAAGCGGCTGCTGGAGGACTATCCCATCAGCCGGATCCGTTCTCTGGCCATGGGCAGGGTGGAGGTGGTGGGGACCGCCGTTCCCCGGGTGCCCATGCGGAGCCCCTACGGGGACGTGGACTGCGTCTATTTCCGATACCAGTTGCAGGAGTTTGCAAGGGACGTGAGAGGCCGAACCCGGTGGAGGACCGTGGCCAACGGATCCAGCAGCGCCATACCCTTCGGGATCAGGGACGAAACCGGCGAGATCCTGGTCCTGCCCCAGGGCGCCAGGTTCGACCTGTCCAACCGGCGGACCCTCCACTTGGGGGGCGGGACCTCGAAGCTGGGACTGTCCGACGTGGGCGGGCGGACGCGGGCCATCGAGGAATGCATTCCGTCCTATGGCCACGTCCTGGTCATGGGCATGGCCCGTCCGGTCCAGGTAGAGCCGCCGGACCGGAGACGGGAACTGGCAATGCGACTGCGGGCCCTGAAGCGGGACAAGGATAGGCTGGCCGGTTTCGACATCAATGGTGACGGTCACATCGACGACAGGGAATGGGCTGCGGCGGTTGCCACGGTGCAATCGGAGATCCTGGACGAGCGGCTCGATCCGGCAGCCGAATCCACGGACTGCGCCCTGATCGGTGGGGGCGAGACGGGCGGACTCTTCCTGATCTCCGACCGTAGCGAGGAAAAGCTGGTCCGCCGGCTGGCCGTGTCGACCTGGGTGGGAGTGATCGGAGGTCTGGGGTTGTTTCTGGGCGGTGTGTGGATGATGGCCACCTGGTCATGGGGAGGCGGCTGATGGACGGTGCGCTGGCGATGGTGGAAGCGGTCGGGTTCCTGCTGGTGGTGGGGCTGCTGGTCTACGGCATCGGGATCTACAACGGGCTGATCCGGCTCAAGAACAACGTGGACAAGGCCTGGTCCAACGTGGACGTCCTCCTCAAGCAGCGTTGGGACGAGATACCCAACCTGGTGGCGGCATGCAAGGGATACATGAAGCACGAACGGGACACCCTGGAGACCGTGACCCGGGCGCGCAGCGCGGCCGTCGGGGCGGACTCCGTGTCCCGCAAGTCCAGCGCCGAGGCGGGGCTGGCGAGGGCCCTGGTGGACCTGTACGCCCGGGTGGAGGCCTACCCCGACCTGAAGGCGGACCGTCATTTTCTGGGATTGCAGCGCCGCGTCAGCGAACTGGAGGACCAGATAGCGGACCGCCGGGAACTCTACAACGAGAGCGTGAATCGCATCAACATCCGCATCGAGCAGTTCCCCGACGTGCTCGTGGCCCGGTTGTTCCGGTATGAACGCCGGGACCTCTTCGAGGCCACCGATGTGGAGCGCCGCGACCTGTCCGTAAGCCCCTTTTCCGACAGTGGATCGTGACCTTGTAGGGGCGACTCTCCAGAGTCGCCCGCCTGGACGACCGGTGGGACGGTCTGGAGACCGTCCCCTGCAAGCGATCAACGATCAAACGATGAACGATCAACGTCCCCGCCCTACATGTTCCTCAGGACCTTCCAGGAAGCGCGGAGCACCGCCCGGTAACTGGGACGGGCGCGAACGGCCAGGAACCAGCCCAGTTGAAAGAGCTTGCCCGGCCTCAGGTAGAATTTCTTGACAACGTTCCGTCGCAGGCCTTCCAGCTCAGCCTGGGACTGGGTGTCGTTGCGGATGATGGACTTCCGCAGGAACACGTAGTCGTCCCAGTCGTCGGACAGGATCCGGTCCTCCTTCAGGCAGTCCTCCCGAAGGTCGGTCCCGGGCAGGGGCGTGGCGAAAGACAGCTGAAGGGTGTGGGGATCGAACTCCAGGATCCGGTCCCGGGTCCGGGCGATCCTTTCGGCCGTGTCCGTGGGGAATCCGATGATGGTGTATCCCATGACGATGATCCCATGACGCTTGATACGGCGGATGGCGTCCCGGATCTGGTCCTCGGTGATCCCCTTCTTCACCTCGGAGAGCCGGGCATTGTCCCCGCTTTCGATGCCGATGCCGATCTGCAGGCAGCCCGAGCGCCGCATGAGGGTCAGCATCTCGTCGTTGAGCATGTCCACCCGGGTGTTGCACACCCACCGGATCCGCCGGTGGAGCCCCCGTCGGATGATCTCCTCGCACACGGCCACCACGAAGGAACGCTTGCCCGTGAAGGTGTGGTCCACGATGGCGAAATAGTCGGTCCCCCAGGCCTTGACGCACCCCTCGATCTCGTCCACCACCAGGACCGCGTCCCGGGTCCGCATGCGGTGGCCCACCAGCAGGTGGCTGTCGCAGAACCGACACTTGCCCGGGCAGCCCCTCGTGGTCCGCAGGGCCGTGACCCGGTATGAATAGGGGGACGAATACAGGTGATTGGGCAGCAGGTCCCTGGCGGGAAACGGCAGGGAATCCAGGGCCCCGATGTCCACCCGTTCCCCGGTCTGATGGACTGCATCCCGGTCCCGGTAGTGCAGGCCCTTCACTTCGGCCAGGGACGCGTCGGCCTCCCGTGCTCGCGCCAGCTCCAGGACCGTGTGTTCCGGTTCCCCCCGGATGACCACGTCAAGACCCGGGATCTCCTCCATCACCTCGGAAGGCAGGGCCGTCCCGTGGGGCCCCGTAAGGGCCACGAAGGTGTCCAGGTCCTCAAGGGATGCCACCAGGCGTCGAACCGCGTTGATGGAAAAAGTGGCGGCCCAGAAGACCACCAGGTCGGGCGATGCATCCCGGATGCGCCGGGCATGCTCTTCCTCGCCCAGGCCCTCCACGTTGGCGTCGATGATGGACACTTCGGCTCCCGGCAGGTCACGACGGACCAGGGCAGCGCAGTAGGCGAGTTCCAGAGGGGGCACCACGCTGATCAGCGAAGTGTATTCCACCCGTTCCTGGTAGCAGGTGTTTGAAAACAACACGCGCATGGCGATGGAAGAGTATCAGGATCAAGGGCCGGAGGCCACAATCCGGCGGGCTAGTCATTGTCGGACGGGGGTTTCCGGGTGGCCTTGATCGCGGACCGGTGGTGCTTGGCCTTGAGCATCTTTTCCTTGGCCCGTTTGCTGCGTTTTCGTTTCTGGCGACGGATCTTCTCCATGGCTTTCCGGCGTTCGCTGCGCTCGCCCAGCACCTTTTCTTCGATCTTGTCCACCAGGATCCGGCGGGCCAGGTACCGGTTGAGGGCCTGGGATCGCTCCTGCTGGCACTTCACCGTGATGCCCGTGGGGCGGTGGACCAGCTGGACGCAGGACGATGTCTTGTTGACCTTCTGGCCGCCATGGCCGCTGGACCTCACGAAGCTTTCGTCCAGGTCCTCTTCCCGGACCCCGAAGCGGGCCATCTTTTCTTCGAGGGCCCGGGTCTTTTCCTGTGAAACCGGGAAATCAGACATGGGCGTCCACCGTCTGCTGCCTGCCGTCCACCGTTCAGGGCTTCACCACCACCTGGTGGTCACCTGGGCCCACCTTGACCCAGAGGATGCCGCCCCGGCCCGCTTCCCACCACCACCCGTCAACGGCGGCCTCCAGTGCCGCCAGGTCGGCCTTTTCGCCCAGGGGCGCGCCCCCGTCCGTCACCGAGCCGGGCTTGGACTCCATGGCCATCACCTCGAACAGCGTGCCGTATTTGAACTCCTCTCCGTCCCCGGAGGTCAGGGTCAGGGACTGGTCCGTGTCTTCCTGGGTGAACGACGCCCCGTCGAACAGGGTGAAGGTGGACGCGGGCCCAGGGGCCACCCGGACCGTGAGAATCCCCGGCGTGGTGGCGTAGGAATCGATGGCCACCGGGTCCGTGACGGGCGCCAGGGTGTCGATGGTGGGCCTCAGCAGGGGCACCATGCCCCCGGTCCTCAGGTAGAGGGGCAGCCTGGACAGGGGGGCGTCCACCTTGTTCGTGGCGGGGCCGTCGAAACGCTCACCCGTCCACCAGTCGTACCATCCCCCCGCAGGGAAGGTGACGTCCCGTTCCCTGCCGTCCCGGACCATCACCGGGGCCACCAGAAGGTCGTCGCCGAACAGATACTGGTCCCAGGGGTGCTCGCCCTGTTCCGGGTAGACAAGCCCGTAGGGTCTCTGGATGGGACGGCCGGTTTCGGCGATTTGCCTTACGTAGGTCCATTCATAGGGGAAAAGCCGCAGGTGCAGCCTGGAATACTCCCGGTACCAGTCCAGCATTTCCTGGTCGTATCCATCCTCACCGCCCAGTTCCCAGGGCACGGTGCTTTCGCCGTTGCCCACCTGCATCACGGACGACAGGGCCGTCTGCTGCATCCACCGGGTGAACAGTTCCTTGTCCGGGGGGCCTCCGTTGATGTCGATGTAGCCGCCCGTGTCCGCGCCGTAGAAGGGGAAACCCGATGGCCCCAGGCCCAGCCCGTAGATCATGGACGCGGGCAGGCCGCCCACGGCCAGCTTCGGGTAGCCCTCGTCCAGGAATTCCTGGCGGTGCAGGTGGAAGGAGGCGTCCAGGTCGCCGGGCCAGATGACCACGCCGTGGACCTGATCCCCGTACAGTCCGGTCCGGGTGGTGAGGAACCCGCCTTCCTTTGGCAGCATCTCGGCGTAGACCTTGTGATACCACCACTGGTAGGCGTGGTGCATGGTGCGCTCGTCGCTGCCGTCATGGAATTCCCAGGCCGTGCGCATGCCGAAGGCCCCCAGTTGCACCTCCTCGGCGTAGTCCAGCTTGAACCCTTCGATGCCCAGGTCCGTGTAGGTCTTCACCAGCGACTGCCACCAGGCGAAGGCGTCTGGGTTGGTGAAGTCGATGATGTCGCCCCACTTGGCGAAGGTCAGCCCGATCAGGGGCGCAAAGAACCCCTGCTCCTTGGCGTGCTGGTTCAGGGCCTTGGATCCGTCTTCCTTGGGGTCCACGTAGGGGGCGTGCCACAGGGCCATGCGGAAGCCCAGGTCGTGGGCCGTTTCGATCATGGCCTTGGGGTTGGCGTAGTCGTCGGGCTTGAAGTCGAAGGAGTTCACGGCACTGGCATAGGGCCGGTCGATCCAGTAGCCGCTGCAGGCCAGGTCGTTTTCGCGGATCCGTTCCAGGTCGTCCAGGACCTTTGCCTGGTCCACGCCTTCGTCCCGCCAGATCAGGGGCCCCAGCGCCCATCGGGCCGGAAGTCCGGGGTAGCCCGTGACGTCGTAGTAGTGCCGTGTGACGTCCAGGGGATGCTCCGATCCGAACAGGTGGAAGGTCAGGCCGTCACCGGAATCGGGGCCGGTGCCCCAGGTGGTCTCCACCAGGTCGTCCCCCTGCACGGCCACATCGAACACGCCGCCGTGCAGGGACTCCACGAAGATTCCCCACCCCCGGGTGCCGATGAGCAGGGGGATCCGTACGTGGCCCTCGTTTACGCCGCTTTCCGACTCCAGGTCCACTTCGATCTGCATGGCCCGGGTGCGCCCCCGGTGGTTCACGTGGTCGTGCCAGTTCCCCAGCCCGTAGAAGCCTTCCTGGGAGTCCACCCGTGGTCGCAACCGGAAATAGGCGATGTCCGGGCCTCCCGGCAGCGTGGTCCAGGTGAACTCGAAGCGGCCGTCGGCCCG
>JADHTP010000125.1 GCA_016784945.1 Deltaproteobacteria bacterium | reverse complement strand
ATCCGGGAGGCGCCCACCAGCCAGTACGCCCCCGACGCCCTCCTCAATATCGGCGAGTTCTATTTCAACTCGGGCCGCATGGACGACGCATCCACCATCTACACCGAGGTGGAGAACTTCCCCATGTCGGCGGCCTACGGGCTGGCCATCTACAAGAAAGGCTGGTGCCTGTACAACATGGGCCAGTTCGAACCGGCCATGAGCCAGTTCCTGCGGGTCATCGACTACGCGCGCAGTGATGCGGCCAAGGCCGTGGGTTATGGCAACCAGCTCCTGAGGGAGGCCCAGCGCGACCTCGTGATGGTCTATTCCCAGGTGGGCAATCCCGAAAACGCCATCAAGGTGTTCAAGAAGATCACGCCCGACGGCTACATGGACCTGGCCATCCGCCTGGCCGAGGGTTACGCCTCACAGGGCGAATACGTGAAGTCCACGCGGCTCTACAAGAAGATCATCGTCGACTTTGCGTCCAAGGAAAACGCCTACCGGATCGTGGAGTTCCAGCGGGGCATCCTGACCAACGCCTACCGCCTGGGAATCGCCGCCCGCGTGGTGGAGGAGGCCCGTCGGCTCATCGGGCTGCTGGACAAGTTCAAGGATTCGGCGCCACCGAAGTTCATCAAGCCCGAACTGGCCAGCGCCGAACAGATGATCCGCGTCATCGCCACCAACTATCACAAAGAAGTGGACGTCACCAAGGAACGGAGGACCCAGGAGTTCACCCGGCTGCTGTACTCCGATTACCTCCGCCTCTTCCCGGACGCGGTGGAGCGCTACGCCATCACACTCAACTACGCCACCTTGCTGGTGGACCTGGAGAAGCACGCCGAGGCGGCGGTCCAGTACAACCATGTGGTGGAAATGCGGCCCGACGGCGAGCATGCGCTCGAAGCCGCCCGGCTGTCGGTGAGCAACTACTACCAGATGCACAGCCGGGAGATGGAAGACCGGAAGGTCAAGTCCGAGGACACGGCGGACCTGGAAAAGAAAGAGCTTCCCGTGTTTGAACAGAAGCTGGTGGCGGCGTGCGATCGCTACCTCCGCATGGCCAAGCCGGACGGGGCGGACGTTGTCCTGGCCCGGTTCCTGGCGGCCATGGTGCTGTACGAATACAACCATTTCCGGGATGCCATCGCCAAGTTCCGCGGCATCATCGACGGACACCCCGACCACGAAAACGCCCCCGATGCAGCCCGCCTCCTGCTGTCGTCCCTGCACCTGCTCCGTGACATCAATGGCCTCAATGCCGCAGCCGAAAGCATTGCTCGAAGCCCCAAGTTGATGCAGGGGGACGTGCCGATCATAGTGACCCGGATCCGTGAGCAGGCGGACTTCAACAAGTGCTACGAATTCGAGCAGCAGAAAAAGCACCGCACCGCGGGCGAGTGCTTCCTGCAGTACGTGATGGCCTTCCCCGACACGCCCCTGAAGGACCGCTCCCTGATCAACGCGGCCAACAACTTCTTCAAGGCGCGCCTGGTGGAGAGGTCCCTGGAGGCCAACACACAGCTCTTCAACGACATGCCCAAGTCCCCACTGGCCCCGCGGGCCCTGTACAACGTGGGTGAGATCTACCGGCGCCTCGCCGTGTATTCGGAGGCCGCCCGCTTCTATGAAATCTTTGTAAAGATGTTGCCCAAGCATGAACTGACCGAAGAGGCCCTGCGCTACGCCACCGTGTTTCGGAGCGGCCTGGGCGAATACAACGCGGCCATCAAGAACCTGTCGAAGTACCTGAAACTGTTCAAGGACTCCGAGCATACCGCCAGCGTGTCCTTCGAGATCGGCGTGGCCCGCGAGAAGCAGGGCAAGTACCGGGACGCACTGAAGTATTTCCAGGGATTCATCAAGAAGTTCGGAAAAGGCGCCGGCCTTGACCTGTACCTCAAGGCGCACCTCAAGGTCGCCCACATGTACAAGGCGAGGAAGGACCGCAGGAATACGTTGGCCTGGTATGCCGAGACCGTCGATGCCTACGACGAACTGACGGAAGAGGAGCGAGGCAAACTTACTTCTCCCGGTTTTTCCGCCGTGGCCGAAGCCCGGTTCATGCAGGGCGAGGCCGTCCTGGCCCAGGTCCGCGCCGTCAAGCTGAAACTGCCGGAAAAGGTGCTGACCAAGGCCATCTCGAAGAAGCTGGAACTGATCAAGTCGGCCATGGACGTGTTCCAGAGCGTGGAGGCCTTCGGTGAGCCCCACTGGACCATAGCGGCACTGTCACGCAAGGGCTTCGGGTTCCAGGATCTGGCCGAATCCATCGAAAACGCCCCCATCCCCCGGAAGCTCAATCCCGAGCAGAAGGCCATGTTCCAGGAAGGCCTGGGTCAGAAGGCTCAGCCCATCTGGGAAAAGGCGAAGACCGAGTTCAAGCGCTGCGTGACCATGGCGCAGCAGTTGAAGTGGTACAACACCTTCTCCGAACAGGCGGAAGTGGCCCTCATGAAGCTGGATCCGGGTTTCAAGACCCTGCCGGACATCCGGCCGGCCCCCGGTTTCTACACGCTGAACAAGGGCAAGCCCCGTTTGCTCCCTGTGAAGGAGGGGGAGGACGCGCCCAAGTGGACCGACGCCGGTGTGAAGAGCCGCGTGAAGAACGCCGCCCAGAGTGAGAACACCGGGGCCGCGGCCTACAACATGGGTGCCGTGCTGGAAGTGGAAGGCGACCTGGCCGGGGCACGGAAGTGGTATGACAAGGCTCTCTCGGTTGACGCCGGTCTGTCCGACGCCGTGGCCCGTCTCGGGGTCATCGCTCTGGCCGAAGGGAAGCCCGGACAGGCCGCGACGCAGTTCGAAAAGGCGCTGCGGATCGACCCTGCCAACTCCGGCGCCAACAACTTCGAGGCGGCCAAGGCCATCAAGGCCCGGAACTACACCGAGGCGGTGAACCTGGCCCGGCAGGCCCTGGTTTCCGACCCCGACAGCATGGACGCCTATCTGAACCTGGCGGCGACCTATTACGAAATGAACCTGCTTGACGTGGGCATGCTGGTGGGCCGGAACGCACTGGGCCTGGACAAGAACGACGCGCCCATCCAGAATCTCCTTGGCCTGATCTTCATCAAGCGGGGTGAGGTTCGCAACGCGGTAAAACTGTTCGAAAAGGCCGTCAACGACGACCCCGGGCTGTTCGACGCCCGCATGGACCTTGGCGCCGTGACGGTGTCCTACAAGGACTATGCGACGGCGGTGCCCCAGTACCGCAAGGCCGTGGAGCTGGAACCGGCCAGCACGGCGGCCAAGATGGGACTGGCCGTGGCACTGCGGGGGCAGGGCAACGGGGACGAGGCGCTCAGGATCCTGCAGGGCATCGCCACCCGGGACCCGGGTAACGCGGAGGTGTACTACAACATGTGTCTGCTGTACCAGGAGACACTGAGCGACTATGACAGGGCCCTGGGTGAATGCCGGCAGTTCGTCAACATGGCGCAGGTCCATCCGAAGAGGAAACAGGCCCTGACCCGCATCGAAGGTCTGGAGATGATCATCGAGGCCATGGCGGAGGAAGCGGCCGCTCCGGAGCCCGCGCCCGAACCGGAGCCCGCGCCCGAACCGGAGCCCGAGGAGGCCGGGAAAGAGGCGCAATAAAGGCCGCACGGGGATTGTCGGCCTGGGAGAATGAAACCGCCGTCTCGTTTGTCATTCGGGGTAGGCGGGTTTAGAATCGGCGGCGATGAGGTGGCTCATGCTCAGGTTGCTACGTATCACGTTGGTTGTAATTGGGGTGGTGGTTTTCGGGGTGCCTGAGGCCGTGGCCCAGGACCAGCCCAAACGATCCACGCAAGAGATGGATTTCGAAGGGGACGTGGTGGAGGCCCAGTTCCTGCGGCCGGACCAGAGTGTGGCCGAAGCCCTTGTCAGGCGCAAGAAATCCAGTCTCATCCAGGTACGGACCGATTTTGTGGATGAAATTCTGAAGTCTGCGGAAGATCTCTGATTCCGAGAGGGCACACATGGACAATCAGGTCCCCACGATTCGGATCGCCGTTCATGAAGGCGACAAGCTGATACGGGAAGAGGTCTTCAACCAGAAGACCATCCGCATCGGCAAGGCCGGGCAGGCGCACCTTCGCCTCGACGACGAAAACGTGTCCAGGCAGCATGCCGTCATCGAAGTGCTGGATTCAGGGGACGTGCGCATCACCGACCTTGAAAGCACCAACGGCACCCTGCTCAACGGGCAGAAGACCACCCAGGCGGTCATGCGGTCCGGTGACGAACTGTTGCTGGGCGAAATGCGCCTGGAAATCACCCTGGAAGGCGCGGCCGAAGAAAAGACCGCCACCGAGGCCTTCTATTCTCCCTCCGCCATTCACGACGACGCACCCCTGACCCAGAAGATGGCCCTGGAAATCGCGGTCCTCTGGAACGAAGAAGTGGTTACGGTCAAGCATTTCCAGAAGGGGACCACTGTAACGGCCGGGGATAAGGTCGGCAGCCTCATTTTCATTCCCTCGGAATACATCGGCCAGGAGCAGATGAACCTGGCCGTTCCCGAGGGCAGCGGCTTTCTGCTGGACCTGTCCAGTCCCGGCGTGGAAGGCGACTGCCTGGTGGGCGGCAAGGTCATCAAGGTCGGGGACCTGGAGCGTCGCGGCAAGCTGGTGAACAAAACCCAACTGCGGATGGAGGCGGGCACCAAGGCCCGTCTCAACTACGGGCCCTTCACCCTCATGGTGGGTCTGGAGAACCTGCCCCAGCCGGTGCACGTGCCCCTGGCCAAGCGGCTCAACGTGCAGGACCATGTCTATTCGGCGGTGTCGGTCATCCTGCACCTGCTGTTCCTCATCATGATCACCCTGATCCCGGAAGAGCAGCTGCGCGCCATCCGCGACCCCTATGAAAGGCGGAGCCAGGCCTTCAAGATGATCCAGGTGGCGGAACTCGAAAAGCTGGCCCAGTTGGAGCAGGAACGGCGCGCCCGGGAAGAAGAACGCCGCAAGAAAAAGGACGAAAAGTTCGAAACCGAGGACAGGACCTCGGCGGACAAGTCCAAGATGAAGATCAAGAAGCTCGACGACCTGAAGTCGAAGCTCACGCCCGAAGAACTGAAGAAGAAGAACCAGGAAATCGCGGACCGGGCACTGACCCGCGTGTTGAATCAGCAGGACGACCTGTTGAGCCAGGTGCTCGGCGCCGGCGGGGATCCCAACATGGCCGGCATGGGGCCTCGGGTGATCGGGAGCACTGGATCGGGGAGTATGGTTTCGGGGCTCGACGCCTTCGGGGGCACCCTGGGCGGCGGAACAGGCGGTTTCCAGGGGACGCCGGGCATGTTCGGGGGCAGCGAGTTCGGACCCGCGGACCTGAAGGGTATCGATGGGCTGGAAAAGGGCGGCGAAGGCCTTCCGGCGAAACTGAGGTTCAAGAAGGGCGGGGGGCGGCCGGTGGTCTACTCGGCGCCCTATTCCGTGACCGGCGAGCTGGACAAGGCCACCGTGCGTCGCTATATCCAGAGCAAGATGAACCAGATCCGCTGGTGCTACCAGCAGGAGGTACAGAGGAACCCCAACGTAGCCGGCCAGGTGGTCTACAAATGGGTCATCACTCCCACTGGCAAGGTCATCGGCGTCAAGGTTGCCAGTTCCTCGCTGAAAAGCCCGGCGGTGGAGAAATGCATCGCCAGTCGGATCGCGACCTGGCGCTTCCCGTCACCACGCGGCGGCGGCACGGTCAAGGTGACCTATCCCTTCATCTTCAGGGTGACGAAATGACCTCGGCGACCATGCGAACCCTCCTGGCGACCCTGGTTCTGCTGGCGTCGGTAGCCTGCACCAAGGCCCAGACCGAGTCCATCGCCCTGTCAAACCGGGGTGTGAAGGCCTTCGAGAACGGGGACGTCAACCAGGCAGCGGCCCTTTTCGAAAGGTCCATCGCCCTGTATCCGAAGAACGGACTGGCCCACTACCACCTGGGCATCATCATGCTGCATGACTTCAACGACCTCGACGGTGCCGGAAGGGAGCTGAACGAGGCGGCGAACCTCAATCCCCGCGACCTGGAGGTGACCTTCCAGTTGGCGCGGCTGGCCATGATGAAGGGCGAGGTGGACACGGCGCTCAAGCACTTCCAGGATGTCATCGAAGGGGACGGTGGCCATGCGGGCGCCCTGTACTGGAGCGGCGTCGGCCTGGCCGGGAAAGGCAAGCTGGTGCCCGCCGACGACATGTACCGCAAGGCCGTCAAGGCCGATCCCGGTTATGCCAGGGCCTTCAATGCCATGGGTGTGGCCTACCTTGAAAACGGGGCCGAAACCGAAGCCATGGCCGTTTTCCGCGAGGCCATCCGCCTGAACCCCAACGATGCCGAATCACACCACAACCTGGCGCTGGTTCTCATGGGGATGGGCAACGACAAGGCCGCGGTGGACGAGTTCGGCAAGTCTCTGGAGCACGACCCGACCAACACGACCTGCGCCTTCAATCTTGCCAACGCGCTGATCCGTCTCGCCCGTTACCGCCAGGCATCCTTCTATCTGAAGAAGTTTATCGTCGAGGGTTCCGCCCAGGGCTCGGAACTGGTGGAGCCGGCGAAGATGGTCTACAACAACCTGCAGCGCCTCATCGCCGACCTCAAGGAAGAACAGGGCCCCTAGCCGCCCTTGCTTACAGCCCACGATCAACGATTAGCGAACAACGATCAACGATCAACGTCTCCTCACACCCGACGTTCCCCGCCAACCCACACACCCAATGGACGTGCGGCCAGGGTTTCACCCTCGAAGGGGCTCCATCCGCACCGTGACCCGAGGTCCTTTCCCTGGACCGTCCAGGTGGCGTCCAGGTCCCACAGGGCCAGGTCCGCGTCCCGTCCTTCCTCCACGCGACCCTTGGTGGACAGGCCCGCGATGCTGGCGGGATTTTCGCACAGAACCTGGAAGGCGCGGGGCAAGGGGATTTCCCCGGATTGGACCAGCCGAAGCACGCAGGGGGCCATGACGTCCAAACCCGGCACCCCGGACGGCGCCTTGGCATAGGGGCGGTCCTTTTCCTGTACGGTATGGGGCGCGTGGTCCGTGGCAACGGCCTGGATCAGCCCGTTCTTCAGGGCCTCGCGCAGGGCTTTTCGGTCCTCGGGACCCTGCACCGGCGGATTCACCTTGAGGCGGTTTCCCTTGACGGCCGTGTCCTTGTGGGTGAACCAGAGGTGGTGCGGAGTGACCTCACAGGTCACCCGGGAACCCGTAGTGGCGTCGGCCAGGCGGGCCAGTTCTCCCGCCGCCGACAGGTGGCAGATGTGGAGTCGGCGACCGCGGGTGGCGGCGTGGCCCAGGACCAGGCGGGTGCCCTCCACCACGGCCTCGGGGGGGCGCAACCGGTGGTGGTCCCCTGCCTGGGGATCGGGGACGCGATCGCGGTGGTCCAGCAGCACCGACTCCAGTTCCGCGTGAAAGGCGAACAGGGCGGGTATCCGGTCCAGGGCCCGGGTGAGCGGATCGAACTCGGTCAAAAGGATGCTGCCCGTGGTGGAACCCAGGTAGACCTTGATCCCGGCGAACCCCGGGTCGTCCATGGCCTGTTCCAGTTCGTCCAGGTTTCTTGCCGTCAGGGCCATGAAGAAACGGATGTTGCAGTGCCCCGTTCGTTTCGCGATGGCCACCTTTTCCGCCAGGGCGGCCCGTGTGATGGTGGGCGGGTTGGTGTTCGGCATCTCCAGCAGGGTCGTGATTCCCGCGGACACGGCGGCGGCGGTCCCCGATGCGATGTCTTCCTTCCGGGTGCCGCCCGGTTCGCGGAGATGGGCATGCAGGTCGATGGCGCCCGGCATCAGGAGGCGTCCCTCGCAGGGCACTTCCAGCGCGGCGGCCGCGTCCGTGATGGCGCCGATCTTTTCGATGACGCCACGGCGGACGCCTACGTCCCGAACCACCACCCGACCTTCAACCACCGTGGTGGCCGCCTTGAAAACCGTGTCGTACATTTGGGCACTCCCCGCGTGTCGCGCGTTGATCGTTGATCGTTGATCGTGGATCGTCAATCGTTGATCGTTCCCTCTCTATTGACTAATTGGTGCCGACTTCCGACTATTGGTTTCTCCCGGAGAGGACCGATTCTGATCATGTTGTCCAGAGTTGCCTTGCTGGTCCTGATATTGCTGCCCATGGGTTGCGACCTGGGTGGCGGCGGCGCCCTGTCCCCGGGCTCCAACGCGGGCTCCACCCGGACCTTCGATGTGGACCTCGATACACCTCTCGGACCGGTGAGGTCCTTCGGAGGGCTCGATGGAGACGTGCCAATGACCTCCATCACGGAGGACAACTGGGCCAAAGGCTACCAGCAGCACGGCGTGGACATGGCCCGGGTGCCGCGGGGTTCGGGTTGCGCCATCACCCTGGACGCCGTGTGCCCTGACCCCGCCGTTTCGGCCACCACCGATCCCCTGTGCAACTACGGATACGACACCCTGGACCGCACCATGACCGACCTGTTGCAGATGGGCATCCAGGTGGTATGGCAGGCCATGTTCGATGTGGGTAAGGGCGGCTGTGAGCCCCGGGACGGAATCGAGGTAGCCACCCGGCCTGTTGGGGACCCGGAGGTCTGGCCCGCCGTGATCAGCCAGGTCCTGGTCCA
>JADHTP010000124.1 GCA_016784945.1 Deltaproteobacteria bacterium | reverse complement strand
AACGCCTGCCGTCGCCATCCACGTCCATGAAGTCCAGGTGGTTCCTGAGCGGGGCGTCCACGTCACCGGCGATGGTGAAGCCGAGGGAGAAGGACCGCAGCATGTAGTTGTTGAGATCGATGGTCGACAGGGGCTTCACGAACACCAGCGCGCCCAGGAGATTGGGGTTGGTGATGTCGTTCATGTAGATTTCGCCGCCCCCATAGTCGCTGAACGCGTCGAACTCGAAGGACACCCGCCGCGTGTTGAAGTTCAGGTTCTGGTTGTACCGCTTGATGATGGCGCCGTGACCGATGGTGGTGGGACGGAACTGGTTGATGTCCAGGTAGAAGTGTTTTTCCTTGCCGCCCCATGTGATGTTCCGGATCACCTGGAAATACTCGCTGACTTCGTCCCAGTCCTTGCCCCTGGGCCTGCCCGCGTTGGCCCAGCGACGATCGGAGCGGGAATCGAGCAACTGCAGCCGGAACGGGATGGCGAAGGTCGCGGAAAAGGGCCGATCCCACAGCATGGTGGAGTAGTTCACCTGGGGCTTGATGCCCACATAGTAGATCAGGCCCAGACGCTCCAGTCCGATGATGACGCCGAACCGGTTCTTCCAGGGCACCAGGCCCAGTCCGCCGATGTTGGCCAGTTCCCCCTCGACGAAGTCGTCGTGACCGAAGGGATCCCTCTCCACCTCCGCGGGTGCCGTGTTGTCGCCCTCTTCGGGTGCGGGTTCGGCTGCCGTGGGTGGATCAGGCGGTTGCGACGGCGGGTCCTGCGCATACAGTGGCAAGGCCCCGAGACACAGAGACAAGACCATCCCGATGCACGGCAATCGTGAGGATGTGCGGATCAACGTCCTCCCCCCTTTGATTTCACGGTCCTTTTTCGGTGGCCGTCCAGACAGGCTGGAACTGTCATCAATGATCATGGCGATGTTGCCAGAAAACCCGGGGTGGAACAAGACGGTGCAGCAATCCGATCAAAGAAGGCCCGTGGCGTTGTCCGTTCCGGGCTCCTGACTAGGGAAGAAGGCGCCTTTCCCGGGCCGCGTGGATCAGGTCGTCCTGGAAGTCGGGGTGGGCGATTTCGATCAGGGCCTCCGCGCGCTCGCGCAAGTTCTTTCCGAACAGGTTGGCCGTGCCGTTTTCCGTGACCACGTAGTGCACGTCGGCCCGGCTGGTGACCACGCCCGCACCGACCTTCAGGGTAGGTACGATACGCGACATCTTGCCTTCCTTGGCAGTGGACGGCAGTGCAATGATGGGCTTACCGCCCTTGGACCGGGCTGCGCCCCGGATGAAGTCCACCTGGCCACCGAAGCCCGAAAAGATCCGCGTCCCGATGGAGTCCGAGCACACCTGTCCCGTGAGGTCCACCTCGATGGCCGAGTTGATGGCGGTCATGTTGTCGTTCTGGCTCACCACGAAGGGGTCGTTGACGTACTCGGCGGGATGGGCCTCTATGAGGGGATTGTTGTCCAGGTACTCGTACAGGGTGTCGCTGCCCAGGGCGAAAGTGATGATCACCTTGCCCTGGTGAATGGTCTTGCGGTTACCCGTCACCACTCCCCGATCGATCGCCTGCATGGCCCCGTCGGAAATCATCTCCGTGTGGATGCCCAGGTCCATGTCGCCGTCCATGGCCGCGTAGACCGCGTCCGGAATGCCCCCGATGCCCATCTGGATGGTGGCCCCGGGTTCGATTAGGCCGAACACCTGGTGGCCGATGGCTTCTTCCAGTTGGCTGGGCGGCCGGGTTTCGAGGTTCGGCAGCCGCTCGGTGTGCTCCACGATGGCGCCCACCCGGCTCACGTGGAGGAAGGAGTCACCCAACACCCGGGGCATCTGGTCGTTGACCTGCACCACCACTTTCCCGGCTGACTTGCAGGCGGCCATGGACGCCAGGGTCTCCACGCCCAGGCTCATGAATCCGTGCTCGTCTGGCGGGGACACCATGACCATGGCCACGTCCAGGGGCAGGATGCCCGTGGTGAAAAGCCGGGATATCTGGTGCAGGAAGATAGGCATGTAGTCCGCACGGCCGTCGTTCACGGCGCCCCGGTCGGCGGGGCCCACGAACAGCGAATTGTGGCGGAAATGCCCCTCCATGCCCTCCCCCGAAAGGGGATCGTCACCCAGCAGCAGAACGTGGTTCAGCTGGACGTGGTGCAGTTCGTCACGGCGGCGGGCCAGGGCGTTGACCAGTGCCTTGGGTATGGCGGCGTTGCCTCCATAGTAGACCCGGTCCCCGCTCTGGACCACCTGAACCGCCTCGTCGGCGCTGACCAGCTTTTTCTGGTAGTCCTCAAGCCACATTGTTTCAAGCCTCTTGAAGGATTTGGGCCAGTGGAGTCACGGGCAGGCCCAGGCCGTCTCCCAGAGAACGGTGCAACAGCTTCCCTCGGTAAAGGTAGACCCCATGGGCCAGTCCCGGTTCGTCCCCCATGGCCTGGCGCAGGCCCTTGTCGCCGTGAGCCAGAAGGTAGGGCAGCGCCGCATTGATCAGGGCCCTGGTGGCCGTCCTGGGAATGCTCGTGGTCACGTTGGGAACGCAGTAGTGCACCACGTCATGGACGGAGTAGGTTGGCCGGTCGAGGGTGGTGGGCCGGCTGGTTTCGACGCAGCCGCCCTGATCGATGGACAGATCCACGATCACACTGCCCTTCTTCATGGACTTGACCATCTTCTCCGACACCAGGAAGGGCGAACGAGCCCCCGGCACGAGCACGGCGCCGATGACCAGGTCCGCGATGGCCGTGTATTGTTCGAGGCTCGTCAGGGCCGCCAGGGCCGTGACCGCCCGACCCCGGTTCTCCCGGTTGACCTGGCGGAGCTTGGCCATTTCCTGATCGAGCACGATGACGTGGGCCCCGGTGGCCAGGGCCATCCTGCAGGCGGTACGACCCAGGGTGCCGGCGCCGACGACCAGGACCGTGGGTGGCGGGACCCCTGCCACGTTCCCCAGCAGGATTCCCCGGCCCCCGGCGTCGGTACGCAGGTACTGGGCCCCGATGTGCACGGCCATCTGGCCTGCCATCTCGCTGAAGGGGATGAGCACGGGCAATTCACCGGCGGCATCCCGGATGACTTCGTATCCCAGGAGGGTGACCTCGAGATCCATCAGCTTCTGAACCCGTTCCCGCGAGGCCACGGCCAGGTGATGAAAGGCGCAGAGCACCTGTCCCTTGCGCAGGAGGTCCAGTTCGGCAGTCCTGATCCGACCGATCCGGCACACGAAGTCGGCCCGCTGGAAGGCCTCCTCGTGGCTGAACACGATACCAGCCCCGGCCTTCTCGTAGTCGGTGTCCGAAAAGTGGGCGGCTTCGCCGGCGCCGGTCTCCACGTATACCGTGTGTCCCTGCTCCACCAGCCGGGCCACGGCGCTCGGGTTCAGGCCCACCCTGTGTTCGTGCGGGTCCGGCTCCCTGGGCACCCCGATGAACATGACGTCACCTCCGTTCTCCCGATTGAAAGAATATCCCCGCCCCGGTCACGGGGGCAAGGGGGAACCGACCAGTTTCCAAGCGCAGTGGTTGTAAGACTTGCATCACTCTATTACCCTACCTTATCGGAGGTTTTGGTCATGCCCGTTGAACAGGATTACCTGGATCACGTTATGGAGATGCTAGAACCCCTCGGCGAAGTGACCAAGCGGTCCATGTTCGGAGGCTACGGCATCTTCCAGGGCGGCGTCATGTTCGCCCTGGTAGCCTCGGATACGGGACTCTGCCTCAAGGTCGATGAAGCCAACCAGGCCGACTTCGAAGAAGAGGGCTGCGCGCAGTTCAAGACCATGCCCTATTTCGAAGTCCCGGCGGACGTGATGGAGGAGCCGGAACGCCTGAGGGAATGGGCCGGCAAGTCGGTCACCATCGCCCATGTGGCCGCCCGCAAGAAAACCCGTCAGTTGAAACGGCGCTGACCTTGACAACCCCGCGTGTAGTGCTGGCGGTGCTCGTCGCAGCCTGCCTTCCCCAATCCGCCCATGCCAGTCAATCCGGTGAAAGGGACGCGGCCCTGTCGGCCGTCATGACCGTCTATGTGGAACGGGCCGACCCGGCCAGGCACGCCGAGGCCTTCCGGGGGTTCAAGGATCTGGCAGCGCGTTATCCGGGTGACTACGACCTGCAGATCTGGTGCACGAGAACCTCCTTTTACTACGCCCACCGTCGCGTGCAGAATGACGACAAAAAGGGGTGTGCCGGTGCGGCCAGGGCCGGGATCGACTGTTCCCGCCGGGCCTTGAAGATCCGGAAGGACGACTACACCGCCCGGTACTGGGAACTCATGAACCGCATGAAGGCGGGGGCCACCTTGAGCATCGTCAGCGCCCTGAAGGCCGTGAAGCCGCTGAAGGCCCAACTGGAACGGCTCATCGCCAGGGACCCCAACCGATTCGAGGGATACCTGTTCCTCGGCATGCTGTACCGGGAACTGCCGTCCCTGGTGTCCTGGGGGGACGACGACAAGGCGCTGGTATACGTGAAAAAAGCGGAGCGCCTGGCGCCGCGGGACCCGGACGTGCTCCTGGAGGTGGCCGAGGCCTACTACAAGCTGGACAACGAGGCCATGGCCATCGCCTATTTCCGCAAGGTGGCCCGCAGCGACGTTTCGAAACACCTGGAATGGGAAACGGGGGACGCCCGCCGCTGGGCAAAGAAGCGCCTCAAGGAAATCGAGTAATACTGCACACGTCGGAAGATGACGATCTCTTGCAGGGGCACATGGGACGGTCTGGAGACCGTCCCCTACAGGCGCCAATCTCGGGCCGTTCCATTCCCTTCGATCAACGATTGACGATCAAACGATCTACGCTCACCGTATCCCGTACCGCTCCCCCAACTCCCTATGCAATTCGTCGGCCAGCATCCGGTGGCCTGCGGCGTTGAAGTGGGCGGCATCGTCCGGGAGGTAAAGGGAAAGCGGATCCACGCCCGACACCTCGATGGAATCGCGGAACCAGAGCACGTCGTACCCGCCGCCCTTCAGCAGCCGGGCCAGGGCATCGTACTTCGACTTTTCGCGGTAGTACCAGCCCTGCCGGTCGAAATCGTTGCGGTCCGGCAGCAGGACGTACAGGAGGCGGGCCGACTGTGCCCTGGCCAGATCCGCGATGGCCGACAGAAGCAGCGTGACCACCTGGCCGTGCTCGGGCTCGGACAGGGTGCGAACGTTGCACACCAGTTCCTCCAGCCCCATGGCAAAGCGGGGGAACAGCCACAGGGGCTTGAACAGCAGGCTTCCGGACAAAACGTCGATGCAGTTGAATCCCGGCGTGTGGGGGCGGAACAGGGACAAACGGCCGTCACGGAGTTCGAAAACCGGTGTTGAATGGCCGCTCCAGTGACTCATCCCCACGGACTCGTAATCATTGCCGGCGTAGATCCCCACCACCAGGGCATCGGCCTTCGCGCGGGGCAGGTGCTTGCGCAGGTAGAGGTAGTACTGGTCGATGGAATAACCGGACACGGAATAGTTCACCACCTGGTGCCCGGGAAGCCGTTCGTCGAGAAGTGAAACACTGTTTGCGGCCTTGACCACACCCCAGCCGTACAGGACCGAGTCGCCCACGACCACCACCTGAGTCCGTCCGGGGTCCAGGACATCGAGGTGCTGACCCACGGTCGCGGCAAGGTCCAGTCCCGCTTCCCGAAGAGCCGGGTCCGCCACGGGGGCATGGCCCAGTTCGGGATGAAAGGCCACGTTTTCCTCGCGGTGGGAATGCCTTCGATAGAAATCCCCCCGGACCACCACGGAGGCCATCAACAGGGCCAGGATCGTCAGGGCGATGATGGAGGACAGGAGGGCCCGATTGGCCCCGGTCTCCGTCCACCGGCCGCTCCCGATCCCCGTGATCAGGCGGAACAGGATCAGACCGACCAGGACCAGCGTGGCCAGCCCCAGGGACAGGATGGACACCCACCCGAAGGTCTGGTGGGACAGGACCAGCAGCGCCAGGGGAACGGCCGGTGCCAGGGTTTTCCAGGGGAGGGTCCGCTTCACATCGAGCATCCATGCGGGACGGACTCACGATACCAAGGTCCTGCGTCTACCGTCTACCGTGGGCCGTTGATCGTTGATCGTTGATCGTCAGGGTCATCATTTGAGTCGGTACGGGCAATTCGTTAAGATGCACGTAGAATCAGGATGAGGTGTGTCATGAAACCCGGCGGGCCGATGATCTGCATCCTGGCCGGCGCGTTCTGGCTGCCTGCGGTCACCACCGGTTGCGGCGCCGACGATGGCGACAACCTCGACGTGATCGACACGGGCGCACCGCAGGACGACGTGGCTTTTTACGACAATCCCACCCCCACGGACATCCCCGCGGCCCAGGACCTGCCCGTGGAAAAGGATACGCCCGTGGTCAAGGACAATCCCCCCATCCCCGACCAGCCGGGTGATCCGGGTGACGTCTCCCTGGACCTCGATCCCAAGGACACCTGTACGCCTGACGATGGCCAGTCCACGGAAGTCCAGGAATGCGTCCCGGAAGGGGGATCTGTTGCGGTCATCCCGAACGCCCCCGAGTGCTGTGATGGCCTGAAGAAGATTCCCTGCGATGCCCCGGACGAATACGGTTTCTGCCTGTCCTGCGACGGGGCGGCCATCTGCGCGAAATGCGGCAACGGCGACTGCGGGCCCGGTGAAAACGTCTGCAACTGTCCAGAGGATTGTGCCGAACCCTGCGATCCACCCGATTTCCCCACGAACTGCGCCGAGGTCAGCCAGTTCCAGTGCGGTTTCATGGCCGAGTGCAAGGCCGGTGAACTGCAGGCCCAATGGCATCACCACTGGTTCTGCAACGGCATGGAAGACATCACGGACTTCTGGTGCTCCTACACCTGTCCCAACGGGTGCAAGGAAGGGACCATCGAGGACTGGCCCGTGGACGGCAAGGCGCTGGTCACGATCCACTGCATCCAGTGCGTCAAACCCGAGGACTGTGAAGCACTGTCCCTGCCCCATGACGACTGCGATGGCCATTGGGAGTGCCTGGGCGGCCAGTGCAACTGGATCTGCGACACACCCTGCCTGGGCCTGGGCGGCCTGTTCATGGACACTGTCACCGACGGAAAATGCTGTGACGGGCTGACACCGGTGCCGGATTGCGACATCGGCGACGGTGGCTGCATCTGCAAGAAATGCCCCTGCTACATCTGCGTGCCCTGCGGGGACAAGGTGTGCGGCCCCTTCGAGCACAAGTGCAACTGCGAGGTGGACTGTCCCGACGAAGAAAAATGCGTTCCCACGGACCAGAGCGAGTGCGCCGGGAGCAATCCCGGTGACAAGCCCGACGGCGTTCTGAAACTGGGCGTAAACGGCCACGACCTGTCCATCGTTCACGCGGGTGTCAACCTGAACTGCTGCCACGAGTTCGAGATCTGCTTCACGCCCAAAATGGGTGAACTGGTGGTGAAGGAGACCATCATCCAGCCCGCGGCGCCCTGCTTCTGCATGTGCGACTTCGACCTGTCAGCCACCCTCGAGGGCATCAAGAGCGGCACCTACGCCTTCTCGCTCTACAACGAGGAAAAGGACAAGGTCCTGTTTACCGAAGAAGTCGTGATTCCCTAGTCACAAGGGAAGGACCGCGCCGTGGGCCAGGGGGCCGACGCCGAAGTTGGCGGCGATGGTCTGGCCCGCGTCCGCGAAGGTGGAGCGGGTGCCCAGGTCACGGCCACCACCCGGCCCGATACCCGGGTGCCAGGCGATCAACGGGACGTACTCCCGCGTGTGATCCGTGGACCAGTCTGCCGTGGGATCGCACCCGTGGTCGGCCATGATCAGCAGCAGTCCATCAGGGCCTGCGGCCTCCAGCAACCGGGGCAGGAAGGCGTCCACCTCTTCCAGGGCACGGGCGTATCCCTCGGGGTTCCGACGGTGCCCGTAGGACATGTCGAAGTCCACCAGGTTGGTGAACACCAGGCCCGACTCCAGTCCCCGCAGGGCGTCTTCGGTCCTTTTCAAGCCGTCGGTGTTTCCCTCGGTGTGCACGTCGCGGGTGAGGCCCCGGCCCGCGAAGATGTCATGGATCTTGCCCACGCCCACCACCTCCACGCCCCCGGCATGCAGCAGGTCCAGAACCGTGTCCTGCGGCGGGACCATGGAAAAGTCGCGGCGATTGTAGGTCCTTTTGTAGCCCCCCGGATCCCCCACGAACGGCCGCGCGATGACCCGCCCCACCCGATGGGGATCCAGCAGCCTGCGGGCCGTCTCGCAGGCCCTGTAGAGGTCCGCCGGGGGGACCGTTTCCTCGTGGGCGGCCACCTGGAAGACCGAATCGGCGGACGTGTACACGATGAGCTTTCCGGTGCGCTGGTGCTCCGCTCCCAGCCTCTCGATGATCTCGGTCCCGCTGGCCACTTCGTTGCCCAGGATGCCGAAGCCCGTTTCCCGGCGGAACGGATCCAGGATGGCCGGCGGAAATCCGTCGGGAAAGACGGTAAAGGCCTCGTCCAGGACCACACCGGCCATTTCCCAATGCCCCGTGGTGGTGTCCTTGCCCTGGGACGCCTCGGCCATGCGCCCGAAATGGGCGTCCGGGTGGGCCACGGGAGGAACGCCCTTCAGATCGGTCAGGTTCCCCAGACCCATGGCGGACAGGTTGGG
>JADHTP010000123.1 GCA_016784945.1 Deltaproteobacteria bacterium | reverse complement strand
CACCGGGTACAAGGACTACGGGGAAGACAACCAGAAGTTCGACCGCAATCCCCGGATCGACACCATGATCGAGGCCGACGCCCGCACCTTCTTCAACACGGCGCCGCTGGCCGACGTCCGTCGGATCCACTGGTATTTCGACGGCGGGATCCGGGATTCGCTGCATGCCCTTCCCCTGACAATGAACCTGTCCAACGCCCTCAAGCTGAGGGGACTGGAGGTGCGCGAGTACGACGATTTCAGCGACACCGACAACGCCCTTTATCCCGATGCCACCTGCGACGACCTGTTGACCTACATGGGTGACATCGACTTCTCCGCCACGGGAATGGGTCGGAACGTGCTGGTGCGTTACGGCAATCCCGACGCCTCGGACACGGACATCATCCAGGGCGACGGAAAACACGTGGGACTGGCCTGCCAGATGGCCAACCGCGTTCTGGTGTTCTTTTCCATGGCGGCCTATCGGCTGCCCGATCCCATCGTGGTGGCGGACGGGGACAACCAGGGTGAAGCCGTCCACACCAGCACCTGGTCCCAGTCTCTGAACGGCCGGGTGCGCTATTCCATCAGCCTGCCCCCGGGCTACAACGCCCCGGAGAACGCCGACCTGCGTTACCCCCTGATGATTTTCCTGCCCGGTCACGGCATGGGCGCCGACGTGATGGTCCTGACGGGAAGCCTGTTCAACATGCTGGCCGCCCAGGGCATCATCCCCCGGTTCATCCTCCTGGCCCCCGAGGGTCAGTGCTGTTACGTGAATCGGGACACCGGCGTCCGGTATTGCGGCTGCACCAAGGATGTGAACAAGTGCATCGACCCGGACTGCAAGGATGACCACGAGTCCTGCGCCATCGTGGACGACCCGGGCAAACTGGAGCAGGAGTGCAACGGCGGCCACTTCTTCTACAACCACACCACCAACCGATGGGCCGAAGCCGACGTGGCGGACATCATGCGTTTCGAGGATTCGTTGATGGACGTCATCGCCGACGTGGACAAGCGCTTCCGCACCCGGAAGCCGGAAGTCATCGAGGTCCCGTACGACTTCTAGGCTCTGTCCATCAATACGTGTCGAAGCGAGCCGGAGGCGATCCGTGATGCCGGGAAGGAGATGGCCGGGTTGTGGACCGAAGGCGTAGCTGTAACCTACGTCGAGGTTCACGTTCCGGTCGGCGACGCCGTCGGCGCGTGGAGCGGCCCGGCGCAGCCGATTCGGGATTGATGGACAGAGCCTAGCCCACGGTGACCACCACCTTCCCGATGGAACCCCTTCCGTGCAGACGCTCGTGGGCCTTGGCGCACTCCGCCATGGGGTAGACGGAATCGAGGTGGGGCCGGACCCGGCCCTGCCCCACCAGGTCGAAGATGTCGTCCAGGGAACGGGCCAGTACCTGAGGTCTTTTCTCGGCGATGCGCTTGACGTTGATGCCCATGTAGGACCGGCTCTCCGACAACAGGGAGTAGGGATGGAAAAAGGGCGTCTTCAACAGGCCGAAGCCGGCTGAAACAAGGTTCCGGGTCTTCCGGGGGGTCATGGACGCGATGCCGATGCTGACCAGGCGACCCGAGGGCGCCAGCATGCGGATCCCCGAGGCGAGTGACGCCCCGCCCAGGGAGTCCACCACCAGGTCCAGCCCCTGGTCGTCCGACAACCTGCGAACCTCGGTTTCCACGTCCACCCGGGAGTGGATCATGGGATGCTGCATACCCATTTCGCGCAGGAACTCGACCTTTTTTTCCGAGCTGACCGTCCCGAACACCTCGCACCCGGCGTCCAGTGCGATCTGGACAGCCATGAGTCCCACACCGCCGGCCGCGGCGTGGATCAGCACCCGATCCCCGGGAATGACGGTGGTCAGGCCGCGCAGGGCCAGCTGGGCCGTCACGCCATTGACGGGGATGGCCGCCGCGTCGGCGAAATCCATTTCGTCGGGAATGCACACCACGGATTGTTCGGGGGCCACGGCCTGTTCGGCATAGCCGCCGAAGTCGGTGAGAGCGGCCACGCGATCGCCCTCCTTGATGCGATGGCAACCATCGCCCACGGCAATGACCGAGCCCGAGACCTCGTATCCGGGAATGAAGGGCATCCTGGGCGCATCGAAGTACATTCCGGTCCTGGCGAGGATGTCGGCAAAGTTGACTCCAAAGGCGCGCACGTCGATGAGAACCTGTCCTTCGAGGGGCACGGGCGCCGGGCATTCCCGTGTCCGCAGCGCCTCATCGGGGAGTCCAATCCTTTCGATGAATACCGCTTTCATTATCGTACCCTGTGCTGGTTCGAAGGCATCATATCATGCCCAGACAAGGGGGCAACGGTATTTGGGTAAACGGTAGATTGTTGACGGTAGACGGTGGACGATCAACAATCCCACCGGTCCGATGAAGGAGCCCCCATTGAGAGTAGCAGTCCCCACCGATGACGGCGTCAAGGTTTCCCGGCGATTCGGCAGGGCCGATTCCTTCATGGTAGCCGACGTGGGTCTTGGAATGATCGTGGAGTGCGAAACCCGCCGGAACCCGGCCGGCAGCCGTACGCAGGAACCCGCCACAAGGAAGCGGACCGTGCCCCTCAGGGACCGCCATCTCCTGGTTGCCGACGCGCTGGCCGATTGTCGCGTCGTGATCGCCGCCTTCCTGGGCGACAAAATGCGAGACACACTCACCCAGCAGGGCGTGGAGATCGTCATCACGTCGGAAGGCCTGGTGGATCGCTCGCTGGCCCTGTTCGCCCTGGCGGCCCTCAAGGACGAATCCCGCGTCGATCCCGACGAGATGGAAGGTTTCGAGTCCCTCGACGAGCCCGACGGCGACGCCCCCGACGAATTCGACGGTTAGTGCTTCAGCCGATTTAGCCGTCAAACCAAAACAGCGATACAATTCATCAGTCCAGTTCCTGGTAGCAATGGAACCCGTAGTAGAAATCGCAGGGGTTTCCAAGCTTTTTTCCGGCACGCCGGTACTGCAGGACTGTGACCTGAGGCTCGAACCCGGTCGAGTGCACGGACTGGTGGGGCCCGGCGGTTCGGGCAAGACGCTCATCCTCAAGACCCTGTCCACGCTCCTGCGTCCCGATTCGGGGTCGGTCATCCTGTTCGGCACCACCGTCGACTACGGTGACAGGGACGGCCTTCGTGCCCTGCGTGATCGAATCGGCGTCCAGTTCCAGAACCTTGCCCTGTTCGATTTCCTCAACGTGTTCGACAACGTGGCCTTTCCGCTGGTCATGACGCCCGATCCCCCGCCGACCGATGAAATCGACCAGCGCGTCCACGAGGCGCTGGTCGAGGTGGGACTGCCCGAGACGGCTCACCTGAGGCTCCCGGAACTGTCCGGGGGAATGCAGCGTCGGGTGGCCCTGGCAAGGGCGGCCATCAGCGGCGCGGACCTCATGGTGTTCGACGACCCCACGGGCGGCCTGGACCCCGTTTTTTCTTCCCGGATCTTCGTTCTCATCGGGGAGCTGCAGGAACGGACCGGTTCCACGGTGGTGTTGGCCTCGCACGACGTTGACAGGATGACCCGGATCTGCGGGCGGTTCCACGTCATGGATCAGGGGCGGCGAATCTATTCAGGCAACATCGAGGACGGCCGGGAATCTGAAGACCGCCGGATCCGCACGTTCCTCACGGTGGAGGCATGACGTGACCCGTGTCCTTCTCGACGTCCTCGGGACCTTCGGTCAGGTGATCCTGCAGGCCTGCCGGGTGGTCGGCGGCTTGACCGTGCTCCAGACGCGCATCCTGCTGGCCATGTTCCCGCCGGACTTCGACTATGACGAAACGGTCCGACAGTTCTTCAAGGTGGGCGTGAAGTCCGTTGCCGTGGTGGTGGCCACCGCCCTGCTGACGGGCGCCATCATGGTCATCCAGAGCGGAAACTCCGTACAGGAAACCGGCGCCACTGGCCTGGTGGGCTGGGCCACCGGAACGGCCGTGTTGTCCGAGGTGGGCCCCATCCTCATCGGCCTGATGTTTTCCGGTCGGGTGGGCGCCAACAACACCGCCGAACTGGGCGCCATGGTGGTCACGGACCAGGTGAACGCCCTGCGGGTCCTGGGCATGGACCCCGTCCGCTATCTCGTGGTGCCACGGTTCCTGTCCATGATCGTGATGCTGGTCCTCCTGACATGTATCGGTGATCTTTTTGCCCTGACCGGGGGCGCCATTGCCTGCCAGGCCATCCTCGGAATCGACCAGAGGGTCTTCTGGCAGTCGGTCCTGGACAGTCACCTCCTGGACGAAATGACCATGGGACTGGTCAAGGCCTTTGTCTTCGGTGGCGCGATTTCCGTGGTCAGTTGCTATTTCGGGCTCAACGTGAAGGGCGGTGCTGAAGGTGTGGGGCGGGCGGTCAACGATTCGGTGGTGACCGCCGCCATCTCGATCTTCGTGGCGAACTTCCTGGTGACCACCATCTGGATTTGAACGATGACGCTGGCGACCGGATTCATGGCCCTTCCCCGCAACCTCCTGAGGCTGCTGGGGGAAACCGTGGTGGCCCTTGTCCTGCGCCCGCCACCCTGGCGAACGGTGGTCACCCAGATGTACAACGTGGGCTTCAGGTCCGTGGTGTTCATCGCGGTCACCCTGGGGTTCCTGGGACTGATCACCGTCTACCAGGGATGCATCCAGGCCCTGAAGGTCCTGCCCGACCTTTCCATGGTGGGCGCCGCCTTCATCAACGTCATGATCATGGAGTTCGGTCCCACCATCACGGCCCTCATGGTGGCCACACGGGTTGGAAGCGGCATCGCCGCGGAACTGGGCACCATGGTGGTCACCGATCAGGTGGAGGCCCTGGAGGTCAGCAACACCGATCCGGTGGAATACGTTGTGGCGCCCCGCTTCCTGGCGGTGGTGGTCATGATGTTCGTGTTGACGATCTTCGCCATCCTGGTGGCCACCCTGGCGGGCATGGTCATGGCCGACCTCCGTTTTCAGGTGAACCCCCATACCTTCCTGACACTGGCCTACGTGGAATGGGGGGATGTCTATATCGGGCTGACCAAGGTGTTTCTTTACGGCGTGTCGATCCCAATCATCGCTGCGGAGTCCGGTTTCAGGGCATCAGGCGGCTCCGAGGGAGTAGGGCAGTCCACCACCCGCGCCGTGGTGAACACCCTTTTCGCCGTCATCATCCTGGACTTCGTGGTGGCCGGGGCGGCCTTCATCATCCGGATGCAGTTCGAATAGGGAGCGTCTGACCAGATGATCGAGTTCCGGCAGCTGAGCAAGTCCTTCGGCACCAACCACGTGCTGAAGGGAATCGACCTGACCATTCGGGACGGGGAAATCACCTATGTCATCGGGACCAGCGGAACCGGCAAGAGCGTGCTGGTCAAACATATCGTGGGACTGCTCTACCCCGACTCGGGTCGGATCGTCATCGACGGAAACGACGTGACGGATTATTCCGAATCCCGTTGGCGCGAAGTGCGTTCCAACTACGTGCTGGTGTTCCAGCATTCCACGCTGTTCGATTCCATGACCCTCCGTCAGAACGTGGCGCTGCCCCTGAGGAAGCACAAGGGACTGTCCAGGCGGGATTCCTTCGAACGGGCCATGGATTTTCTCCGTACCGTGGGCATGGACGAAAAGGCCGACAGGATGCCGTCCGACGTGGGCCCGCCGGAACGGAAGAGGGTGGCTATTGCCCGGGCGCTTACCCTGGAACCGGACTGCGCCATCCTGGACGAGCCCACCACCGGCCTGGACGTGGTGGCCAGCGGGAACGTGGACCAGATGATCGACCACCTGGGGCGCGAACTGAACAAGACGGTCATCGTGGTGTCACACGACCTCCGTTCCATTTTCGGCGTTGCGGACAGGATCATCTTTTTGTATAACGGCTTGGTACGGTTGGATGGCCCCCCAGAGGCCTTTCGCTCCTCGGATGACCCCGTGGTGCAGCAGTTCATCCGGGGGGAGCCCACCGGCCCCATGGAGACTTGAAAGATGGCTGACAGAGGTTACTCCATGGAGGTGAAGGTCGGGGCGCTGATCCTGATCTCCCTCGTGTTGCTCGTGGGCTTCATCGTGGTGCTGGGCGACTTCCGATGCTCGGAACAGAGCGTCCTGTACGTCGATTTCCCCACCAGCGCCGACCTGAAAGCGGGCGCACCGGTCAAGATCACGGGCGTCACGGTGGGCAAGGTCACTGTCGTCGACCTGTGGGGTGGCGTCCGCGACCCCGAGCACGACAACAAGATTGTCCAGGTGCGCGTGACCCTCAGCGTGGACGAAAAGGTCCCCGGCCTCCTCCACAGGGACGCCCGCTACTACATCACGACCCTGGGCGCCCTGGGCGAAAAGTACGTGGAGATCGATCCCGGCTCGCCGGACGAACCCACCCTCAAGTCCGGGGACGTGGTCGACGGCAAGGGGCCCCTGCGACTGGAGCACCTGGGGGCCGACGCCAGCAGCATCCTGGACGAACTGGACGGCATACTGAAGGAGAACCGCGCCAACGTGAAGGAACTGGTCAAGAACATCCGGGATATTTCCGACCAGGCCAACGAGATGATCGCCGAAAACCGCGAATCGGTGAAGGTGGCCATCGACAAAGTGCGGGAATCCATGGAGCACGTGACCAACCTGACGGAAACCCTGGACCTGGCCGCCGGGGACGGAAAAGACCTCAAGCAGATCATCGCCTCCCTGAAGAACATCACGTCCAAGCTGGACAGGGAAGTGACGCCCGCGTTCAAGCGCATTCCCGGCATCGCCGAAAAGGTGGAAAAGACCGTGGAAGAGTTGTTCAGCCTTCTGTCGGAAGGACGGGCCACCATCGCCGACGGCAGGGTGCCGTTTCAGGACGCCATGGAGAACGTGAGAGCCGTCATCCGTGACCTCAAGGAAGGGAAGGGCAGCATCGGCGCCCTCCTGTCCGACCGCGAGTTGTACGATGACCTCGTGGAGATCATCAAGGACATCAAACGGCACCCATGGAAGGTGCTGTGGAAGGAATAGATGAAAAAGTCCAAGGTCGCGATTCTGAAGACGACGCCGGAAACCGTGGTTTCCGACTACGCTGAGCTCCTGGAAATGGCCGGGGTGGATGAATTCCTGGACAAGGAACGGGCCACTATCCTCAAGGACAATATTTCCTGGCACCTCTTCTTTCCCGGGGCCAACACAACGCCATGGCAACTCGAGGGCGTGGCCGAGGGGCTGCGGGGCCGGGGGTATGATGACCTGGTGGTGGTGGAAAACGAAACCGTCGTCACCCGTGCGGCCAAGGGCGAAAAGCTGAACCGGTTCCTGCCGGTGTTCGAACGGTCGAAGCTGCCGGTCCTCTACAATTTCCGCGACGAGGACATGAAATGGGAGGTCTATGAACCCAGGGCCCGGATGCGCGTTCTGGAGCGATTGTTCCCGGACGGCATTCGAATCCCGGACTATTTTCACGGCAAGAACGTGGTCCACCTGCCCACGGTGAAGACCCATATCTACACCACCACCACCTGCAGCATGAAGAATGCCTTCGGCGGGCTACTCAACGAGAAGAGGCACTACACGCACAGCCACATCCACGAGACGCTGGTGGACCTGCTGCACATCCAGAAGGAGATTCACGGCGGGATATTCGCCGTGGCCGACGGCACCACCTTCGGCAACGGACCGGGCCCCAGGACCATGTTCCCCGTGCCCAAGGGGCTGATCCTGGCTTCCGGGGACTGCGTGGCGCTGGATGCCGTGGCGTCCAGCCTCATGGGCTTCGACCCCATGGACATCGATTACATCCGCCTGGCACACGAGGACGGGCTGGGCAGCGGGCGTCTGGAAGAAATCGAGGTGGTGGGCGAACCCCTTGAAAAGCACCGCGAGAAGTTCTCCGTGGGGGACAATGCCGCCAGCACCGTGGGTGACATGCTGTGGTTCGGTCCTTTCAGGCGGGCGCAGAAACTCTTTTTCCACACGCCACTGGTCAACGTCTTCATCCTGGGGTCCTTCCTCTATCACGATTACCTTTGGTACCCCACCCAGGGACGTCGACGGATCGATGAATGGATGGATTCCGAGTGGGGCCAATTGTTCAAGAAGTACCGATAGATGTCCCGTAAATACCGATTTATCGCTTCCATTGTTGCCGCTGCCCTGATGTTGGTCTGCGCGGTTCCGCCACGGACCGGTTCGGCACAGGGTGCGGCCTTCAGCGCCATGCAGAAACTGGAAGCCGCCGACGATCTGTCCCGGGCGGGCAAGCAGGGGAAGGCCTACATGGCATACCTGGCTCTCCTGAAGGACTATCCCACCTGGTGGCTTCCCACGGTCAAGGCCGCCGTGACGGCGCAGGCGCTCGGTCTGCCCCGGGAAACGGTCATCGCCTACCTCGACCGGACCCTGCATCTGAGTCCCGTCGGGCCCTATCTCCCGTTCGTGCGGTCACTGGTGGATGGCGAGGACCCCCGTACCCGGGCCGAACCCCCGGCCTACACCTTTGGCAGGGCCGTATGGGTTGACCGGGCCAATCGTCTTGGGTTGCACCGCGCAATGCTGCTGGAAAGCCAGGGCCGGACGCAGGCCGCGGAGGCGGAATACCGTGCGATCCTTGCGCGTACTCCTCTATGCGCGACCGCACGATGGCGACTGGCGAGTCTTCTTTCGTCGGACGGACGGGTTCGAGAGGCTGACCGGATCCTGGAAGAAGGGGCCGGAGCCAGCCTGTTCCCGCCCCGCTGGAAGGCGGCCGTGGGGCAGGATGGGGAACCTCGATCGGGGAAGGATTACAGTGCA
>JADHTP010000122.1 GCA_016784945.1 Deltaproteobacteria bacterium | reverse complement strand
GGGCGGCTGCGCCCATACCCCGCAGAACGGGCCCTGCGACGACGGCGATCCCTGTACCCTGGGCGATTTCTGCGCCTCGGGCGAGTGCCAGTCCGGCGGCGGCATCGTGAACTGCGACGACGGGAACCTGTGTACCCTGGACACCTGTGACTCATCGGGCGTCTGCCTGCACCTGCCGGCGGACCTGCCGTGCGACGACGGGAATCCCTGCACGCTGAATGACCAGTGCATCGCCGGGGCCTGCCAGCCCGGGGCCGTCCCCCTGGTGTGCGCCAACGACAACCCCTGCACCTACGACTTCTGCGATGCGACCCTGGGCTGCGTGCACGCGCCCAACGACAACACGTGCACCGACGGCAACGCCTGCACCGTGGGTGACAGGTGCCAGAGCAGCACCTGTATCCCGGGGAACAAGGTGTTCAACTGCAACGACGACAATCCCTGCACCACGGACGAGTGCGACCCGGCCCAGGGTTGCGTATTCCAGGCCTCCACGGGCACGCCCTGCGACGATGGTGACCAGTGTTCTTTCAACGACGTGTGCATGAACGGCGTCTGCGAGGGGTCCCAGAGCCCCTGCGACGACGGCAACGGATGTACCCAGGACTATTGCCTGCCCGGCGGTGACTGCGACCACATGCTGTTGGACACGCCCGAGTGCAAGCCGGACATCGTGGTGAGCTATCCGCCCCGCGGCGCCATGATCCTGGGGCCGCCGGACGAGATCACGGTCACTGGCACCGTGAGCAGCACGGGCGGGCCCATCACCGAGTTCCTGATCAACGACCAGAACGTGGTCCCCGGGGCGGGCGGGGCCTTCAGCTACAAGATGATCCCGCGGTCGGGCACCAACATCATCCGCATGGTGGCCACCAACGCCGCAGGCGGGCAGTACAAGGCGGTTCGCGCCTACGAGTTTTCCCACAAGTACTACCCGACGGACCCGTCGAATCCGGCAGCCGCGGCCATCCCGGACGGGCTGCGGGTCTTCCTGGGGCCCACGGTGTTCGACGACAACAACACCAGCACCGTGGACGACTTCGCCACCATCATCCTGCTCATGCTGGGCGGCATCGACCTGGAGAGTCTGATCCCCAGCCCCCTGGCCAAGCAGGGCATCCTGCACTGCACCGCCACCATCTATGCCAAGAACATCCAGTACAACGGGCCGGACCTGGACCTGTACCCGGTGAACGGCGGGCTGCACGCCCGGGTGAAGCTGACCAACATCAGCATGGACATCGACGCCAACATGTCCGGGTTCCTGTGCCCCAGCGCCTCCGGCAAGGTGACGGCGTCCAGCATAACCGTGGACGTGGACCTGCTGGTCAATGTGCCGACCCCGGGCACGGTCAAGGTGACCCTGGGCGCCAAGTCGGCCGCGGTGAACGGTTTGAACATCAGCCTGGACGGGCTGCTGGGATTCCTGTTCAACTGGCTGGTGGGCCTGTTCTCCGGCACCATCACCGACATGATCGAGACCACGGTGGTGGATATGCTGGACCAGTTCGCCTCCATCCTGGAGGACGCCCTGGAGTCCCTGGAATTCGAGATTCCCCTCACCATCCCGCCCCTCATCGGGTCGGGCAGTCCCACGGACCTGAACATCAAGACCACCATATCGAGCGCCCAGTTCGACGCCTCCGGGGCGGACGTGGGCCTGACCGCCACGGCCCTGACTCCCAAGGGCGTCCCCTACGACCCCCTGGGTTCCCTGGCGCGATCAGCCTGCCTGGCTTCCAGCGAGCCGCCCTTCCACTTCATCGAGATGAACGAACTGGAGTTCGGGATCTTCGACGATCTGCTGAACCAGGTGCTGTACTCGGTCTGGTATGGGGGATCCCTGGAGATCACCCTGGGCGAAGCGGACCTGCCCCCGGACCTGGGCATCGATCAGTTCGGGGTGGAGGACCTGGTGCTGGACATTTCCCTCATGCTGCCGCCGGTGCTCACCTCCTGCACGCCCACCGGGGACTTCAAGTTCCAGGTGGGGGACGTGCACGTGCACGCGACGCTGACGCTGCTGGGACAACCCATGGAGATGGACGCCTATGCGTCGGCCGAGGCCGGCCTGCTGCTGGACGTGGAGAACAAGCCCACGGGCACGGAACTGTCCTTCGGCATCCAGGAACTGGACGTGGTGGAGATCGAGGTGGAAAGCGTGAGCGGGGGCATGGCCAACGCCAAGTACGCCCTGACCCAGCTCCTCGAGGACACCTTGCTGCCCATGTTGTTCGAAAGCTTCACCGCGGGTCCCCTGGCCTCCTTCCCCATTCCCGAGATAGACCTGGGTGACCTGGGCGCGGGCTTCCCCCCGGGGACCAAGTTCACCATCCAGGCCAGCCAGATCTACCGGGAGGCGGGCCACACGGTCGTGAGCGGGGTGGTGCAATGAGACGTGAATCGTACATCGTTCGATCGTTGATCGTTCTGTTCGCTGCCCTGGTGACTGGGTGCGGGGGCGGGGACACGGCGGACCCCCAGGATCCGGGCGGGCCGCTGGACCCGGGATTTTCCGCCGAAGACGTGATCGGCGATCCGGGCATGGACCCGATGCCCTCGGAAGTGACGGATCCGGGCGAGGACCAGGGAACGGATCAAGGCGCCGATCCGGGCACGGACCAGTACGATCCGGGCCCGGCCGACGAGGGCCCGAAATGCGAAGAAGGGGACCTGTGTGACGACGGCGATCCCTGCACCCACACCGATCGCTGCAAGGGGGGTGCATGCGTGGGGACCGCCTATGCCTGCGATGATGGTCGCGCCTGCACCGACGACCTGTGCGACGGTTACGGCGGGTGCGGGTACCCCGTTTCCGAGGGCCTTTGCCTCATCAACAACGTCTGCTTCGAACCCGGCCAGGCCAGCGCTCTGAGCGCCTGCGTGATCTGCGACCCCGCGGTATCGGACACGGCCTTCGCCCTGGCCGAGGACGGGACGACCTGCGGGAAGGACGACCCCTGCCTGTCCGAGGGGCAGTGCCAGTCCGGCCAGTGCACGGGTGCCGCCACAGGCTGTGACGACGACGATCCCTGCACCGATGACCAGTGCGTCCCCGGTCAGGGTTGCGCCAATCCCTACAACTTCGATCCCTGCAACGACGGGGACCCCTGCACCCTGGGTGACCAGTGCATCGAGGGCGCGTGCGTGACAGGTTTCCTGCCCCTGGACTGTGACGACTCGAATCCCTGCACCGATGACCTGTGCACCGGGGACGGCTGCCTCAACGACCCCGTTTCCCTGGATTGCGACGACGGCGACCTCTGCACCCACGGTGACCTGTGCGAGGCCGGCGCGTGCATTCCCGGCGAGCCCGCCAACTGCAACGACGGCAACGACTGCACGGAGGACTACTGCGACCCGGCGCTTGGGTGCGTCCACGATATCCTGGACAACCCCTGCTGTCTGGGGGTGGTTCACATCTGCAACGACAAGAATCCCTGCACGGAAGACCTGTGCGACATCGACACGGGCGAGTGTTTGAATCCCGTGATCGAGGGTTCCTGTGATGACGGCGACGCCTGCACGGGCCCCGATGAGTGCACGCCGCAGGCCGAGTGCGTGGGGCCGGAACTGGACTGCGATGACGGCAATGCCTGTACGGCGGACAGCTGCGTCCCGGTGGTGGGCTGCCAGCACCTGCCCGAGCCTGGCGGGTGCGACGACGGCAACGCCTGCACGGAGAACGACCAGTGCGCCGGGGGATTGTGCAAGGGTGCCCTGGTTGTGTGCGACGACGGAGATCCCTGCACCACGGATTCCTGCGACGCGGACGGCGGGTGCGTCTTCGAGCCCTACTTCGGTCCCTGCAATGATGGTAACGCCTGCACCCTGGACGATAACTGCGCTACGGGAATCTGCCAGGGAACGGCCAAGGACTGCGACGACGGGAACCAGTGCACGGCGGACAGTTGCCACCCCGCGGCTGGTTGCCAGAACCTGCCGGTGGCCGGCGGCTGCGACGACGGCGACGAGTGCACCGTGGACGACCAGTGCGTGAACGGGACGTGCCTGGGTACGCCCGAGGGCCTGTGCTGTACGCCCGAATTCACGGCGCCGGTCAACAAGATCAACATGCTGGCCATGGGTGACGGCGGCCTCCCCGGCCACGCCCTGGACGTGGACGGCCTGCCTACCTGCAGCCCCGCGGACAACTGCCAGGACGGCCTGGACAACAGCCTGGGGCTGCTGTCGGTTCTGGCCAACGATCCCATCCAGGAGGCCATGGACAAGGGCGAGATCATCGTCCTGTTCGAGCACCGCGGGTTCAACACCCTGGGTGACGAGTATTTTCTGGGCTTCTTCCAGGGCGACCCCGACGCGCCGGGGTGCGACGTACAGACCCAGAGTTGCGCCTACTGGGTGGGCGACGAGATGATGGGCACGGACTGCGAGCCGCTGTACGGCTTCCCCAACGCCACGATCACGGGCGATCACCTGGTGGCGGGGGGCGTGGGCTTCACCTACCCCTTCGACATCCCCATCACCGACGGCGTGATACTGAGCGTCCTGCTGGCCAACGCCCAGATGGACGCCACGGTCACGCTGTCCGGGGGCCTGCCCGTGGCCATGGATGGCGTGCTCGCTGGGGCGGTGCCCAAGTCCAACATGATCGAGGCCGTCAACGCCATCCCGGCGGACCAGCTGCCCGAGGGCATGTCAAAGGACCTCATCCTGCAGATGCTGAGCGTCCTGGTGGTGAACGACATCGACACCGACGGGGACGGCAACCTCAACGCGGCCAGCGTGGGTATCCGCTTCCAGGCCATCGGCGGCACCATCATCGGCGTGGACTAGGTCTGTCCGTCCCTTTCGGGCTGGCTCTGGTATGATGGCGCCTGTTTCTGGGGGTGAAAATGAGCAATATCCGCGTAGAAAAAGAACCGTCCCAGGATGAGTTGGACCGGATTGGAGTGCCCACCTGGCCCATCTGGACCAAGGAAGAGTCCGAGTTCCCCTGGACCTACGATTCCGAGGAGACCTGCTATTTCCTTGAAGGGGACGTGGTGGTGACCACCGATGACGGCGAGACCGTGGAAGTGGGCAAGGGAGACCTGGTGACCTTCCCCAGGGGACTGTCCTGCACCTGGAAGGTCCGGGGCGCGGTCCGCAAACACTACAGGTTCGACTGAGACGGAGCGCCCATGCGAATCCTCATCGTGGACAACAGTCTGGATCCGGCCATATACCGGCCCCTCAACCACTGGCGGCCCTACCTGGACGGCACGGTGGACGTCTACCGGCCGCCAGCCGGGCATTTTCCGCCCATTCCCCTGGCCTACACCCACGTGATCATCACCGGGTCCGAGGCGTCCATCACCCAGGACGACGATTGGATCGTGGACGAATGTGAACTGGTCCAGATACTGGCCAAGGGCAAGATTCCGGTGCTGGCCAGCTGCTTCGGTCACCAGATGGTCGTGCGGGCCCTGTCAGGCAAGAAGTTCGTTCACAAGACGCCCACCCCGGAATTCGGATGGGTGCGGGTCGAGCTCGACGAGTTCGACGGCAAGGACGACCCGGTCTTCGGGGCCCTGCCGGAGGAATTCCACGTGTACTCGTCCCATTTCGACGAGGTGGAGCCCCTGCCAGAGGGCTGGGATGTGCTGGGCAAGTCGGCACGCTGCGAAAACGCCATGATCAAGTGGCGGGACAGCCCGATCTGGGGGATCCAGCACCATCCCGAAATAGGTTTTGACGACGGGGAACGGCTCATCGCGGCCATGATGGAGCGAAAGCCCGACCAGCGTGAACTGGTCATGGCCGGCTTCGAGGCCCAGAAACGGGATGATCGGGTCACGGGGATCCTGGTCCGGGCCTTCCTGGATTACCTGCCCGAAGAACAGGAAGCAGCAGAAGGGGATGCCGCTCCCGGTGAATGACCCCTTCAGTCAAGCACAGCGACCACGGGGACATGGTCCGAGGGCTTTTCCCCCTTGCGTTCATCCCGTTCGATGAAGGCGTCCGAGCAGCGTTTTTCCAGGGAAGGCGTGCAGAGCACCAGGTCGATGCGGAGTCCGTCGTTCCTGGGGAAGGCCAGCCTCCGGTAATCCCACCAGGAATAGAGTTCGGATTCGGTGTGGAACCGCCGGAACACGTCCGACAGGCCCAGGCCCACGATTTCTCCCAGCAGGGCCCGGACCTCCGGGTTGTACAGTACGGTGCCTTCCCACTGGGACGGTTCCCTGGCGTCCCGGTCCTCGGGAATGATGTTGAAGTCACCGCACAGCGCAAGATCCCCAGCGGGGACACCGGCCATGTCGAGGGTGTCCAGCAGCCTTCGCAGCCAGGCCAGCTTGTAGGCGTATTTGTCCGAACCCATGTCGCCCCCGTTGGGAACGTAGGCCGACAGCACCCGCACCCCGTCCACCGTGGCGGCGATGAGGCGGGCCTGGAGGTCGCCCACGTCGTCACCGAGGCCCCTGACCACGTCCAGGGGCTCGGACCGCGCGAGGATGGCCACGCCGTTGAACGCCTTCTGGCCATACACGGCCGCGTGGTAACCGGCCCCGGTGATCCGGTCCATGGGGAACTGGTCCTCCACGCACTTGATTTCCTGTAGGCAGACCACGTCCGGTCGGGCCTTTTCGAGCCACTGGACGAGGCGATCCAGCCTGGCCCGGATCCCGTTGATGTTCCACGTTGCAATGGTCATGGCCGTTCCTTTCAGCGCTCCACCGGTTTGAATTCGTCGAAGCCGTGGGCGTCCACGTAGCGGCGCCAGACCCCGATGCACCGGCGGTCGAACGCGCAGTTCCCGCAGGACTCTGCCTTCACGTGGTCACGGGCCAGCGGGCCCACGTCCTCGGTACGGAGGTAGGCGACGAAGGACTGGCGAAGGTGTGGCAGCAGGCATTGGGGGATGCCGCACACCTCCGGGACTTCAGCGTGGATGCCCAGGCCCCGCGCGGACGTTAGCGCCCGTTCAAGGTGGGGGGCCACCTCCGATGCCCGGGGCACCAGGTGAAAGTTCTCGGCGGCCCGCTCGTTGGGCGCCACGATGGACAATTCCAGCGATACGCCCAGACCGAATATCCGCGCGGCAAAGGACGGGAAGTCGCCCAATTCGTCCATGTTCAAGGTGGTGACCACGAAGTTCAGCACCACATCCATGCCCAGCTTCATTGCCGTCTTCACGGCGCCCACCTTCCGATCCAGGGTTCCCGACAAACCAGTGATGGCCTTGAGCCGCCGGGGGTCCCGGGTGTGAAAGGACACGAACAGGGTGTCGGGGAGCACCTCGAAACGATCCCAGTAGCCGCGGGTCGCGCAGGCCAACCCGTTGGTCTGGACCACCACCTTCAGACCAAGGGAGCGTGCCTGTTTCACCACGTCCGGGAGACCCTTGACCAGGGTGGGTTCGCCGCCGGTGAGGATCAGGTTCTTCGCACCCATATCAGGTGCCCGGGCCACCGCCGCCCGCAAGGCAGCGGGGTCCCGGACCACGTTTTCGGCATAGTCCACTGTGTTGCAGAAGGGACACTCCTCGTTGCACTTCAGGGTCACGCGCAACTCGAGGCAGTCACCGCCGGACAACACCAGGTCCCCGGTGGAGCCGGGCTCCAGGAACAGTCGACCGTAGGCCTCGTCGGACAGTCCCGCCTCGTTTTCGCGGATCCGGGCGGACAGCCACTCCAGCAGGCGGAAACCCTCGGGGTCCGGGGGCTCGCCGGTGTATCCCAGGCGGAACCGGGCGGTCTGCAGGTAGCAGCCCGATTCTTCTTTCGGCGACTTGAGCCACACCCCGAAGGCGGCCCCGGCCTTTTGGAAGGCCAGGTCGATGGTCCGGCTGCAGGTAATGGTTTCCAGGGTGTATCCCGCCGCCACCTCGTCACCGGGTTTCGCATCACCCAGCAGGGCCTCGACGATGTAGGCCGCGAAGTCCGGCCGTCTGTGCGTATCGGACGTCATGGAGGCATCGTATCGATGGGGTGAAGGCGTGTCCAGTCAGTCGGTTGTTCGGACCAGGGACCGGAGGATCGGGACGGTGATGTGCTCCAGGGAATCCACCACGAGGGCCGCGTCCTCGAAGGCCTGGTCGCGGGTATAGAGGTTGGGGACCGCGATGCAGACGATGCCGGCGGAGTGGGCGGCCTGGACACCCGCGTTCGAGTCCTCCAGGGCCACGCAATGTTTCGGGTCCAGACCCAGCCCCCGGGCCGCCTCCAGGTAGAGGTCGGGAGCCGGCTTGGGCCGGGGCACTTCGTCGCTGGCCACCGCGAAGTCGATCCCGGCGCCAAGACCCACGGCGGCCAGGGACCGGTCCACGTCGCAGCGTGCGGACGAGGAGGCCACGGCTGTGGGGACACCCAGGCCTTCCAGTTCGGCAACGAGCCGCCCCGCCCCCGGCATGGCCGTCATGTGGGAATCGATGAGGGCCTGATAGGCTACCGCCTTGCGCTTGAGCATGCTCTCCACGCTCTCCTCGATTCCGTACCGGTCCTTGAGGTCATGGAAGTTCTGAAGTGTGGAATGACCCACCAGGGGCTGGAAATCGTCGTCGGCCAGGGTGATCCCCAGGGGCTCCAGCACCACGTTGAAGGACATCTTCTGGACCGGTTCGCTGTCCACCAGCAGGCCGTCGAGATCGAAGACCACGCCGAAACCCGGGTCCCAGTGCGGGTGTTCGCCCATCATGGAGCGGACCGTAGCCCATCGATGTCGGGTTGTACAGGCCGCACGAAAAAGAGCAATCTGCGCTGTGGCGCAAATTGCCGTTGATCGTTTGATCGTTGATCGTCCAGTCT
>JADHTP010000121.1 GCA_016784945.1 Deltaproteobacteria bacterium | reverse complement strand
GGAACATGAGCTGGGTGGTCCTGCGGGAGACCAGGTAGGTGGAGCCGGGTAGTATCTGCCGGGGCGCTGACATCTCATGATAACTATCGGGAATGGGCCCCAACCGTTTCGCCAAAAATTAACCTGGGTTGGGTTGCTCCTGGGTTGCTCCTCACAAAAATTAACCTGGGTTGGGTTGCTCCTCACGCTGTCCTCCGCTCCTCCGGACGTAAAGCATGACCCCTGCCCGAACAACCGCAAACCTGCTCTCGCAGGGAGGGTCAAACCCACGAAGATGTCAGGAGGGCCCAAAGTGCCGTAGCCGTCGTCGAATCGCGCAGCAGGCGGTGAATTTGGGGAAGATGCCTCGAATTGACCTCCAATGGCGGATGGAATACGATTGGCGCCCAGTGAATAACCGATTCGAGGGGCCCGAAAGGGGGAAGCGATGCCGACATTCGTGATTCATGCCATGGGTCGGCCGGCTCAGAAGGCAACTATCAACCAGCCCGAGATCGTGGCGGGTCGTGACGTCCAGTGCGATCTTATTCTGCCGGCCGCTTCCGCGTCCCACCAGCACGCAGTGTTCTCGACCGATGACTCCGGACGTTGGGGCGTAAGATGCCTGTCGGAAACAAACCCGATCGTTGTCAATGGAGCGGTCATCAAGGAATCGGCACAGGTCACGGAAGGCACTGAAATCCTGATCGGCACGGAATTTCTGCTGGTGTTCGTTGAAAACGAGTTCAAGGCCGACAATTACATGGGTGGCAAGTCCATTTTCGGAAAGTACCAGTGCATGAACTGTGACTGGTCCGGCATGCTGAGTTCGCTGAACCGTGAAAAACGGTGCATGGTGTGTGGTGGCGTGGATCTCAAGGCATTGGAACGATATAGCGCCGAAACAGCAATGCAGGATTTCCAGGAAGGAGCCACATTTGCAGTGGATTCTGACATGGTCAAGGCATCACTGAACAAGCTGAAGAACGCTCGTCGCAGCCGGTTCGAACGGATCGATGGACGCACGGAAGGCACTGTTCGCAAGAATCTCAGTGAATCCGAGGCAGTGGTAGTGGGCCGCAAGCCGGGTGCGACATTCATGCTTTTCGGATTTTCCTGGGGTGACGGCGCCCGCGTCGTGTGGGAAGGAAAGCAATATGTGATCAAGAACGAACTGCTGTTCCCAGCGATGAAGGTAAACGGAACAAAGACCAGGACAGCCCCTCTCAGGGACGGAGACGTCATCGAGTTGGGGCGCAACCGTTTCCGTTTCATCACAGAGTAACCGGTGATCCGTTCGTGCCCAGAATGTGGAAAGAACTACGACGTCGACGTGACCAAGTGTCCGGATGACGGGACCCCCACCCAACTCGCAGAACAGGAAGATGACCTGATAGGACAGGTCGTTGACGACCGGTTCACTATCAAGGCCGTGCTTGATCAAGGCCATGCTTGGCGTTGGCGGGATGGGCGCAGTCTACAGGGCGCACCAGCATCCAATGGACCGGGATATTGCGGTCAAACTGATCCGGCGCGACATGTCATCTGACCACGCAGCAGCAAGGCGGTTCCTTAGAGAAGCCAAGGTCACCAGCAAGCTGTCAAACCCACGCGCTGTCACTGTATTTGACTTCGGACAGATCAGCGAAGGCATGGTCTACATTGCCATGGAACTGCTCAAGGGTCGATCCCTGGGCGCGTTACTTACTTAAAAACCCGGTCGCATGTCACCAAAGCAGATGATCCACATCATCGACCAGGTCCTTGATTCCCTGGTCGAGGCCCACTCACGATAGCCGCGTCCCTTCGGGAGATCAATTGGTACTGCGGAATTCGTGAACCCGGAGTCCTCGACACGGATGCACACCATGACGCTGCCCCTCGGCCCTTCGAAGCGAAGTTTTGGCATAGAGCAGGGATTGTGCCCTGCTTTATCGTTATTTGTTTGAATCGAGTGGCTGTAGCTTCAACTTCGGCGGGTTAAGGCGCGTGGTGATGTCGTTCAGGTAGGCTTGGTCGGTGATGTTACTTGTGTTACCGGCTTCGAACGTGATGATGGCGGCGATGAGTCGCCATAGGGCGTGTTGGTCGGTGCTGTTGCTGCATATCGCTGGTCGTGGTGCAGGCAACCGGTCGCAGTAGGCTTCGCTGCATATGGAATCTGCCTTCCTTCCTGCCCTCGACGAAGCATCAGGGGGCTCCGTGAGGACCTCGCGGCAGCCGAGATCGGTAATAAGCGGGGCGCAGTGATCCAGAACTGTCCGGATCGAACGCGATCCGGTCGAAGACATCACGGCTGTGTGACACGCTGCAAGCCGCGAATTGCCTTTGGGCGACGGGTTGACGGCGCTGACATGTCTTGTGGTGCAACCACACCCGACAAACACAAACAAGACCATAATGCCGAGCATCTTCATTCAGTCTTCTCACCGGTGATCTTGACGGCATTCGGTATGCCATCGGTCTCAAAGTGTCTCCTGAATCTGCCGGCATATTCCTCATATTCAGCCTGGCTGCTGAACATTGCGTTTTCCGGCCTGATCCCACCAACGGCCTGGTTATTCCTGTCGAGTGTTACCGTAAGGGAGCCCAGACCGGTCGGTGGAAAGGCGAAAAGCCACTCAATAACTCTTTTGCAGGCGAGAGTCGTCAGGTCCACTTGGCCTCCGTTGGCCTTGACCAGGGCCTCCCCAAGGCGAGACCCTCTGGGGGCGTGTATATAGGCGGAATGTAGATTCCAGTGTTTATCCAGCTTAATCAATACGTAACCTTGACCCGAGCCGTCATTGGACTGGCTTGCATTGATCCAATCTGAGGCGACTGAGTTGAACAGCGAGGCAATCGAACACGTACCCTGTCGAGCGTTGTCTATGCTATCCCGAATCATGGTCAGGTACGTCAAGTACATGTCCTGGTTGGTTGATTGGTCGTAGGTGGTGCGGACGGCATCCACGGTTTCTACCTTGCCGGCTAAAAGGTTGGACCTGAATTCCGCGATGTTGGTGCGGATTCCAACAATGAAATCACCCAGGGCATTTGATACGCCCGCAGCGTCTGAACGCTTCTTCTCCGCCTCGATTGCTGCAAAAAGGCCTTCAACAAACTGAGTGGACTCGGATGCTATGGCACCACCAGGAGCCAACTTGAAGGCGGCGCTCTTGACCGTATCGAACGCAACCCGCCCCATGTGCTCAATAGCTATCAGGCCCACGTCTTTGGGGGCCGCTTCCTCTTCCGAACTGGAGTTCACCACGGTCTCGAAGTTCTCCAGTGCCGCCTCCGCATTGACTAGGATGGCTTGCATGGTGTTAACCGTATCCTCGGCCAGTTGAGGTGCAGAAAGATCTGTCCGTTCCACTTCGACGACACTGGCCGAATAGCCATCTTCATCACCCTTCATCGCTACCTGCAAGCCGGATGTTCCCCTTGCTATCTGTTCCATGCCGCCCGATGACGGTGACTGTTCGACCGCCTCAGCTTCTCTCTCCAGGGCTGACTCACTTTGCGCACTTTTTCCCATGGAGGTATTTTCTCCACCTGTCTGTTGCACTACATGAGTCAGTTCATGTGCCACAGTCCCCTTGGATGGTTGCTGGTCCCTGAAAGCCACATCACTTCCGTATGTGAATGCTACAGCTCCAAGAGCTTCGGAAGCCTGCCGTGCCGAAGCGTTGGTGTGGGCTTTGACATGACTGAAATCAGTCCCCAGCTTGTCTTCCATTTCCGCTTTGTATGGCAATGTTTCCGGTGCCCCCGTGATCCCCTCCCTCGCCGTCGCTTCAGTGCTTGCGGGTGATCTTGTCGGTGCATCAGGTTTCAACATGAGCAGTTGCTCTTGGAACGATTTACCCTTGAGTTCCTTCTTCAATGCGACTTTGGGAGATCGGGAAGTTGAACTGTTTCGGTACTGGGTTCCGGGTCCAACGCCAGTCGATTCGTCGCGGGACTGCTTGTCATACATTGCGGTCTTTGGGTACCTACCCATGTATTCTCCTGACTCGCTTAAGCATAACTGTTCATCTTGCGCCGGCCGGCCCGAGCTTCTCGGATTGATCGGCAGATGTCAAGTGACGCAAAACGCCGGCAGCGACCAGGACCGCATCATCCACGTATCGGACGTAATGCCTGGCTTTCAACTCGTGTTTCACGAACTGGTCCAAGGCGTTCAAGTACACGTTTTAGGAAGAACTTGTGGGTTCCAATAACTCTGGCACCGGTTCTTCCATATTCTGCCGGCAAAATTTCAGTGCGGTAAAGGCGGGTTGGTAAAGGGACAACTGGAACTCTAATCCTGTTTTCTGATGGCAACTGAGACTTGACCTGCCAACTCCTTTGAATACCTTGACAACCAAGTCGAATTGAGAATTCATCCGATGCCGAATGTCGGCAGAATCGGTGACAAGGCGGCGTGTAGAACTTTCATCCACGAAAAGCGGCAATGTTCGGAGTATCGGACTCAGGGAAGAGGTCGTCAGACACAGGTATTTTATCCGCCCGGCGACTGAACGCTACCCCCGACCTTGAATGCGAGCGCACGGAGGCGTCCCGCCTGAATCCGGTTCATGGCGGTGTTCCAGTGTAACCGTGGGCTGATGCGGACAGTCGGAACCGTCTGTTTCCGGGGGAAGCGTTCTGATAGGGATGATTGTCTTGATCGATCAACGATTAGCGATAGGCGATAATCGATTGGCTTTGACTATCGACTATCGGCTTCGCCTAGGGGCAATTCCGTTCGGCCGTGAAACCGATCCCGATCCAGTAGCCCGGTACACCGCCGTGGATCTCCAGTGAGGACGGGTCGATCAGGTCCGTGCCCTTGATGGTCAGGCCGCTCAGTTCGAATGTGATGTTCGCCGCGGCCGTCTGGGGCAGGAATCCCTCGATGATGCCCCCCACGATGCCGTCGATGGGGTCGCCCGTGAAGGTGCCCGCAGCGCTGCCCTCCACGTTGCCCACGTCCCCGGGGAACACGTCGGGGATGATGTCGGACAGGCTGAACGTGTCCGTGGCGGTGACGAAACAGGGCGCCTGAACCAGGGGCTCGCCCAGGCAATTGCCCGCCTCCATGTAGGTCACGCCGGTGAACTGGACGCTGTCGCCGCCGGGGTCCAGGGTGCAACAGGGGATCCAGGCGTTTTCTGCCTTGGCGCACTGGCCCACACCCACCTCAAGGCCGGCGTCTGGGAACTGGAGGTCCAGCGGGGTGAAGGCCGACACCAGGCCGCCGGCGTCGAAGGAATCCAATTGCAGGGTCACCAGGGCGCTCACCAGGTCGTTGACCTCCACGGGCCCGTTGCCGAAATCGTAGGTGAGCGTCGGCTTCGTCACTTCGAAGGAGTCGATGCGGAACACCGTGGGCTCCACGTTGACCTCGCCCTGGCAGACCCCGGCCGAACACATGTCGTTGTCGGTATAGTCGAAGCCGTCGTCGCAGGCCTCACCTTCCTCACGATCGGCCACCGTGCACCGGAAGGAGGCAAGGGAACACACCCGCTTTTCGCAGGCGTCCAGGATCAGGTCCGGGTAGGCGTCTGCGCAGTCCGCGTCCCCGGCGCACTGGGCGATGTCGCTGTTGGGGCCCCGCGGGGTGCCCCAGTTCTTGACCTGGAGCGGGTCGCCGTCCCAGCCCTCGTGGACGAAGGCCGTGTGCCAGTTTTCGACCTGCGTCCCGTCGCCGGGTTCCCAGTTGCGTTCCATGGACTTGTCGGACTTGCCCAGGGCGGCATCGCCGTTGTAGCCCTCGGTCCCAGTGAAGAGGGCCTGGTCCACCACCGTGCCCGTGCCGGACACCAGAAGGTAGGTGACTGGTGGCGTGTTGGGAAGCACCATGGTGTTCATGCCCTCGATGTCCGGGGCCACGGCCAGGGATGAATCGTCCACCGCCTTTTCGGACACCAGGAAATACCCGTAGGGCTCCAGGTACAGGTTGTTGACCACGTGGGGTACGGCCTCGAAGACGAAATCCGTCCCCACGGGCCCGGCCTGGGTCAGCTTGAAGCCCCCGAGGTCGAAGGGCGCCCGGGTCATGTTCCGGAGTTCGAACCACTCGTCGTAGGTGCTTTCGTTGGAACCCATCCACATGAGTTCGTTGATGACGATTTCCCCCGAAGAGGGCACGCCCCAGACCGTCAGGGTGGCCGCAGTGGAGGGGTCGTACCCGTTATCGGAGCCGTCCAGGTCACCGAACTCCCAGGTGTACCCGTCGTCGGCCGAGAACCGCGCCGCCATGTTGAAGTAGCCGCCCAGTTCCACCGTGACGTCGCCTTCCCAGTCGATGGTGGAACCGGCCACGCCCACGTCGGTCATGTCAATCCAGGTCCATTCGGGATCGGCCCACGGCAGCGAATCCTTGGGGCCGAATCCCACCTGGGCGATGATCCCGGCGGGGTCGGCGGGTCCCAGGGTCACTTCGACGCTTGCCGCGGCATCGGCCAGGGTGTCGCCCTCGGACATGGTGTGGTCCGCAGGACTCTGGAAGACGGCGTTTAGCCCGGACCCGAAGGCCTTGCCCGTATATCGGAACGCGTTGTCCAGGGTGAATTCGATCCAGCCGTTTGACAAAGTGACGGAAACATCGCCCACGTCGTGAGGCTGTGTCGTGAGGGACAGGGCATTGGCGCTGATGACGGTGAATTCCACGGGCACGCCGCCGAATGTCAGGCTCTGGATGAGGTCGAAACCACCGCCCGTGAGCAGGACCGCCGTTCCGCCGGTGGAGGGACCCTCTTCGGGGTCGATCCCAGTGATGCCGAACGAGCATTCCGGGTCGGCGTTATCCTTGAGGCCGTCACAGTCGTTGTCCAGGTCGTCCAGGCACGTGTCCGAGCCCAGGGGCCCTTCCTTGGCGGTGGGCAGCATGTCATGGACACATTCGTCGGCTCCCGTGTCGCAGGCGTCCAGGGTGCATTCGTTTCCGTCGTCGCAGTCAGGGGGCGTGCCGTCCACGCACCCGATGGCCGTGTCGCAGGACTCCGCGCCGTCACAGAACATGCCGTTGTTGCATTCCGGTTCCGGGCCGCCCTGGCAGGCCCCGTTCACGCACTGGTCCAGCGTGGTGCACGCGTCTTCGTCGTCGCATTCGTCGGTATTGGGCGTATGGATGCAGCCCAGTACCGAATCGCAGGAATCGTCGGTGCAACCTTCGTCGTCATCGCAGTCGACCAGTTCCAGGGCACTGCAGAAACCGGACTGGCAGGTGCTGGTCTTGGTGCACACGTCGTTGTCTTCGCACGGTTCGCCTTCCTTCACGGGGGTCATCTCGCAGAGCCCCGTGTCCGTCACGCAGAGGTTTTCCTGGCACAGGGTGTCACCGGCGGGGTCGCACTCCACCACTGTTTCGGTGTCGAGGACGCACTTGTAGGGGAAGTGCTTAAGGTCGCAGAAGAGGGTGCCGTTGCACAGGTCGCCGTCTTCCCGGGGCAGACATTCCTCGTCCGTCAGGCAGTCGCAGACCAGGGTCAGGCCGGGAACGCACTCGCCAGTGGTGCACTGGTCGCCATGGGTGCAGGGATTGTCGTCGTCGCACTCGGTGCCGTCGTCACGGTCATTCCTGTCACAGGTGCCGCCGGCAACGGTGGAGTCGCAGAAATAGGCTTCGCACTGGTCGAGATCGGCGAACTTGTCCTTGCAGTCCCCATCGGATCGACACTCGCATTCCGTCCCGGGAGCACATTCCCCGGCGTCACACAGGTCGTTCTGGGTGCAGTCGTCGCCATCCTGGCAGGCGGTGCCGTCCGCCAGGGGCTTGCGTTCACAGGTTCCGCCGTCGAGGTCCAGGTTGCAGAAATAGGTTTCACACTGGCCGAGGTCCATGAACTTGTCCTCGCATTCCCCGTCGGTGGCGCACTCGGCCGGCGGTCCGCCGTCATCCGGTGTTCCGGGGTCTCCCGAATCAACGTCCTGGGGGATGTCGGGCTGACCGTTTTCGCCGCCTCCACCGCATCCAAGAGAGCCGACGATCCCGATGACCGCGATGGCGGTGGACCACGATTTCAGTGACATGGAAGCCTCCTGGTGAATTCAATTGCGCACCAATGAATAACCTATTTCGGGGTGAAAATCAACGAACACGGGGCCTTGCGGAGTGTCTGTGCAGGTTGGAAAAATGTTTATGCACGACCAGTTACACGTGGTGTCCACGAATACCCCCAGTACCGGCCGGCCCGGGCGTCACTCCCGGTACAGGAGGAGTGTCAGAAAGTAGTCGCTGATGAGGATGAGCACCGACGACAGCACCACGGTCTGATTGGTGGCCTGACCCACGCCCCGGGCGCCTCCGCTGGCATTCAGGCCCTTGTAGCAACCCACGGTGGCCAGGATCAGGCCGAACACGCTGGATTTGATCAGGCCGGAAATCACGTCCCATCGTTCGGCGTACTGGGCGATCTTGTCCATGAACATGCCGCCGTCCACGTCGAGCAGGTTGACCGACACGTAATAGGCGCCGCCGATGCCCACCACGTCGCAGAATGCCGTGAGCACGGGGAGCATGACCACGGCCGCCACCACCCGGGGGGTGACGAGGTACTGGACCGGGTTCACCGCCATGGTATAGAGGGCGTCTATCTGTTCCGTGACCCGCATGGTGCCCAGTTCCGTCGCGATGGCCGAACCGACCCGTGCTGTGACCATGAGGGACGTGAGGACCGGTGCCAGTTCCCGCATGAGGACCAGGGACACGGTGGATCCCACCAGGGTTTCGGCGTTGAACAGGCGGAATGTCTGGACGGTCTGGACGGCGAAGACCATGCCCGTGAAAAGCCCCGTGAGCACCACGATGAACAGGGATCCGAACCCGACGAACTCCATCTG
>JADHTP010000120.1 GCA_016784945.1 Deltaproteobacteria bacterium | reverse complement strand
CCCGCGATCAACAAGCCGAAGAGTCTGTTTCAAGGGCGCGAACAACCCCGGTGCGACGCCGCCGTAGTGTGGAATGAGACGACGGATTCCGTTGTCGGGTTGATTGACTCGGGATGTTGTCATGAAAGGGATCGTCAGTGCTTTCAAGGGAGTCGTCGCAGCGGCCTTGTTGCTGACCACGGGCCTTTTTCCGAACCAGAGCCGGCGCCCGCAAGGAACCGGCGCCGAAGGCGGTGGCCGCCAATAGCCTATCGCCTTTCGCCTATCGCAGACCGTTGATCGCTTGTAGGGGACGTCCATGTCCACGATCACGGTAGACGATGGACAGAGGCGATCGACGATGAACGATAAACGTTGAATCGGTATGATTCCCACAGTCGGGCTGATTGATCGGGAGGACCGGGCATGAGGCATGGAACCGCCTGTCTGTTCGTAATCGGCGTACTGGCCTGTGGTTGCTCGTCCGCAGGCGGCGGAACCGGGGGCGACGTGTTGGAATCGGAAGTCACGGCGGACACGGGGACCGCCGACATCCCCCTGGTCCCACCGGACGTGACCGACGTGCCGGCACAGCCCGAGGTCGGGGACGTACCAGTCGATCCAATGGGCCCGGACAATACACCCGACATCCCGACCGACATCCCCGATGACATCTCCGCCGACTTGCCCAAGCCCCCGTCCGGGTGCTGCTGGGAGGACGACGACTGCCTGACCGATTCCATGGAGGTCAAGGTCTGCGCCCCCGTGTCCTTCGGCCCCGAGCTTCAGTTCGGGGTCTGCAAGCTCGCAGCCGAGGCCGGCCGGTGCTGGCGGGACGCCGACTGTCCCTTTCCCCGGGTTTGTCACGGCAACCAGGTCTGCTCCTGCCTGGCGGATTGCGACATGGATGACCTCCCCGGCGTCTGCGCCATGCCCGGCGCGACCTGCGCGACCGTCAAGGAGCACTGGGTCAAGGAATACTGTGACGCGGCCAACGTGGTGATCTTCGATGGCGAAAAGTGCATCGCGACCTGCTTCGGCTGCTGTTGGTGCGAGCCCTTCTGCGAGTTTGCCTTCAACACCATCGAGGAGTGCGAGGCCGCCTGTGAGCAACCGCCGGCCTGCGAGGTGTTCGGCGGCGGGTGCGACGATGCCATTCCCGAGTATCCCTGGTGGTACTTCGACGGCGCGGCATGCGTCATGGAGGACTCCTGTTCCTGCGGCGGGTGTCCGGGCACGTTCCTGTCCCAGGAGGCCTGCGAGGCCGCCTGTCTGGACGACGACGAATGCACCTTCATCGCGGCCCTCATGGATGCCCCCTACGGCTACGTAGCCGAGACCGGCGCGGACCTCCTGTGTCCCCCGGCCTACCCCATGGACGACCCCTGCAAGACCGACGCGGACTGCCCCATCGGGGCGCTCCTTTACGGGGGCGCCTGCGTCCTGGGCAACTGCGTCTACTGCTGGGAAGACACGCAGTGCGAAGACGGCCAAATCTGCCGCTCCGGCCGGTGCGTTCCGAAGGAAACTCCCTGCTATCCGTCGCCGTACTGCGCCGAAACGGGGTGTCACCTGGTTACCCCTTCGGAAGCCCCCTGCCCGGTGTGCGTCTGCGACTCCATTTTCGACAATGCCTGTTCCGAGGACGAGTTCTGCATGCTGTTCAGCTCGCATCCCTACAGCCGGTGCGTCTTCGGTCGATGCGCCGAGTGTCGCAACGATGCGGACTGCGGCCAGTGGGGCCACTGCCTGCCGCCGGGCCTGTGCTACGAGATGATCCCGCCGCCGGACAACCTGTACGGCACCTGGCTCATCGGGTGGGGCGGCGGCATGGACCACTTCAGCTATTTCCGGTTCGAGCCCGACGGGACCCTGAGGCGCGGGCACTACCTGGGCATGGGCCCCTGGTCCGACGACATCCCGAACCTGCCGTGCTGGCCCACAGTGGGTGCGCCCCTGTTCCCCCTGCTGGGCACCTGGGAGCCCGAGATCACGGCGTCAGGCCTCCTGGTGGTCCGGATGTCCCTGAACATCGAATGCGATTACGCTAACGGCTGGTCGGCGCGTTTCATGGTCAATCTCGCCCAGGACGGGACCACCGCCGACTTCCTGGACGTGGACAGCGACCTTCAGTACATGGCCGCCAGGGTGCCAACGGACGCCTGCGTGCCGGACATGTCCACCTGCAAGTCGCCGGACTGGACCTGGCTGGCGCCGTAGGGGTCGACAGGCGGAACGCGGCATCCCTCGATGAACGATGAACGATCAACGCCCCCCAAATCCACCGTCAAATCTGCGTCGAATCGCGATGCATGCGGTGAATTTGGGCGCCCCCCCAGACGGGCTTGATTTATCCTGTTCCTTCTACTAAGGTACGGCCGATTTTCGAAGAGGGATATTGATCATGACTGCAAAAAAGACGTCCGTACTGTTCATCACTGCATTCCTGTGGGCCTGCGGCGGTGGCGGCGGTGACACGGCAAACGACCCGGGAACGGGCACCGACGTGATCATCGCCGACAAGGGGTACGACTTCGGCTTCACCGACCAGTACATACCGCCGGAATGCCAGACCGCCGACGACTGCAAGGACAAGTTCACCGACCTGGGTCAGTGCGAAGTCGTGATCTGCAATGCCCAGCAACGGTGTTCCCGGATCGGCGCGGTGGACAACACCCAGTGCGACGACGGCGTGGACTGTACGAAGAACGACGTATGCACCTCGGGCATCTGCGCCGGGATTCCCACGGCCGATTGCGCCTGCGCCACCGATGCCGACTGCGCCGACAAGGAAGACGGCGACCTGTGCAACGGGACCCTGTTCTGTGATCCGACGGACGGCCTTTGCAAGGTGAAGCCCGGCACCGAGATCCAGTGCGAGGAGCATGCGAATCCCTGCAAGAAGAACACCTGCGTTCCGGCCACTGGGGCCTGTGTGGAGGAAAACAAGGCGGACGATGCGCCCTGCGACGATTCCAGCGCCTGCACCTCCGAGGACCAGTGCACCGCCGGGACCTGCCTGGGCAAGGCCGTCACCTGCGACGACGGCAACCCCTGCACCACGGACACCTGCGATCCGGCCACGGGCTGCGTGTACACCAACAACACGGACGGGTGCGACGACGGCGACTTCTGCACCGTGGATGACCACTGCGCCGACGGCGTCTGCACGGGCATCGACAACCCGGCCTGCAAGTGCAAGGACGACGCGGGTTGCGAGGTGTATGAAAACGGCAACCTCTGCGACGGCACGCTCATCTGCCAGGAATACGAATGCATCATCGACCCTGCCACGTTGGTGGAGTGCCTGGACACGCCCCCGGCCTGCCAGAAGTACTTCTGCGAAGCGCTGACCGGCAACTGTGTCCTGGACCACCTGAACGACGGGACGACCTGCGACGACAACTCCCTGTGCACCCTGGACGATGCCTGTGACGAGGGGCAGTGCAAGGGTTCCCCCCTGGTGTGTGACGACGGCAACCTGTGCACCGACGACGACTGCAACCCCCTGACGGGCTGCGTGTACACCAACAACACCGACGCGTGTTCCGACGGGAACTTCTGCACCGAAAACGACCAGTGCATCGAAGGCATCTGCCAGGGCACGCCCAAGCCGGCCTGCGAGTGCGGGACCGACCCCGACTGCGCCGACAAGGAAGACGGCGACCTGTGCAACGGGACGCTCATCTGCCTGAACAACGAGTGCGTCATCGACAATGACACCATCGTGAATTGCGAAGACCCCGAGGGCTCCTGCAAGTCCGTGTACTGCGAATCCGCCACCGGCGACTGCATCATCCAGAACGAACTGGACGGCACGGCCTGCGAAGACGGCAACGAGTGCACCTTCGACGACTACTGCGCCGACGGCAACTGCGTGGGCAAGCCCGTGGACTGCGATGACGACAACGTGTGCACCGACGACGACTGTGACCCGCTCGCCGGGTGCACCAACATGAACAACGTCCTGCCCTGCGACGACGAGGACGAATGCACCGTGAACGACACCTGCCTCGACGGCGTGTGCCTGGGTGAAGACATCGATGGCTGCCAGTGCCAGCTGGACGTGAACTGTGAGCCCTTCGAAGACGGCAACTTCTGCAACGGGACCCTGGTCTGCCAGGAGAAGAAATGCGTGGTGGACCAGAGCACCGTGGTGACCTGCACCAGCCTGAACCCCTGCATGACCTCCCAGTGCCAGACCGAAACCGGGGCCTGCATCGAAAAGCCCCTGGCCGACGGCACCAAGTGCGAGGACGGTGACTTGTGCACCGACGACGACATCTGCCTGAACGCGACCTGCACGGGCAAGGCCGTTGAATGCAACGACGACAACGTGTGCACCGACGACGATTGCCTGGCGGACAAGGGGTGCGTGTACACCTACAACACGGTGGACTGCGAGGACGGGTCCACCTGCACCGAAAACGACGAGTGCCTCAATGGCCAGTGCAAGGGGACCCAGGTCCCCGGCTGCATCTGCACCGCCAACGAGGATTGCGCCCTGTTCGAGGACGGCGATGCCTGCAACGGGACCCTCATCTGCCTCCAGAACCAGTGCGTCCTGGACCCGGACTCCATCGTGGAATGCGACCACACCAACGACACCCTGTGCTCCTGGACCCTGTGCAACCAGTTGACGGGCGTCTGCGACAGCCTCCAGGCGGACGACGGGACGGACTGCGACGACGAGAGCATCTGCACCACCGTGGACAAGTGCCTCGGCGGCAACTGCGTCGGCAGCGTGCCCGTGGACTGCGACGACCTGAATCCCTGCACCGACGACAACTGCGACCCCGTCAATGCCTGCTGGTACGACCTGCTGACGGACGTGGCCTGCGAGGACGGTGACCTGTGCACCATCAACGAAATGTGCTTCCTCGGCATCTGCGAGTCGGGCGGCGACCTGGACTGCGATGACGGGGACGTCTGCACCTTCGACTACTGCCTGCCCGATTCCGGTTGCGAACACGACCCCTTCCCGGACATCGAGTGCTGCAACACCATGGACGACTGCAATGACCAGGACCCCTGCACCGAGGACCTCTGCGTGAGCAACACCTGCGCCTACCTGCCCGTGGTCAGCCCCGAGTGCTGCACCCCGGACTGCGTTGGCAAGGAGTGCGGTCCCGACGGTTGCGGCGGGTTCTGCGGGACCTGCGCCCAGGGTTACTGTGATGCGGCCGGCATGTGCCAGACCGTCTGTGTCCCCGACTGCGTGGGCAAGGAATGCGGTCCCGACGGTTGCGGAACGGTGTGCGGCGACACGGACTGTGCCGAGGGCACGTCCTGCCAGGGCGGCGTCTGCGAGGCCTGCACCCCCTATTGTGACGGCAAGCAGTGCGGCCCCGACGGATGCGGCGGGACCTGCGGCTCCTGCGAGGTTTCCGAGAACTGCGACGTGATGGGCCAGTGCGTGGACCCGTGCCTGTCCTGCACCTTCGGTCTGAACTGCCCGGACCTGGGATTCGAGGCGGGCAACCTGGACGGCTGGACCTACGAGAACGACGTCACCGTGCAGACCCACCTGGGCGGCACCCCGGCCCCCGAAGGGCAGTGGATGGCCATGGTGGGGACCGGCGTGTTCGGTGAGGGCGTGGGCCACCTCAAGCTGAGCCTGTGCCTGCCCAACGACATCACCAAGGTCAAGTTCTCGTTCCGCCTGTATTCAGAGGAGTTCATCGAGTACTGCGGCAGCATCTACCAGGACTACTTCTATGCCCGTCTCTTCGGCGGCGGCAACGTGGTGGACCTGCTCAATGCCACCATCGACGACTTCTGTTCCAGCACCGACTGCGCCGGCTGCGGCAGCCTGTACATGGGCCTGGAAGAAGCGGACGTGGGGTTCGACGTGGGCGGTGTCTGGATGACGCCGTGGCTCGAGTTCGAAGCCGACATCACGGGCCTGTTCGAGGACGACGAACCCCTCACCCTGGCCTTCTTCGTGGGTGACGCCGGGGACTCGGTGTTCGACACCCTGATCCTCATCGACGACATCCAGTTCATCGCCCAGTAGGCGCTTCTGCCGCCACCGGCTTCGAGGTAGAGTGTCAGCACCGATTCGAGGGTGTTCCAGGCTTCGGCGTCTCCCACGTCCGTCGTCGAGATGCCGATCTGACCATAGTGGGGATTCGACTTGTCCCCGACGCGGTCGGCAAGGATGTGCCCATCCACCAGTTCGGCCGCGAACGCCGGATCGCCCAGTTCGAAACCTTGAAAACCTTACCCGGGGCTGCGCCCAAACCTCCAGCGTGTCGTCCCATGGCGACTGGCCGGTGTTCATGGTCCGATTCCATTATCCAGCATAATCGAACGATACGAAATTTCCTCGATCGCCGTTGATACAGTAATATTGTGGCGAGTCGTCCGGTTCAGTCGAAGACAAGTTATTTCAGGGGGTTTGTCCAATGCGTTTCATGGAAATCGTGAAGCTGGCGGTCATTGTCGGCGTCCTGTCACCGGTGGTGGTCCCCGGCCGTGATCTGACCCGACCCTCCGTTGCCGCCGTCCGCCACGCCATCTATACTGGATCGAAGGGAATGCCTGCGCGATCGAGGGGACCGGGGTCATGAAGACCGTGTTCGTAGGTGGGGGACAGGGATGCCGGGCCGTCCTGGAACTGGTGGTGCAGGAACGTCTCGCCACCCTGAGCCTGGAGATCCTTGGCGTGGTGGACATCGATCCCTCGGCGCCGGCCATGGACTACGCACGTGAGCAGGGCTGGGCCACCTTCACCGGGCTGGATGAAGCCCTCGATCTTCCGGACCTCGAACTGATCATCGAACTGACGGGCGTGGACGGCGTCCGTGACGATATCCAGCAGCGGGTCTCCGATCACGTTCGCGTCATGGACCACAACATGGCCAGCGTGTTCTGGGACCTCGACGCCGTGGCCCAGCACCTGCGGGATGAACTGAGCTTGAAGACCCGCCTGGAATCGGACATGCGCGAGGACCGCCGGCAGTTGCAGGCGATCCTGGACAGCCTGCCGGACGCGGTGATGGTCGTGGATGCAGAAGGGCATATCCGACGGGTGAACCAGCGTTTCGAGGCGGTGACGGGGCGATCGGCCGAAGAGGTGCTGGGTTTCCTGTGCAGCGAGACCGTTTGTCACAACGACAACCCGGCCGTGTGTGACGACTGCACCTGTCCGCGGATCGCGGCCATGCAGTCGGAAGAAGCCCTGACCGTGGTGCAGCAGCAGTGCTGCATCGGGTGGAGCCCCGGGGAAGGCGAAGATGCCTATTACGAGGTCACGGCCAACCCGATCCGGGACGAGGAGGGCCGCAGCGGCGTGGTGATCACCTCCCGCGAAGTGACGGAGCAGGTCCTGCTGAAACGCGAAACCGAGGAATCGGCACGGCGTTTCAAACAGATCGTGAACGCGGCCCATGGTCTCATCACCATCAAGGACCCCGACGGGCGCTACCAGCTGGTGAACCCGGCCGCCGCCCGTTTCATCGGACGGCCCCCACGAGAAATCCTGGGCCGCACGGCGCGGGAGGTCTTCGGGGACGACACGGCGGAAACCTTCGAAATGAACGACCTGACCCTTCTGAGGGAACAGGAGCACGTGAGCAGCCGGGAAGTGTTCACCTTCGGGGATGAAGAGCGGATCCTGGCTTCGGAGAGGATCCTGTTGACCGACTACCGGGACGAACCCGTAGGTATCTGCTGCGTGTCCGCCGACATCACCGAATCGAAACGGTTGCAGCGGGAACTGCTGCAGTCGGAAAAGCATGCCGCCATGGGCAAGCTGGCGGCGGGCGTGGCCCACGAGATCAACAACCCGCTCACGGGGATCCTCACCTTTGCCGAGGACCTGATGGACGATGCCCCCGAGGGGCACGAATCCCGTGACGACCTCCAGGTCATCGTCAACGAAACCCTGCGATGCCGTCAGATCGTAAGGGACCTGCTGGATTACTCGCGCCAGGACCAGCCCGTTCGATCGGTGACCCCCCTGCGTCCCGTGGTGGACAAGGCCGTGGGACTGGTCCGGAACCAGGCCTCGTTCCACGACGTGACCATCGAGGTGGAGCAGGAAGGTGACGACCTGTCCGTGGAAGTGGACCCCAACCAGATCCAGCAGGTGGTCCTGAACCTGGTGATCAACGCTCGGGACGGTACCGATGGCCGGGGAAACATCGTCATCCGTATCGGGACGGGCCTGGAGGATCGCACGGTGAGCCTGGCGGTTGAAGACGATGGCACCGGGATCCCCGACGAGCAGCTTGCGCGGATCTTCGAGCCCTTCTACTCCACCAAGGGTGAGCAGGGCCACGGTCTGGGCCTGGCCGTCGTGCGCCGGATCGTGGAGCAGAACGACGGGACCATCGAAGTGGAGAGCCAGGTGGGAAGAGGTTCTGTTTTCCGGATGATCTTTCCCGCCGGTCGGGGCCGTGCCTCAAAGGGCGGCCCGCCCTCGCGCGGAGGTACGAGCCATGGATGAACCCCGGATACTGGTCATCGACGACGAAGAAGTGGTGTTGGCGAGCCTGCGTAAGATCTTTACCCGGAAGGGCTACCACACGGACACCTTCCTGACGGCACGCGAGGGTCTGGAACGGCTCGAACAGGATGGCTACGACCTGGTCATCACCGACCTGATGATGCCCGAAATGAACGGTATCGAGTTGTTGAAGGCCCTGCGCGACAGGGCCATGAATGTCCCCACCATCATGATCACCGGTTACCCCACCATCAGCACGGCGGTGAAGGCCATGCGCCTGGGGGCCCGCGACTATATCGCCAAGCCCTTCACCCGCAAGGAACTCCTGAGCCCGGTGATGCGGGCCCTGCGGCGGGAGGTACAAGAAGATTCCGATTCCCTGGACAGCCAGTCGG
>JADHTP010000119.1 GCA_016784945.1 Deltaproteobacteria bacterium | reverse complement strand
ATGGCGCCAGAACACCTCGAAGGTGTTCTCGCGCAGGGGCGTGCCCACAATGTCCGAGTCGATAGTCATGTCATTCGCCCAGCCTGATTCAACCGATCGTTCCCTACGATATATGGGCCTCAGCCTGCGATCAACGATCAACGATCGACGATCAACGTCTCATGCTGGACGCCAGGACCGTCCATGGGGTAAAACAGGGCACGGTTACGGCAGGTTGCCATGAACGACCCGTCACGATGGTCACGCGATGTGGAAAAGGTGCGCCGGTTCTGGTCGGGGTATGCCGAACAGTTCGATGGCGTCTACCATCGCCGTTCCCTGGTGGATCGTCTGTTCCGCCAGGCCGTGCCCATGCGACAGGCCTTTGCCCTTGAGATCCTCGATGGATACAGTGAACCGACGGTCCTGGACGTGGGCTGCGGCAGTGGGCGGCAGATGACGGCCGCCGTGGAGGCGGGGGCGGCTTGCGCCCTGGGAATCGACCTCTCACCGGCCATGATCAGCCTGGGGGAGAACGCGGCCCGCGAGGCCGGCCTGTCGGACCGGGTCGAATTCCGTATCGGCGACATCATGGATCTCCCCGTGACCGCGACCTGGGACGTGGTGTGGGCACTGGGGGTCTTCGACTACATTCGCGATCCCTTTCCCCTGGTGCAACGCATGACGGAACTAAGCCGAGGCCACGTGGCCGCCTCCTTTAGACGGGTGTGGGCGGCGAGGAACCCGCTGAGGAAGCTGACCTATGCCCTCCGCGGCTGCCCCATCTACTTCCAGACCAGTGGGCAGGTGGAAGGCTGGTTTCGCGAGGCCGGCCTGGTGGATATCACGGTGAGTCGACTGGGCCCCAGCGGCTATTTCGCGTCGGGCAGGAAGGCGCAATGAAGGGACCGGACGTGCTGGAACTTCTGCAATATGGCATCGGGGTCGGCCGAATCGGCATCGTGATCTTGGCGGCCATCGTGTCCCTGGTCCTGTCCTGGGTGGTGTTCCTGTACGTGCGACGCGTGGGTGGCGCCATCCATCCCCCGGGGGACAACCCGTGCCACGCCGAAGGTATTCGATATGGCTACGGCGGCCTGGCCGTGGTCTTGGCGGGGACCCTGGTGTCCGTGCTGGCCATGGGCATCTATTCGGAATGGCGCCCTGTCCTGCTGTTCGTGTTCGGGCTGTTCCTCATCGGCCTCCTGGACGACTCCCATCCCCTCACGCCCGGCTGGAAGATCATCCTGCAGGTGCCCCTGGTGCTCATGACCGCCCTCTGGCTGCCGCGGCCCGTCTGGGTTCCCTACGGACTGCCCTGGGTGCTGGCCGTGACGGCCTGGCTCACCGTGATGACCAACGCCTACAACATCCTGGACGTGGTGGACGGATTGCTTCCGTCGGTGGCGTCCCTGCACCTGTCCGCCGTGGGACTGCTGCTGTGGATGCAGGGTGACACCCACCTGGCCATGGTGGCCCTGGCCTTTGCGGGCGCCTCTCTGGGATTTCTGCCGTCCAACGCCTGGCGGGGCCGACAGATCCTGGGCGATTCCGGTTCCCTGCCCCTGGGCGGGTTGGCGGCATTGCTGATCCTGTACGTGGACATTCCCTCCCGGGGGGGGCAGGGATGGGCCTTGGCCGCGCTGCTCATGGCCATCCCGGTGCTCGAGGTGGCCTGGGTGTCGGTACGAAGGGTGCGCAGCGGAATCCCCCCCTGGCGCGGGAGTCCCCATCATTTCGTGTACTGGCTGTCGGGTCGGCTGGGATCGATCCCCGGCTCCGTGGTGGCCCTGGCGGTCGTCCAGTCCGTACCATTCATCCTGGTGGTGGTGAGCGTGAAAGAACCCGTGGACCTGGTCTGGCCACTGGCCGTGATCGCCTTGCTGGTGGGAAAACCCTGGGTCCAGAAGTGGACCAGGACATGACCGGTGCGGACCAAAACCGGACGCATCCGGACGACCGGAGCCTGCTGGCCCTGACCGTGGACGTGGAGGAATGGTACGCCGGCATGGCTGACCGCCCGGGGGACGTGGCCACGTACCCTTCAAGATTGGAAGAAGGCCTGTCGCGCCTGCTGGACCTGCTCGACGCCACGGGAACTCGCGCCACCTTCTTTGTGCTGGGCTACCTGGCGCGGGAACATCCCGGCCTGATCCGACGGGTGGCCGATGCGGGCCACGAAATGGGGATACACGACGACTACCACCTGCCACTGTGGGATCGGAACGAAAAGGACTTCCGGGAATCGGTGACCCGGGCGTTGGAATCGGTGGAACAGTGCGTCGGCGCCCCTGCCGGGCGGTACCGTGCCCCCTGTTTTTCCGTGGATCGGCGGACCATCTGGGCCCTCGACGTGCTGGAGGATCTGGGCTTTTCTTTCGATTCCAGCGTGTTCCCAGTGCGCAACCCGCGTTACGGCTTTCCCGGAGCGCCCCGGTTTCCCTACCGCGCGAAACCCGGTGGACAACTGGTGGAATTTCCACTGTCGACCATCCGGATCGGCCCCGTGAATCTGCCGTTTTCCGGGGGCTTCTACCTGCGGGCACTGCCCACGACCGTGGTGGAGGCGGGCTTCAGGCGCCTCCAGACCCTGGGTTTGCCGGCCGTGGCCTATATCCATCCCTGGGAACTGGACCCGGATCAGCCGCGCATTGCCGGCGGCCTGTCCTACTGGCTGCGACATCGCGTTCAACTGGGGCGGGCCCCGGCCAAGCTCGAGGCCCTGCTCAGGCGTTTCCGATTCACCACCATGGGCAACGTCATCGAAACGCTGGGGGTGTGATGATCGCGGTCCGCCGGGTCCTGCTGCTGACCGATGCCTACCCACCGGAGATCCGATCCTGTCCCGTCCTCATGAAGGAACTGGCCCAGGGCCTGGTTGAGCGGGGGTTCCACGTCACGGTCCTGACCACGTGGCCCACCTACAACCTGACCGAGGAGGACCGGGAACTGTACGGAAGACGGTTGTCCAACATGGTGCAAACGGAGGATGGCGTCCGGGTCATCCGTGTGCCAGTACCGCCGCTTCACAACGTGGGTCCCGTGGTCAAGGGTCTGTCCGAAGCCGCCTTGCCGTTGCTGATGTCGGCCGCCGGGTCCTTGGTGAAGGCCGTGGATGCCGTCATCGTGTTTTCCCCCCCCCTGTCCCTGGGCCTGGCCGCCGCCGCGCTGAAGGTCCGTTTCGGGTGCCCGATCATCCTGAACGTGCAGGACCTCATGCCCCAGGCCGCCATGGATCTGGGCGTCCTGAAGAATCCCCTGCTGGTGAAGGCGTTCGAAGTGCTTGAGGATCGGTGCTACCGCCATGCGGATCGGATCACGTGCCATTCCGAAGGCAACGTGGACTGGCTGAAGACACACCGTCCGGCCCACGCCGGGAAACTGGAGATCGTGCACAACTGGGTGGACGTGGACGGGTACCAGGCCACGGAACCGGACCGGGAGGTGCGGGGCCGTCTGGGCCTGGACCTAAAGTTCGTCTTCCTGTTCGGCGGCGTCATGGGGTTTGCCCAGGACCTGGACACGGTGGTCGAGGCGGCCCGCCGGCTGGATGACAGGAAGGACATGGCCTTCCTCCTGGTGGGGGACGGGGTGGCGCGAGAGCGCGTCGAGGCGGCGGCAATGGGCCTGACCAACGTGGTGTTCCACCCCTTTGTGGCGCCTGAACGTTACGTGGGCTGGCTTCGGGCCATGGACGCCGGACTGGTGACCCTGCGGGCCGAAACCAGGACCCCCGTGATCCCGTCCAAGATCCTGGGGTTCATGGCCTCGGGCCTGCCGTACCTGGCCGTTCTCGGCGGACACAGTGATGCCCGGCGGTTGACGGCGAATGGTCGCTGCGGCGTGATGGCCGAACCCGGCGATCCGGATGACGTGGTCCGGGCCGCCCTGAAACTGGCCGGGGACCGCAAAAAGGCCGCGGGAATGGGTCGAAGGGGGCTTGAATACTGCCGTCGTCACTTCTCCCGCACGGCCTGCATCGACCGGTACGTTCGTCTGCTGGAAACCCTGTAGGGCGTGCCTACAGTTGCCCTCGGGCGTTCGAACGGTAAACTCTTACCTGGCTCCCACGGGAACATTCAAGGAGGTTCGACATCGGACATCTATCCCACCAGAAAGCGCACCTCGATCTCCAGAAGCGGATCAACAAGACCATTCCGGGATTTCCCGCGACCCCGGCGGCCATGGAGGTGCTGCGCATCCTGTTCAAGCCCGAAGAAGCCGAACTCGTGGCTCGCATGCCGTTCACGCCCACCAGCGCGGGGCGAATCGCGAAGCGGGTGGGCAAGAAGAAGACGGAGGTCCTGCCCCTGCTGCAGGCCCTGGCCTCCCGGGGCGCCATCGTGGACATCCACGACGAGGCAAAAGGCCGATCCTGGTACTGCGTGGCGCCCCCGGTGGTGGGATTCTTCGAATTCTCCATGATGCGCCGACGGGAAGACGTGGACCAGAAGAAGCTGTCCGAGGCCTACCACCGGATGTGGGAAGACGGGTTCGAGTCACTGCCGACGCTCATGGAGGGTCAGACGACCCTGGGACGCACCCTGGTGAACGAGGATTCGGTATCGGCGGAAGTCCTGGCCGAAACCCTCACTTGGGAAAGGGCCACGGAAGTGGTGTCCGAGGCCAGTGACTGGTCGGCCTCCCTGTGCTACTGCCGCCACAAGGCCGAGCACATGGGCGAAGAGTGCGAAGCCCCCATGGACATCTGCATGGCCCTGAACGGGGGCGCCAAGTACGTGGTGAACAACGGGCTGGGGCGCCGGCTGGATCGCAAGGAAGCCATGGACAAGCTGGCCCAGGCCAGGGAATCGAAACTCGTTCACATCGCCGACAACGTGCAGGAAAAGGTCACCTGGCTGTGCAGTTGCTGCGGGTGCTGCTGCATGCAGTTGAGGGCCATCAACGAGCACGGCCTCGAAACACCCATCCGCACCAGTCCCTTCGTGGCCCGCGTGGACCACGCGGACCGGTGCAGGGGCTGCGGCAAGTGTGCCCGGCGCTGTCCCATACAGGCCATCACGCAGAAAGGCCGGATGCCAGTGGCCGGTGAGAGGTCGAGGCTGCGTTCGGAAGTGGACGAGTCCGTCTGCCTGGGTTGCGGCCTGTGCGCCCTGGAATGCCGCCACGATGCCCTTCACATGGTGGAGCGCGAACAGACCATCATCACCCCGGAAGGGACGCTGGAGCGTGTCCTGGTCCAGGCCCTGGAACGGGACAAGCTGCAACACCTGATATTCGACGACGCCGGTGGCCTGTCCCTGGCCGTGTTGAACCGGCTCACTGGAGCGGTCCTGCGGATGCCTCCCCTGAAGAGGGCCCTGCTCGGCGATCGTCTCAGGTCCAGGTTTATCGGTTTCCTGGCAAAATCCGCGAAGAAGTCGGGCGCCGAGATCTAGCAACCGTTAATCGTAGATCTACGGCCTACTCCTGCACCGTAACCTTGATCACCTGCACCGGCGTGGCGGGGCGGTCGCCCGGCGTGGTGGGGGTGGACTCAATCTTCTGCACCACGTCCAGTCCGGCGGTGACCTTGCCGAACACGGGGTGCCTGGACTGGCCCGGGCTGAACCAGTCGAGGAACTCGTTGTGGGTCGCGTTGATGAAGAACTGGCTGCCGCCGCTGTTGGGCTGACCCGTGTTGGCCATGCTCAGGGTGCCAGGCTCGTTGGAAAACTTTGCGTCCTCGGGGTGCTCGTCGGGTATGTTGCCGTGGGGCGGGCCGCCCGTACCGGCCATGGGGCTCTGAGGGTCCTTGCTGTGGGGACAGCCGAACTGGATCATGAAGCCCTTGATGACCCGGTGGAAGTGCAGTCCGTCATAGAAACCGCTTGTCGCCAGTTCCACGAAGTTTCCGGCCGTGATCGGCATCTTGTCCTTGTACAACTCAACTTCGAACCGGCCAAGGGATGTCTCGAACTTTGCTGTGGGATTGCTCAATCTGGACCTCCTTGAAGGGTTTCAGACGGGACGGTCCCGACATGGGCCATCCCGCGCAAGTCACTGGTTCTCGAGCGCCAGGCGTTCACGGCACTGGTCCACCGTGGCCACGGCGCGTCCCTGGTCCCGGATCATCCGGGCGGCCCGCTCCACCAGGTCGCCGTTGGACTGGGCCATGGTGCCTTCCGCCAGGTAGAAATTGTCTTCGAGTCCCACCCGAACGTTGCCGCCCATGGCGATGGATGCGGCAACCAGACGCCATTGGTCCCGCCCGATGCCGATCAGCTCCCAGTCACTGTCCGGGGGCAGTTGTGCGGCCATGGCGTGGAGATTGGCCGAAGTGGGCGGTACGCCGCCAACGACCCCCATGATCAGGCTGTACTGGAACGGCGGCTTCAGAATGCCCATGTCGATGAGGGGAAACGAATTGCCGATGTGGCCCATGTCGAAGCACTCCATTTCGGGCTTGGTCCCCACCTCGTTCATGGCCTTCAGGATGGCGATGATCTCGGAAAACGGGTTTAGGAAGACGAATTCGAAGACAAAGTCCTTTCGCTTGGGATGGTACTTGGCGTAATTCATGGACCCCATGTTCAGGGCGCCGATAGCCGGCTTGATGGCCTTGATATGGGCCGTCTTCTGCTCCGTGGTGATGTCGATGGCGCCGGTGCTGAAGTTGATGATGATGGGGCAGGCGGCCGTCACGGCATCGTAGATGGCCCGGTAGTCCGACACCTCGTAGCTGGGATGGCCCTCGGCGGTCCGCGCGTGGATGTGAGCCACACTGGCCCCGGCCTCGTAGGCTCTCCTGGCCTCGGCGGCGTACTCTTCCGGCGTATAGGGGATCCCGGGGCACTGGGCGCGGTTGGCCACCACGCCGGACAGTGCGCAGGTGATCATGCAGGGACGACTGAAATCAAGATTCTGTTTCGTCCACATTCGGAACACCTCCTTCACTTGCCTTTGAAATCGGGTTCGCGTTTGCCGAAAAAGGCGCTCAGTCCCTCCGCGGCGTCCTCGGTGTTCAACACGGCGAGAAGCCGGCGATGGAGGTACGGGATGGCCTCCTTCAGTTCCATGTCCTCCACCTGGGCCATGGCCTGGCGCCCCATCCGGATGGCCAGGGGCGCGTTGGCGCAGATGGATTCGAGGACCGCGTTCACGGTGTCGTCCAGTTCCCTGGTGGCGACCGATCGCGTGATGAGCCCCAGGGCCTCGGCCCGCCGGGCGGAAAGCCGCTCGCCCGTGAACATCATCTCCATGGCGGCCTTGCGGGGCATGTTTCGCACAATGAGGGGCGAAATCATCATGGGGAACAGGCCCACCTTGACCTCGGGGGTCCCCACCTGCACGCCTTCATGGGCATAGACCATGTCGCAGGACAACATGAGTCCCATGCCTCCGGCCAGGCAGTGACCGTTCAGACGGGCCACCAGAGGCTTTGGGTAAGTGGACATCCGCTCAAGAAGGCGTGCGTACCGCATGGGACCGTCCGCCCCTTGCCCGCCAACCGTGGACCCCAGGTCCGCCCCGGAACAGAAGGCCTTTTCACCGGACCCGGTGATGCAGAGGACGCGGACCTGATCGTCGGCTTCCGCCTCGTCCAGGGACTCGTCGAACAGGTCTATGACCTCCACGCTGATGGAGTTTCGCTTCGATTCCCGGTTGATGGTCAGCCACGCAGCGCCTTCGCGCACTTCGTACAGGAGGTCCTTCGATTCCTCACTCATCGCCATCCTCCCCGTCATTGGATTCGATCGTCACCAGCACGTCTCCGGGGCGGACGTTGGCCCCCACTTCCGTGTTGATGGAGGTTACCTTTCCCGATTGACCGGCCACCAGGCGGGTTTCCATCTTCATGGCCGTGACCACCACCAGTTCCTGACCCTTTTCCACCACGTCGCCCGGTACCACCAGGATGCTGACCACCACGGCGGGCATGGGAGGTGTCACGCCGCCCTGTGGGTCGTCGCCCACATGGTGCCTGGCGCGTCGCGTCGCCTGCTTCCCGTCCTGGACCAACCAGGAACGGCCCCTGCACCACACCCAGGTCCCATTGCCGTCGACGGCCGTGTACAGCGTCTCGGACCGCCCGTCCAGGGTTACCTGGTGGCGATCCCCGGTGGATGGGCCCACCGGGATGGAGATCTCGTGTCCATCCAGGTCGACGTGGATGACCTGGCCCTTCTTTTCCAGGCGGTCGACCTCCAGTGTCCGTTCGTCAAGCCTGATGGTCTGTCCCATGGGGTGTCCTCGGTGTATTGCCTTAATCGCCTTGAGCCATGTCCCAGGAGCCCAGGCGTTGCCAGGGCGACGTGGTGTCGGGACAGGGTGCCGATGGATCTGAACGACTGACGGCCGTGGACCGGTTCTTTCCCAGGAGGTGACCGGCCAGGGGCAGGGCGTCACGGGATTCGTCGGGTCGCCAGTCGCCCATGTGCTCGGGCAGGAAGCCGGTGTGGGTGTCTCCACTGGCGAAGGCCTCGGATGCCAGGACGTCGATCATGAATTCCACGGAAGTTCGTACGCCCAGGACCACGCATTCCTGTAGTGCGCGGATCATCCGGGCGATGGCCGCGTCCCGGTCCCCTGCATGAACGATGAGCTTGCCCATGATGGGGTCGTAGTGCACCGGGACCTCGGCCCCTGGAAAGACACCGCTGTCGAATCGGACACCGGGACCGTCGGGCGACACCATCTGGATCACCCGGCCCGGCGATGGCAGGAAACCTATCGGGTCCTCGGCGTAGATCCGACACTCGATGGCATGTCCCCGTGGTTGGATGTCGCCCTGGGCGAAGGGCAGGGGAAGTCCGGCGGCGACCTCCACCTGGCATCGCACCAGATCGAGACCCGTGGTCATTTCCGTTATGGGGTGCTCCACCTGGAGTCGGGTGTTCACCTCCAGAAAATAGAAGGCGCCATCCTGGTCCAGGAGGAATTCCACGGTGCCGGCGTTGAC
>JADHTP010000118.1 GCA_016784945.1 Deltaproteobacteria bacterium | reverse complement strand
TACGGTTGTTGAGGGCCGGCGTCCACAGGGCTTCCAGTCCCCGGTCCGCCCCGGCCGGCTGCAGCACGTTGGTGGGGCAGATCCGCATGCACTGACCGCATCGCAGGCAACGGTCCAGGAAGTCGGGCTCGGGCAGGCTCCCGGGAGGTCGTACCAGGCCGGGATTCCAGTCCGGACCCAGGTTCCCACCCACCCGCAGGAGGGGAACCGCCACGAAGCCACTGGCCAGGGAGGCCAGGAGCCCCCGCCGGGACACGTCGGGCAGGGGCCGCTCACCCTCGGCGGACGGCTCGGTCCGGTAGGTCATCACACTGTCTTCACAGTCCGTCATGCAGTTCATGCAAAGGACGCATTCCGCGGTCCGGATACGACCCGACGGATCGCAGGCGCCCTCACAGTACGAATCGCAGCGCTTGCAGTTCGAACAGGGGGACTCGGTCTTGGCCATGCGCCAGACGGCGTTCCTCGACACCACGGCCAGCAGGGCCCCCAGGGGACACACGAACCGGCAGTAGAAACGGGGGATCACCAGGTTCAGGAGCAGGGCCGCCAGGAAGATCGTCCCGATCAGCCACGCCCCGTCGTAATAGCGCGGCGCGGCGAAGACCAGTCCGGCGGAATGGTCCACCAGGGGCAGGTAGACGAGGGTCACCGAACGATAGATCAGCGGAATGGGATCCAGGAATCCGGTCAGCAGGGAAGCGGAAATCGTAAGATCACCGGGCAGGATCCGGCCCGCCGCCAGCCAGGCGAATAGCACGATCCCCACGAGAAGTCCGGTCCGACGAGGTCGTCGCAACCGACGCGCCACCGCGGCGACGCCGTAGGCCGTCAACACGAACAGGGGGATCAGCCAGGCCAGCTTCACCGACTGCGACGCCCTGGACCCGAGCACCAGGAGGTCCCCGGCAGCGGCGACCAGGAGGAACAGCAGCACGTAGTACTTCACGGACTGGGCCGGATGGTACCTGTTCCTGGCGTGGCGCGTTCCCAGCAACCGCCCGAGCCATCCGAAGAACTGGTGGAGCGTCCCGAAGGGGCAGAGCCACCCACAAAAGAAGCGACCCAGAACGGCGGTCAGGACCAGTGTCGCCACCGCCCACAGCAGTCCGGCGTACAGGGTGCCCGTGGTGAGGACCGTGCCCAGGCCTACCAGTGGGTCCAGTTCCAGCAGCCAGTTCACCGGCCAGCCGCGCAGTTCGTGCCACCGCTCACCGAAGGTGGTGACCAGCGTGAACCAGAGGAACAGGACCAGGAAGAAAACCTGACTGATCCGCCTGACGGTAACGATCCGCATATCTATCCCACGTCCGCCCGGACCGGTTTCAGGCTCTCGTAGTCCGGTGTGCCCAGGCCCGCCGCCGCCGCCCGCCTGATCCACGGCAGGTCACGGGGCGACCGTCCCAGCAGGGTCACTCCGAAGGCGTCCACCGCCACCGGGTCTGTCCCCGCTGCCATGGTCCGCGTTTCCTTCAGGTCCGCGAGGGTCCCCCCCGTGGGGCCGTTGTGCATCATGGTCACCACGCCGTCGAGGATCACCAGCGTGGGCCGCACGAGCATGGCCAGTTCCAGCATCACGTCGTGGATCCGCTGGTGGAACAGGTTGCGACGTCCCCCGAGGAGCCCGTACCAGTTCTTGACGGTAAGGGTGGCGCCGCTGCGCACGTGGTCCTTGGCCGGGCACAGCCCGATCACCTTGTCCACACCCTGGAACGGGCCCAGCAGCATGGGCCACTCTCTCAACAGTTTACCTCCGGGCACGCCGGACACCTGGAACTGGTCCTCGCGGGGCAGTATCACCTTTCCGCCGGCCGCCAGTACGGCCTCCTCGATGCCCGTCAGCCTGAAACAACTCTCCGCGTCGTTCACCGGGTTGTCCGTGACCACTACCTCGGCCGCCCCCTGCGCCAGGCACAGCCTTACCACCTCTCCCACCAGTTCCGGGTGGCTGGTGGCCCCCAGCTCCGGCGGAATGGCGAAGCCCACGTTGGGCTTGACCAGCACCCGGTCACCGGCGCTCACGAAACGGCCCAGGCCGCCCAGACCCTCCAGGGCCCGCTGCACCATGGGCGCCCGTTCCCGCCCGGTCACGATGGCCATACCCGGCCCGGGAGTCTTCAGCCTATAGTCCAGGATCGTCTCACCCCGGCTTCTGACCGGAGTGGTCGGCGGCGTATCGTCGTGAAGGGCGAACCCCAGCGCCGCCGTGGCCGACACGGTGACCCCGGCCTTCACGGAACGCTCCAGGAACTCCCTTCGCGAAAGCCCACCGTCCCCAACGTTGCCGTCGTCGGGTTTCACCTTGCCGCCTCGATAATGGACTCCTGCAGCATCCTTCCCAGTTTCCGGGCCGTCTGAAGGCTGGCCGCCTCGTGGACACCGGCCAGCACAGGACCATGGTGAAAGACCAGGTCCCAGGTGTCCAGGATCTCCACGGCCCGCGCACCGGGCACCCCCAGGGGTTCCGGCACCCGCCTGCCTCCGTTTTCCACCAGGAAGGCCACCCAAGCCCCGGCAAGTTCCCCGGCCTGCTCGGGATTTTCGCGGAAGGACACCCAGGCCAGCACCCCCTCCGCCTCCAGGTCGTACCGGGCCGTGAACACCTGGTCCAGCCGTCCGAATCCGAAGGCGTCCGACACCTGCAACGACTCGCTGCCGGGGACCCTGAGATCCCTTGGCAACGCCTCCAGTTCCCACAAGGTCAATCCTTCGGCCGGACGGGTGTCGACGTATCGTCGCGCCACGTCGTCGATGGCGGCGATCATCTCTTTGGACGTGACGGCCGACAGGACCTCCACGTAGTGGTCCCCGTTGACGAAGAAGACCGCCGGGCCCGACCGGTAGGACAGGGCCTTGAATCCGGCCGGTTCCACGTCACGCCGCCTTTGCCGGGCATAGACGGAAAACGCCTGCCGGGGTGACGACATGTGATAGTCGAACACTTCCATCCAGTCGTCCCGGCTGTTCTCCAGGGAAAATCGCTGGAAACGCAGACCCTTGAAACCGGCAGTCAGGTACAGGTCCGCCCTCCCGTTGATCTTGTCCGCCAGGGTTTCGGCATCGAAGGACTCCCCGGGACCGAAGGCCCGGACCTTTCCGGAGCCGAGGGCGAAAAGACCTTCGCCCGGAGGGGGCGTCCCTTGGTCCTGCGGCCCCGGCCCGCGCGCGGCGGGCTTGAACACCGAGGGGTCGTAATCGAATTGCCTTGACGTCACCCAGGCAGCAATGATCGCGAGCACCAGCAACAGCCCCAGGCACGCCCGCGTCTGACCGTGCGAACCCCTGAAACCAGTGCTTCCCATGTCCAGGCACACCTGCCGCTGTTGGATCAATGGTGCCCACCTCGGGCGACAAGTGTCAAGAAACAGTCTGGACCAATACCGGTTTCCACGGAAACAACTTGATTCGCGACTAACCAGGGCTAATGTTGTCTTATATCTGGACCTGCGAAAGGACGCGGGCGATGCGGTTACTGGACAGACTGTTTCGACGAGGTGCGCCCCCCCCCCTGCCCGACCAGGGTGGTTCCCCCTCCTTGCCCAGCGACACCACCGTGGACGAACGCTTCGTGATTACGCGGCTCCTTGGCGTGGGAGGGACATCGTCGGTCTATGCCGCGCGACAACTGTCCATGGAACGGGAGGTGGCGCCTAAAATCCTCCATCCCGATCTGAAATCCTCCGGAAACGCCCAAACGCGAATTCTCCCGGACGTCGGATGACGCATCGCGTCCGCGGTACGTTCCCCCTCCTTTATCGATAGATCAACCGGAACGGACGCGAGGAAGCGGTATGCAGGGAAAACTGGTGCCCCCTCCCGATCTGAGGGATTCCGGTGACAGCGAGGCCCGACAACGACACCTAAATGCCCTGGGACCGGACAAAGCTCGTCTGCTGCGGGCCGAATCGACCTGGATGAAGGCCAACCGATGCCGATACTGGATACCCCGCAGGGGTGACGGTCTGGACGGTCTCGGCGACGACGCGCCTTCCCTGATGTTCCTGAGGGGTGAACTGGACCTCACGGCCCCCGCGGTGGCCATGGTGGGTTCCAGGAAGGCGGACGCCTATGGCCGGGACATGTCCTACAGGCTGGGACGGGCCCTGGGACAAGCCGGCGTGGTGGTGGTCAGCGGTGGGGCGCTGGGCATCGATCGCGCAGCCCACGAGGGGGCGCTGGACGGCGGTGGAAGAACCCTGGTGGTGATGGGAGGTGGGCTGGCGGTTCCCCATCCTCCTTCCAACCTGCCCCTCTTCGACCGGGCGCTTTCCGCGGGATCGGGACTGGTCTCCGAGCACCCCGTGGGCAAACCCGCCTCGAGGTGGACTTTTCCCCGTCGAAACCGCCTCATTGCGGCCCTGTCCGATGCCGTGGTGGTGGTCCAGGCCGCCCGGGTTTCGGGTGCATTGATCACCGCGGATTGGGCACTGTCCCTCGAACGGCCCCTGTTCGCCGTCCCCGCGGACGCCTGGTACCTGGAATCCCGTGGGACCATCGATCTCCTTCGCAAGGGTGCGCTGCCCCTGTCGCACCCCTCGGACCTCGCAGTGGTCCCCGGACTCGCCGAACTGGCCCGGCTTCGTCTGAAGTGGCCCTCCCCGGTGCACCGTCCCCGAGGCATCAAACCGCCCTGGAAGGACCGGGACGGGTGCCCCGTGAAGCGTCCCGACGACCAACGATCCCCGTTGACGCAGGCACTGTCCCGCCGGCCCATGACCCTGGACGAACTGGTGGAGTCAACGGGACTGACCGCGGGTCGGGTCCAGGGCCTGGTGCTGGAACTCGAAGTGGGGGGACTGGTGTCACGGATGCCCGGAGGCGTGTTCATGCTGGTGGAAGGCTGTCGACAAAGTCGGTGACGACACCGGCGGTCCTCTCCGGCGCCTCGAGGGGGAACAGGTGCCCCGAACCCTCCAGTTCCAACAGGCGTGCTGTGGGGGCCAACCGGCCCAGCCGGGCCGCCACGCCGGGAAGGAACGTGTCGGACAGGGCGCCGCGCACCACCAGTGCCGGCGTTTTCAGTCTGCGGGCCCAATCCCAGGAACACGCGGGCGTGGTGGCGAACACGCGGGCCTCCCAGGCCTTGGAATAACGCAGGGTCACTCCGCCTTCGGGGTGGTCCACCACACCGGCCTGCACGTAGTCGCCCAGGCACCTCGGATCGAGGCGGGCGAAAACCGGCTTGGCCGCCCAGGAGGCCCGGACCTCGTCCCTGGATGCCCACCGGTCCCGACGGTTCAAGGCGTCACGGACCACGAAGACGCGATGGACCTGGCCGAGGGCCTTGGCAATGGACCAGAAGAACGCCCTGGCGCCGCCCAGGATGGTGGGATCCAGCAGGACCACCCCCCGGAAGAGACCGGGGTCCCTGGCCGCCGCGATGAGAGTCGAGGCGCCCCCCACGCTGTGTCCGACGCCGATGATCCCTTCATGACCTCTGTGGCGCAGGCAATCCCGCAGGTCCCGGCCCAGTTGATTCCAGTCGCGAAGTGACCGGGGATCGGACCCCGGCCACAGGGGTCTTTGGGCCATGGACACCACGTGAAACCTCGGAAGCAGGGACTCCACCAGCCGGGCATAGGCCCCCGGGGGAAACCCGTTGGCGTGTGCCAGGTGCAGCACGGGCCCGTCCCCACCCCAATCGGTCCATGGAATCTGGCTGATGTCAATACTCATGGTGAATACGGGAAAATCAACCCCGCAGGTACCTCGCAAACATCAGGCTGTTCAGCACGAGGCTGTGGTCGATCCGTCCGTCCAGCACCATGGCGTCCACCTCTTCCCAGGTGGCCTCGAAGGCGTGGACGTCCTCACCTTCATCCTGGTGCAGCGTTCCAAGGGGACGGACGCCGGTGGCCAGGTACATGTGGCAGCGGTTCCTGAGGATGGCGGGATTCGGCCGCACGGCGCAGGTCTTCACGATGCCCTCGGCCGTGTAGCCCGTTTCTTCTTCCATCTCGCGCAATGCCGCGTCCCGGGGGTCCTCGCCCCGGTCCACCATGCCGCCCGGGATCTCGATGGTCACTTCCTTTGTCCCCGGCCGGAACTGGCGGATCAGCACCACGCGCCCCTCCGGGGTCACGGGCACCACGTTGACCCAGTCCGCGGACAGAAGGACGAAGAAGGAGTGGGTCTTTCCGGGATCCGGGGCCTGGTACGTCTCTTCCACCAGGTCGAAGATGCGGAAGTTCCCGAGGTGTCTGCTGTCCAGGCGCGGCCAGGGAGTCGGGTCCCGTTTCGAGTCCAATTCAGGCCTCCCGGACCTTGGCAAAGGCGGCGGCGGCGGCAGACAGGACGGCCCCCATTTCCACCGTGCCGTGTGCAATGGACAGGAAGGCCGCCTCGAACTGGGCCGGGGGCAGGGACACACCCTGCGCCAGCATCTCCTGGAAGAAGACACCAAACCGTTTCGTATCACTGGCCATGGCCGAGGTGTAATCCGTGACGGGCTGTTCGTTGAAAAAGACCGTGAACATGGATCCGATACGGTTCACCTGGATCGGGACCCCTTCTTCCCTGGCCAGATCCGCCAGCCCTTCGCAAAGCCGACCGCATGTTTCGTCCAGGTAGGGGTAGGGGTCCTCGGTTTCCAGGACCCCCAGCGTGGCCAGGCCCGCCGCCACGGACAGCGGGTTGCCGGACAGGGTGCCCGCCTGGTAGACCGGTCCCAGGGGGGCCACGCAGTCCATCACGTCGGCGCGACCTCCATAGGCCCCCACGGGCAGGCCGCCACCGATGATCTTGCCCAGGCAGGTCAGGTCCGGCTTCACGTTCAGGATCGACTGGGCGCCGCCGCGGCCCACGCGGAAACCGGTCATGACCTCGTCGAAAATCAGCAGGGCGCCGTGGGCACGGGGGACGTCGCACAAGGCCTTCACGAACTCCGGGGTCGGAGACACCACGCCCATGTTGCCCACGAAAGGTTCCACGATGACGGCGGCGATCTCGTCCCCCAGGGTGTCGAAGGTCTCGTCCAGTGCCTCGGGGTCGTTGTAGGGCAGGTTCAGGGTGTGGGCCGCGAACTCCGCGGGCACTCCCGCGCTGTCCGGGCTTCCGAAGGTCGTGGCGCCCGACCCGGCCTTCACCAGCAGGTGGTCGGCATGGCCGTGGTAGCAACCCGTGAACTTCACCAGCTTTGAACGCCCGGTGAACCCCCGGGCCACCCGCACGGCGCTCATGGTGGCTTCCGTGCCCGAATTGACCAGGCGGACCTTCTCGATACTGGGGAAGGCGCTTTTTACGGCTTCTGCCAGATCGATTTCTCCCGTGGTGGGCACACCGTAGGAAAAGCCTTTCTTCAGGGCCTCGTCCAGTGCGGAAACCACCACGGGATGGCGATGTCCCAGGATCAGCGGGCCGTAGGCCAGGATCAGGTCCACGTACCGGTTCCCGTCCAGGTCCACCAGCCAGGCCCCCTGGCCCTTTTCCACGAAGAAAGGTGAACCGCCCACGGCGCGGTGGGCGCGTACCGGGCTGTTCACGCCGCCGGGGATGGACAACTCGGCCCGTGTCATGGCCTCCATCGATTTTTTCAGATCCATGTCTTCCTCTTTCTGCGCGAGTGGCCCGTCAGACCTCGATCCTTTGCACCGACTCGGCAATACGGGTGGTGACCTCGTAATTGATGGTCCCGGCCCAGGTGGCGAACTGTTCGGCCCCGATGGACTCGTCCCCGTCGGTCCCCATGAGGACCACTTCGTCACCGACCGTGACGTCGGGAATGTCGGTGACGTCGGCCATGATCATGTTCATGCAGACCCGGCCGCGCACCTGCGCCCGCCGGCCCCTGATCAGTACCCAGGCCATGTTGGACACGCCGCGGTCGTAGCCGTCGTAATAGCCCACGGGAAGCACCACGAGCCGCGCCGGATGGGTGGTGCGGAAGGTCCGGCCGTAGCTCACGTATTCGCCTGCGGGCACTTCCTTCACCTGGGCGACGCGGGTCTTCCAGGTCAGGGCGGGCTGAAGGGCCAGCTGGTTGCGATGGGTCAGGGCCGCGGTCACGAAGGTCTCCGTGGAAGGCCACATGCCGTAGGCGCCGATGCCCACGCGGACCATGTCCAGGTGCGCCTCGGGCCACAGGATGGTGGCCGCGGAATTGCCCACGGAGCGCATCACGGATTTCAGTCCCCTGGTCTTCAGGATGTCCACGCCCGCGTTGAAACGATCCAACTGCTCCCGGGCGAAGGTGTGGTCCGTGGTGTCCTCGATGTCCGCGAAGTGGGTGGACAGGCCCGCCAGTTGAATGCCATCGAGTTCCGCAGCAAGGGAAACCAGCTTCCAGGCCTCCTCCATGCGAAGCCCCTGGCGGTTGGTGCCAGTCTCCAGCTTGACCATGACCTTGACGGTTTTCCCGGCGGCCTTCCCGGCCCGGTCCAGTGCGACCAGGAGGTCGCGGTCGTAGGCCACCACCTCGGCCCCCAGTTCCACCACCTCTTCGGCCTGTTCCGGGGGGACGTTCCCCAGGATGATCACCGGCGCTGCGATGCCGGCCCCGCGCAGTCTCCCGGCCTCCCAGGCATCGTTGACGCACAGGGCATCGGCCCCACCTTCCATGAAGGCCCGGGCCGCCAGTTCCAGGCCATGGCCATAGGCATTGGCCTTGACCACCGGTGACAGGCGGCAGTCGGGCCCCACCAGCCGACGGAACTCGGCCAGGTTGCCCATCAGGGCCGCCTTCGAGACTTCGCACCATGTTAGTCGTTGCGCCATCGCCCCCTCCCAGGGCCGCGGCATGATAGCAACATTCGGTGGCGGCGACCATGCCTGCGAATCGGCGCTTGCAGGGGCGACTCACCCGGGTCGCCAGTCCGGCCCCGTGGGACGGTCTTGAGACCATCCCCTACAATCCCCCAACGATCAACGGCAGGCGCCACTCCCGGCCTTG
>JADHTP010000117.1 GCA_016784945.1 Deltaproteobacteria bacterium | reverse complement strand
GGCGGCACGCCAGTGCCCGCCCGAGATTGGCGCCCGTAGCAGCGACGGAGTCGCCCCTACAAGGGGGGTCATAGGGGGGCTGCGCCCCCCTTGAGCAGGAGATACGCCAAGCGCAGGGCGGCACGCCAGTGCCCGCCCGAGATTGGCGCCCGTAGCAGCGACGGAGTCGATGCGACCAGGGGGGTCATAGGGGGGCGGAGCCCCTACAGGTATTTCGACGCATGCCCCACGGCCGGACACAAATCCCCGGGACCGCCTGATATAGTGTGTCCCCCTTGGAGGGCGACATGGACGTTGACAGTCTCGCCATCGAAAAGCTGGTGCATCGTGGCTTCGGGCTTGGCCGACACGAGTCAAGGGTCTGGCTCGTTCCCTTCACCCTGCCCGGGGACGTGGTGACGGCGGGGATGGTCCGCGATCGCGGCGGCCACGTGGAAGGTGAAGTCAGGAAAGTGCTGGAGGAGGGTCCGGGACGGACGACTCCGCCCTGCCCCTGGTACGGTCGATGCGGCGGCTGTCACCTGCAACATGCCGACTACGACACCCAGGTCCGTCTGAAGATCGACGTGCTGCAAGAGACCCTCAAACGGACGGGGGGCGTCCAGGCCCCCGATCCCGAGATCGTCACGGGCGAGCCATGGGCCTGGCGGTCACGGGCCCAGTTCCACGTGTCGGGCACCACCCTGGGTTTCTACGCCAGGGGGAGCCGGCGCATCGTGGAGGTGGAGGAATGCCCCCTGGTGGTCCCCGGACTGTCGGCGCTCATCCCGGTTGTCAGAAAGGCCCTGGGCGACTTCCGATTCCAGGGGACATGGGACCTGGAACTGGTGGACGGGGGCTCAAAGGGTGTCGTGGCGGTGGCCCGTGGCGACGGCCGGAAGATCCGGAACCTCGCCGACGGGCTGGTGGGACTCTCCGGGATCGAGGGGAGCCTGGCGGGCATACGGGCCAAGCGAGGATACCGGTGGACCCAGCGAGGACTCACGGCTGTGTCCCGGACCACCGTGGACGGCCGGGGCAAGCCGGCGTCCCTGGAATCGAACGCCCGCTGTTTTTCCCAGGCCAACGGTTCGCTGAACCTGATTTTCGCCAGGACCGTCATGGACTTCGCCGGTCCCGTAGAGGGTCGAAGGGTACTGGAACTCTATGCCGGGGCCGGCAACCTCACCTACCCCCTGGCCCTTTCCGGCGCCGACGTCATGGCGGTGGAGACCGATACCCGATCGATTGCTGCGGCGGCCCAGGCCGTGCGAAAGAACCGCAACCTGAAGGTCCGGACCGTGGCGGGACGGTCCGAAGACGCCGTGGCCCGCGCAGTGGAATCGGGCCAGCAGTACGACCTGGTGGTGGCCGACCCGCCCCGCGCGGGCATGAAACGGCTGTTGAAGGACCTGGTGAGACTGGGCCCCAGGCGCCTGGTCCTGTGTTCCTGCGAACCGTCGTCCCTGGCCCGCGATCTGGCCCAACTGACCCTGGCGGGCTATCGCATCGACAGGCTCGCCCTGGTGGACATGTTCCCCCAGACCTATCACATGGAAACCGTAGTCAGCCTGCGGTCGCCGCGGTCCTGAGCTTTGACTTTTGGCATCGATTATGGAAGATGTGCGCGGTCTGAAAGGATTTAGGATCCGTGAGATCGGAAATAACCAAGACATTCACCTTTGAAGCGGCCCACCACCTGCCCTCCGTGGGCCCGGACCACAAGTGCCACCGACTCCACGGCCACCTGTTCCAGGTGGAAATAACGGTCATCGGCGACATCGATCCCGAAATGGGCTGGGTCATGGACTTCGGCGACCTCGACCGCATCGGGCGGCAGGTCGTGGCGGACCTGGACCACCGTGTCCTGAACGACATCCCGGAAATGGGCGTCCCCACATCGGAAAACATCGCCCGTTACCTGTTCGACCGGATGGCAATCGGCGTACCCGGTCTCGCGGCGGTCACCATCCATGAAAGCCCCACTTCACGATGTACCTATCGCCCCGGCGAAACCAACCCGAAGCCCACGGCCGGGCTCACGGTGTCCGTGGGAAATGCCCGGGACATCCTGCTGTCCTGCGCCCATTTCCTGCTGGTGCCGCCCGATGGCCGGGAACCCATACACGGCCATGACTACACCCTGACCCTGACTGCCGGGATACCAGTAAACATGTCCCAGGGACTGGAAGGCGTGCTGATGGAGTGCGGGAACGAGGCCACCAGGGACATGGACCATCGCCTCCTGGTCCCGGGACGGCCCGTCATCGGCAGCCTGGAACAGGGAGACGGATTCTTCGAACTGGCGCTTCCAGGGGAACGGCTGCGTCTGCCGGCCTCGGACTGTGCCGTGCTGGATATCGGCAACACCTCCACGGAGGTGCTGGCCGAGGTCGTGGCACAGCGGGTGGCTAAAATGCCGGCCATCCTTTCTGCGGGCGTCGAACGCCTGGCCGTTTCCATGACCGAGGCCGGAGCCGCCACTGCGGTTTCCCGCGTGGAAGTCAAGCCTCCCGCCCGTAGCTGACCCCTGAGCCGCCCGATCTCAAAAACCGTAACCAAGCCCGATGAGCAGCCGAATGTCCTTAGGAGTTCTGGTACTGGATGGTGAGTCTGTCGACGGCGCCCGGTACGCTGGAGATCAGTTCGACCCGGTCCGACCAGTCGGACGGCTGGGAAGGATTATAGAAAAAACGGAGATCGATGGGCAGTTCCACCACCATGTCGAGGCCGAAGGTGAGGAGGGTCCTGAAACTGGATTCGACCTTGAAGTCGAAGGCCGTACTCACCGGGGCGTCCATGGCGGCCTCGGTCTTCAGCGGGATGACGAACTCCGGCCCGATGATCAGGGCCAGCCGGATCCCCGGCAGGGGAAGCACCCCCTTCACCAGCAAAGGAATCCGAAGGTCCACGGAGGTGGGTTTGGCGGTGGTCTTGAGTATGACTAATCCGGAACTGTGGTAGATGGTCTGGTCCTCCCACAGCCGGTTTTATTCAAAGAGAAGGTCCAGTTCGATACCGATGTACTTTATGAAACGGACCTCGACGTAGGGCCCGCAGCCGGCGCCCGCCCCACGCCGCAACTTGGTGAAACCGATCTCCTGGAGCGGCGGGGTATTCGAGGGCTCGGTCCACAGGTTGCCGCCCGCCGCGGCCTTCACGCCGATGGCCACGTCCACGATCTTTCCATCGGCCGCGGGCAAACCCGTGAACAGCAGGACGAGGAGGCCTCCCAGGAACCTTGTCATTTCCATCTCCTCCACCGGAATCACGACACGGTATCATGGGCGCACAAGGCGTTCCACAGGCTTGTTTTACCCCACCCGATCTGGTAGAAATTTTCGTCGCACCACGAGGCTTTCATGCGATCAGCGGTTGTCCGGATCCTTTGTGTCTTCCTGGCGACCACCGGCGCCTGGTCCTGCGGCGGCGGTGGCGGCGGGTCGACTCCGGGCGCTGATTCCATGGTCGATGTGCCGGACGTGGTCCCCTTGGACCTCGGGACCGATCCGGGACAGGACGTGGGCGGCGACACCCACCATGACGTTACTTTCACCGACAGCGCCCTTGAGACATCCCAGGATGACGGAGTGACGGACCCGGGCGCCACCGATCAGACGACGCCGGAGGTTGGCGATGTGGCGGACACCGGGACCGACGTGGCACCGGACGAATCCGACCCGGGATCTCCCCCGTGCACCCAGGACACCGATTGTGACGACGGGGATCCCTGCACCCTGGACGCCTGCGACACCACCCAGGGCCAGTGCCTCAACCAGCCCGTCCCCTGTGACCCGGGCCTGGATTGTTTCACCGGGACCTGCGGCGGCGAGGGTTCCTGCTCCTACGCCGGGGACGTATCGGACGACTGTTTCATCGGCGCCCCCGTGCTGGCCGATGACTTCGAGGCGCTCGGTCTGGACATCTGGGTGGTGGAGGACCTGGCGCAGAACCAGTTGCCCGGTGACGAGATCGTGTGGGCTCCCACGGACCTGCGGTCCCATTCCGGAAACGGCAGCCTCTATTTCGGCGACCCCGAGTCCCAGGATTACGACACCGGAAAGGTGGTGGCCTCCAACGCCACATCCGTGCCACTGGACCTGACCGGGGCCGGCCGGGCCACGCTGGTGTTCTGGGTCTGGGCCGACGTGGAGGACGGTGACCTCTGGGACGTGCTCTCCGTGGCCGTGCTGAACGAGATGGGCGCCATACCCGTGTGGACCAAGGGCTACGGCTTCCCCATGAAGACCTGGACGCCCGTCACCGTGGACCTGTCCGCGTTCTCCACGGGCACCTTCCAGGTGGTCTTCACCTTCAATTCCGTGGAGCACAGCTTCAACGACACCGAGGGGCTCTATATCGACGACGTCTTCGTGCTGCTGCGCCATCCCCAGCCCACGTGCACCGGGGACGATGAGTGTGACGACGGCATCCCTTGCACCGAGGATTCCTGCCAGGAAGGCGCCTGTCTCCACGACTTCTCGTCGGGTTGCTGCTCGGTGAACCTGGACTGCGACGATTTCGACGCCTGCACCGTGGATCTCTGCAAGGACGGGGGGTGTGAGCACATCGCCGTGGCAGACCCGCTGTGCTGCAACACCGACTGGGACTGCGACGACAACAACCATTGCACCGAGGACGTGTGCGGCAAGAACCAGTGCAAGTACTCCGTTCTCGCGGAGCCCGGCTGCTGCACCACGGTGTCACAGTGCGACGACGTCGACCCGTGCACCCTGGACCAGTGCGAGGCGAACCAGTGCCTCCATCACAACTTCTGCTGCTACTCCGACGAGGAGTGCGACGACAACGACCCCGTATGCACCGACGACAGTTGCGTCGACGGGAAATGCCTGTACCAGCCGACGGGCGGCCCGGGGTGTTGCGCCCCGACCATCGCGTCTTTTGCCTTCGATGAAGGGGGATACGGCTGGACCTACTCACCCTCGGCTGGCGGCGTTGGATGGCAGGTGGTCACCGGCGGTCAAACCAAGTCCGTTTCCGCCCCAGGAGCCCTCTATTACGGGGATCCCCAGTCCTGGGACTTCGACAACGGCAACGTCAACGGGGGATCGGCATGGAGCCCGGAATTCATGATGCAGCCGGGATACCCGGCCGCGTTTTCGGCCCAGGTCTACATGGACACGGAGTCCGGTTCGACCTACGACAAGCTGTGGGTCCGGGTGGTTTCGGACGGGGTTCCCACGGTGACCATCTGGACCAAGAGCTACGTCAGCACGGGCCAGTTCTTCGAGCTGACGGCGAACCTGTCGGCCTGGGCCGGAAAGACCATCCAGATCAAGTTCGACTTCGATACCTACGATTCCCTGATCAACGGCGGTCTGGGCGTCTTCATCGACGACGTGGAGGTGACCACGCCCTGCCAGCCGCAATCCTGCAACACCGACGGCGACTGCAACGACGGGATTTCGGCCTCCAAGGACACCTGCAGCGGCGGCACCTGCGTATGGGAACTGTGAACAGGACGGGCAACCCGTGAAACCAACCGACATGCCCGGCAGGCCCATTGAAACGGGTCGGATGTCCGCCATCATCAGCCGGAGCATCGCCCGGCCGAAGGTGGACCTCTGCGGCTTCCTCCCCGACGAGATCGCGGACCTCCTGTCCCCCCTGGACGACACGCCCTACCGGGGGACCCAGCTGTTCTCCTGGATCCAGGCCAGGCGGGTCACCAACTTCGACGAGATGACGAACCTCCCCGCCTCCCTCAGGGAGCAACTGTCCAGGATGTTCACCATCTCCCGGATGGAACCGGCCGAGGTGCTGGCGTCCGAAGACGGGTCCAGCAAACTGGTGTTCGACGTGGGCGACGGTTCCGTGTCGTCGGTCATCATGCCCTCGCCCGAACGGGTAACCTTGTGCATCTCGTCCCAGGTGGGCTGCCGGATGGGATGCCGCTTCTGCCTCACGGGGACCATGGGCCGGACCAGGAACCTGACCCCGGCGGAAATGGTGGGCCAGGTGCTGGCAGCCAGCCGGCTGGTCGAGCCGCCCGCCCGGGTGTCCAACGTTGTTTTCATGGGCATGGGCGAACCGCTGGACAATCTCGACAACGTGATCCAGGCCATCCGGATCATGACCCACCGGGAGGGGCTCCGGGTGGCCCCCCGCCGCACCACCCTGTCCACCGTGGGTCTATTGCCGCGCCTGCGGGATTTCCTGGCGGCCGAAACCGGGGCCAGCATCGCCCTGTCCCTATGCGGGACCACCGATGCCCAGCGCACCGGGATGACCCCCGTGGGCAAGAAGTACGGCCTGGAAGACACGGTGAAGGCCCTGCGCGACATGCGCCTCGGCCACGGCCATCGATATACGGTCGAATATCTCCTGATCCGGGGCCATGGCGATTCCGTGGACGACGCCCGCCGCCTCTCCAGGATGCTGGCGCACTTCCCGTCCAAGGTGAACCTGATCCCGTTCAATCCCTGGCCCGGGTCCCCCTTACAGCGGCCGACGAACCGGGCGGTGGAGGAATTCCGCCGGTTCCTGGTCGGCAAAAATCACCTTGTGACGGTCCGGGAGAGCCGGGGCATCGACATCGGGGCGGCTTGTGGGCAGCTCGGGAAAACGTCGGACGGGGAAATCGATTGATGGGCCGTTTCGGTACAGGATTCCTTCAGCTCGTGGCCTCCTTCACGGTGCTCGCCGCCGTGACGGGCCTGCTGGACGCCTCCCGCACCGTTGCCAGGGAATGGACGTCAAGCCCCTTGTCCGCCTTCAAGGTGACCCTGTCGATCTTCGGTTTCGATGGGCTGTTCCTGCTCGTCACGGGTATTTTCCTGTCCGCGATCCTGGCCCTGTTGTCAATCCGGTATGACACCGGTCTCCGTGACGCCGTCAGGCTGGCCGCCCGTTCGATCCGACCCAAGGATCACCGTAAACGCATGGCAGCGGGCTTGTCGTGGGCTGTCTGGGCCGGTGCTGGCCTTACTTATCTCCTGACCCTCTACCGGTTGTCCCTGTCCTACATCGAATCCATGCGGACACCGGAGTTCGCGGCGGCGGCAGTGGCCCTGACGGCACTGGGCTTGGCCATCCCCGTCCTGGTGGTGCGCTGGCACATCACACGTCGTCTCCTGGAGCGGACCGGTCGGCGGGATCCGGTGGATTCCCGGTTGGGCTGGCTATCCCCCCTGGCGGTGGCAGCCATGGGAGTGGTGGCCATTCTCCCGATCCTGTGGGTGGCCAGGGCCAGGATCGCCGCCGTGATCGAGGTGGTGGACTTCGAGCCCTGGCTCTTGGTGCTGGCGGGCCTGGCGGCGGCCGTGGCCGTGGCCCTGGGCCGCCCCGTGGCAGCCTGGCCAAAGGCGGCCCGTGCCCTGGTGCTGGTGGTCCTTCCCCTGGCCATGGCGGGATCCTTCGCCGCCACCCTGACCGTGTTCGGATCGGAAAACGCCACGCGGATCATCCTGACGCGCCAGGGCAAGGTATCACCCCTGGCCTATGAGGCCGTCAAGCTGTGCCTGGACTTTGACGGGGACTGGCAGCTTTCCTTCATGGGTGAGGGGGACTGCGCGCCCTTCGATTCGTCCCGGTACGCCTCAGCGCCCGAAGTCCCCAACAACGGCGTGGACGAGGACTGCGACGGCGCCGACCTGGAACTGGTGGTTTCGGACCGGTCCCGCCAGGCGCGATGGGACCACGAGGTCCCCGAAGACCTCCCGGAACACATCCACGTGGTCCTGATTTCCGTGGATGCCGTGGCCCCGTCCCGCATGTCTCTGTACGGATACGAACGACCGACCACGCCGTTCCTGGACGGCCTGGCCCGGGATTCGGTCTGGTTCTCCCGGGCCTTCAGCCAGGGCCCGAGCACCCGCCTGGCCTTTCCATCGCTGTTCACGTCGCGTTTCGACTCACAGATCGCGCGCCGGACCTCGGCCCGCATCCCCCTGGAACTGAGGATGTCCAACATCATGCTGGCCGAGATGATGAAGCAGGCGGGGTACTACACCATAGCGGTCCTCCCCACCACCTATTTCAAGAACTGGAAAGGCCTGCGGCAGGGGTTCGACCAGGTGAACACCGATGCGTTGAAGGCCTACAAGAAGCCGGTGTACCACAATGCCGCCGAAGTGACCGATTCTGTCCTGGCGACACTGGAGGGCAACGAAAGGGAACGGGTTTTCCTCTGGGTGCACTACTACGACCCCCACGATCCCTACACGCCGCCGCCCGAAGGCCCCGACTTCGGCGACCAGAAGCCGGACATCTACGACGCGGAACTGGCCTACACCGACGGAGAGGTCAGACGCCTCCTGGAGGGACTGGAAAAGGTCCTGCCCATGGATCGGACCCTCGTGATCATCGTGGGCGATCACGGTGAAGCATTCGACGCGGCCCACTCCAAGAAGCACCATGGGCACGATCTGCGTTCCATGGTGCTGCACGTCCCGCTTCTGTTCAAGGCGCCATTCCTGAAGGCCCGCCGGGTGGAAACGCAGGTGAGCACCATGGACCTGGCGCCCACCCTGGTCAACCTCCTCGGTATCGCCGGCGACTATGCTTTCGAAGGCCACAGCCTGGTACCGGGCCTGCTGGGACGCCCCATGGAAGACACCCGACTGGTGTTCCACCAGTTCTATCTGCCCGAGAACGTGCACCACAAGAAAAGGACGCTGCGGCAGGTGGGGGTCCGGTCGGAGGAGTTGTACCTGATCATGGACCTGGCCACCAACACGCGGCAACTCTATGCCTATCCCGAAGACCCCTTCGAGAAACGGAACCTGGCCCCTTCCATGCCCGAGGCCCTCGCCATCCTGAAGAAGGAGGTCACGGCCTGGATGGCCCGGGTGGTTCGCCAGTGACTGGTTCGAATTCTTCCCAGCCGAATCGCTCGAGGTAGGGCTTCCAGACGCCCCGGCAGACCGTGTTGTAGCGGCACCGGGCACAGGCA
>JADHTP010000116.1 GCA_016784945.1 Deltaproteobacteria bacterium | reverse complement strand
GCTACCTGTCCCCGTATTTCGTGACCGACCCCGAGCGGATGGAGACGGTCATGGAGGATCCGCTCATCCTGATCCACGACAAGAAGATCTCGAACATGAAGGACCTCCTTCCCCTGCTGGAGCAGATCGCTAAACAGGGAAAATCCCTGGTTGTCGTGGCGGAGGACATAGAAGGGGAGGCATTGGCCACGCTGGTGGTCAACAAGATCCGGGGTTCCCTGAAAGTTGCAGCAGTCAAGGCGCCGGCATTCGGCGACCGTCGCAAGGCCATGCTGGAAGACATCGCCGTCCTGACGGGAGGAAACGTCATTTCCGAAGTGACCGGGATGAAGCTTGAGAACGCGCAACTCACCGATCTCGGGCGAGCCAAGAAGATCGTGATTGACAAGGAGAACACGACCATCATTGAAGGTGCCGGGAAAACCGAGGACATCAAGGGCCGGATCAGTCAGATCAAGGCCCAGATCGACGACACGAAGAGCGACTACGATCGGGAGAAGCTGCAGGAGCGGCTCGCGAAGCTTGCAGGAGGAGTCGCGGTCGTGCAGGTCGGCGCTGCCACCGAGGCCGAAATGAAGGAAAAGAAGGCCCGGGTGGAAGATGCGCTCCACGCCACGCGGGCAGCGGTGGAAGAGGGCATCGTAGTGGGTGGAGGTGTGGCGCTGCTGCATTGCCAGGCCACCCTGGACGCACTGGACGACATCCCAATGGGCCAGAAGGTGGGTGTCAACATCGTCCGGCGGGCCCTGGAGGAGCCTATCCGGATGATCGCCGGGAACGCGGGCGTCGAGGGTTCCATCGTGGTCCAGAAGGTGCGGGACGCCAAGGACGCGAAGTTCGGGTACAACGCACTGAATGACGAATACGGCAACCTCGTCGATCAGGGCGTCATCGATCCGACCAAGGTGACCCGTATCGCCCTCGAGAAGGCCGCCAGCGTGTCATCCCTCCTGCTGACCACCGAGTGCGTCGTGGTCGAGGAGTCCAAGAAGAAGTCCCCGCCTGGCCACGGTGCTGGAATGGAAGACATGGATTACTGACGATCGGCTCGGTGCAGGTATCTGCGGCGGGACCCATGTCTGCCAAGCCACTCTTCGAAGAAGGCTAATCCGACCTGCTGGTGAACACCTCTACGGCCAGGGGGAGCATGCTCTCCCCCTGGCGCTCTTCACACCATGCCGCCAATCCCGATTCCTCTTGCGGCGCAATCGCTCTGGACGAGTGCTGTGCATTGGTCGTGCTGGACGACAGCTACCGGGTCCTCGCGTCCGTCAAGGGTCGCAAAGCCTATCGAGTGTACTGGAAGGATGGGAAATATGTAGAAGAGCAGCTGGTCCCCTCACCGGAATTCAGTCCTCTCGGTCCACTACTGGCCAAGATGTGAAGCTGTCCCTCCTAAAAAGTCCATCCGCCTGGATCTGACAGTGGATCGTCGGCTTTGCGGGCAATGTAGCGACCTTCGGGTGAACACCTCTACCTTCGGTCTGACCGGACTGATACCGGCCACTACACTTCCAATCTTGGCATAAGAACCATGAAGACCTAGATACACCCCATACCAATCAATGGAGAAAAACCATGAATCAGATCAGATCCATCAGTCCGTCCTCATCGGACGACAAACCCGAACAGGACACTTGCCTGATCAGCCGGCTCGATCAGGCCACTGACCGCAAGTGGTCGTTCAGCGTGGAGGATCATCTCATCATCAACGGCGAGGTCATCGTACTCGGCAAGCTGACCCTGGACGGTGTGTTCCGGGTGGCATTCGGAGGCTGCCCCAGCGAAGGTCCCGGGCCCCTGCACGAGAAGCTCCAGGCCGCGTCCATGGACAGCCTGGTCCGGTGTGGTGTCCTCATGGGCATTGTGCAGGACCAGCAGGAGCCACAGCAGGCCCGCAAACCTGACAACGGCAACGGTGCCGAGAAGACCCGCATCACGCGCAAGCAGTTGGACTACCTGTACATGCTGGGCCGCGACCTGAACATGTCCCGTGACGAGCTGGGCGAGCGCTGCCTCCAGACCTACGGCAAGAAGCCCGAGTACCTGGACCGAACCGAGGCGTCCGGACTCATCGAGAACATGAAGAAGGAGAAAACGTCATGACTGCACTGAAGGCCGTGCCCCTGGAAAAGCTGCGACAGCGTCTCCACGTGTCCGTGTCCCAGATCAACACGTACCAGATGTGCTCGGAGAAGTACCGGCACAGCTACGTCGTCGGTACGCCGCCGTCCCACCGCCCATCGGCCCTGGGATTCGGAAGCGCAGTCCACCACGCCCTGGCCGTGTTCTACGGATTCCTGAAAGCACACGGCAAGAAGCCGTCACCAGGGCGGGTACAGGCCGCGTTCTCCGACCGGTGGGAGGTGGAACTGCGGGACTCCCTGCCCATCCACTACAAGTCCGGGGAGGACGCCGGAAAGGTCAAGGACCTGGGTATCGCCATTCTGAAGAGGTTCAACGAGGAAGGGTTCGTCCCCGACGAGGTCGTGGCCGTGGAGCAGCCTTTCTCCGTGACCCTCCCGAACCCCGAGACTGGTGCTATCCTGGAGGAGGTTCTGGTCGGTGCCATCGACCTCGTGGCCGAACACGAGGGCCGAACCATCATCGTCGAGCACAAGACCGCGGCCCGGAAGTTCGCGCAGGACCGCCTGATGTACGACCTCCAGCCTACCGCGTACCAGTTCGCTGCTCGCGAACTCGGCGTCCGCCATCCCGGCTTGGCCTTCCAGGTATTGTTGAAGACCAGGTCACCACAAGTGGAGTTCTCCACCGTCGTCCGGACCAAGGAACAGGAGACTGAGATGTTGTCCACGTACACCCAGGTCTTGAAGGCCGTCACGCAGGGCATCTTCTGGAAGAACAGGGGGTGGCAGTGTGGGGACTGTCAGTACCGATACCGATGCGACACCTGTTGATTCTGGGGTCGTGATTGACCGAGTAGTTCCGACGGATTACCGTAATCACTGACTAGGGGACTGTTATGGGTGTCTACAAGAGTGGAAATAGGTGGTACGTCCGCTTCCGCTACGAGGGTCGAGAGATTCGACGAGCGGGCGGTCGTACACAGCGCCAGGCTAAGGACACTGAACGACGCATGAGGATCCAGCTGGATGAGGGCGCCGATCCCGAGAGTTTGGCAGGTACCAAGCTCTTCATCGTACTCGCGGACGCCTATCTGAATGACCCTGACACTCAATCCCTTGGTTGGTATCGTCGAGTCAAGACGATCACTAAGCGGCTATCCAAGACTCTCGGTCAGCTTAGACTGAACCGCGTGAATGCTAATGCCATCTCGGAGTACAAGAGGGAACGCCTCCAGGATGGCATCAAGCAATCGACTCTGAACAGAGAATTGGCCGTGCTACGCCGGATGCTGAGGTGGGGCAGCGAACACGGGTTCATCCACCGCTCCCGCATTCCCGTCATCCGGCTTGCCAAGGAGAACCCTCGTATCGTGTTCCTCACGCAGGACGACGAAGAGCGCTTGCTGGACAACTGTCTTCCTTGGCTGAGAGACTTGGTCATCGTGGCCTTGGATACCGGGTGTCGTCTCGGGGAGTTGCTGGACCTCCAATGGAAGCACGTCGACTTGTCGTCAGCCAAACTGACCGTTGCCACCGAGAAGGGCGGAGGATCACGAACACTCTACCTGACAGACCGGGTCATCGAAGTGCTGGAGTCGATGCCCCGGGGGCTGCCGGATGTCCAAGTGTTCAAGAAGCCGGGTGGCGACCACCGGGTGACCACAGCAGGGAGTGCCTTCAAGCGCGCAGCCAGCAAGGCCAAGCTGTCCGACGATGTCACGTTCCACGCGACGCGTCACACGTTCGCCACGAGACAGGTCGAGAAGGGGACGAACATCTTGATCTTGAAAGAACTTCTGGGCCACAAGAGCCTTGCCATGGTGATGCGTTACGGACACGTACAGGAGTCCGACAAGCGCAAGGCGATGCTCGGAGTTGAGGAGAACCAGAAGTGATGTGCAGCCGGGACCAAGATTGTCACCGGGATAAGAAACGGGATAAAGAGGGGTATTTACCTCATACATTCTTTAATAATGCCGGGGTGGTGGAACGGTAGACACGGGGGACTTAAAATCCCCTGGCCCTAGGCCGTGCGGGTTCAAATCCCGCCCCCGGTACTGGTAGAAAACTGAACAGCCAACGCATCTCCCATTTGATTGAACGGGGTTCAATAGTGTGCCTTAATGTCTTGCCGGACCCTTGAATACGTTCCGGGTGTGCCAACGTTGGAGCCGGGCATGTACAAACGGTACACCGTACCTGGTGGCCTGGAGCCGAGCGCCGTGGTAGCGGCCAAGGTATTCTTCGACGGCGTCACCCCCTGTGAGGTGGCTGGAAACCTTCACCTCGTAATCCTCGCTCCGGATCCAGGCCGACGGCGTTCAGGATGCCGTCGTGGTAGGAACGGGGAAGTGTTCTTCGAGGATTATCTCTGCCAACCGGCGTATCAGATCAGGACGTTCGCGCAACATGGCATCGATGTCTGCTGGAAAGCCGCCTGAGGCCTTACGCATCTCGATGACCGACACGTTGATGTTGCCCTTGCGCCGCTGTAGCCTTACCCCCCTGGGTATCTCCCACAGGCCATCGGACTGGAGGTGCCAGAAGGGATACTCGGGGTGGTACGACCGGCGTGAAGGACCGTAGGTCCTCAACAGGACCCGCTATTCATCTTCTACCTGCTGGAAGGACACGAGGCGCGGTTGATCGTGCTGAACCCGGCTGAGCCCCAACAACAAGAGCAGGGGCTTGTGGGGGGCCCTCACTCCACCTTGCTTCCAGGTCTGGATGGACTCCGCACGTTCGAGAAGTTCGTGCTCGGTCATCGTGGGCCATCCTCTTCCCAGTACCTGGCCCGGTCAGGGAACAACTTGCGGATGCCACCACGGAGGTCATCCACATCGCCCTTGTAGCGTGGAATCAGGTGGACGTGGAGGTGCATGACGGTCTGGCCGGCGGCTGCACCGGTGTTGATGCCCAGGTTGTAGCCGTCGGGGCGGTGGTCGCGGTCGAGGAGGGCCTTGACCTGGTCCATGAGGTCCATGATCGCCAGGCGTTCCTCGGAGCTGGCGTGGAACCAGGAGGCGACGTGGCGTTTCGGGATGATCAGGGCGTGGCCGGGGTTCACGGGGAAGCCGTCGAGGATCGCAATGGCCAGGCCGTTTTTAGCGATTAGTCGGGATTCATCGGCGTTGCAGAAGGGGCAACTCATAGTGGGGCCGCTGTTACTGTTACGGGGAGATTAACACGGGCCGTGAGGTGACGACGCGCGCTTTACCGCGGGAGAAAGCGCAAGCAAGCTCGCGCACTCCAGGGTAGCTTCTGATCCCGCTTCCCCCCACCCAGCCCTCGGTGTATGCTATCGGGACGTTGAAAGGGCTTGTGTCGGGAGGATGAACATGAAACGGACAGTATTGGTTCTTGGGGCTGCGGCCTTTTTGTTTGCGGCGGGATGCGGTGGTGGTGGCGGTGGGGAATCCGACGTCATCGGGTCAGACCCGGGTACGCCCAATGACCCTGGGACACCGAACGATCCCGACACTCCCAACGATCCCGGCACACCCAGCGATCCAGGTATGCCCAACGACCCGGGTACACCGAATGACCCGGGTATGCCCAACGATCCCGGCACTCCCAACGATCCCGGCACACCCAGCGATCCTGGTATGCCCAACGACCCGGGCACACCGAATGACCCCGGGACGCCCAATGACCCGGGTACGCCGAACGATCCGGGGACACCCGATGACCCGGGCATGCCCGACGATCCGGGACAGCCGGACCAGGGCACACAGCCGCTTGTGTATACGAAGACCTGCGACGAGTTGCCGATTGCGGGGCCGCAGGGAGCGGTGGCCACGGACGGTTGCAAGACCTGCGTGGACACGAACTGCTGCACCGAGGCCACGACCTGCGCCCTGGAACCGGCGTGCATGGCCTTGCGGCTGTGTTTTGTGGACGACTGCGGGCAGGACGACTGCTATGACACCTGCGAGGCGGCCATTCCCGACGCCATGGATACCAGTCACGCCTTCGAAAACTGTATGTCGGACAAGTGCGAGGAAGCCTGCGCGAAGCCGGTCAACGTGGGCTGCACGGTGGTTTGGCCGGAGCCGACCGTGGACACCTACACGTACACCTACAGCTTCGAGGAAGTCGTAACCGAACTGAACGTGGAGGGCGCCACGGTGAAGGTCTGCGCCTTCACGGACACGGAATGCGCCAACCCGGTGACTCAGGGCGTCACGGACTCGGAGGGATCGGTCACGCTCACCATCCCGGCGGGGCCCCAGGGCCTGGACGGTTACGTGGAAGTCTCGGGCGACAATCTCATCACGACTCTGGGCTTTTACTCGTACCCGGACAACGAGGCTGTCTACAAGGACGGGCTGTACCCGCGCTACTACATCGTGATGCCACCCACGGTGTTCGACATGCTGATGGGCGCCGCGGGACTCACGGCGGACCCGGAAAAGGCCCACCTGATCTTCTCGGCCAACGACTGCGACTTCGATACGGCCCCGGGATTCAGCGCCAGCGTGAGCACGGGGGACCAGGACACGAAGGCGGTGTACACGGTGGACGGCTCGCCCACCTCCACGGCCACGTCCACCAGCATTGACGGTGGTGGCGGCCTGATCAACGTGCCGCCGGGCGCCGCCAACGTGATCACGACCTTTGAGCCCACGGGCGCCAAGATTGGTGAACTGCCGGTGTTCTTCCGCAAGGGCGCCATCACGAGCGTTGTTCTCGGACCGACGCCGCTGTAGGGCGGGGTTCAGGTCCGGTGGGACGGTCTGGAAACCGTCCCCTACAAGACTCTCTCTACAAATCGATGATTCCGATCTCTTTCAGGGACTGGTCCATGATGTGGCCCCAACCGCGGTTGGCCGCGGGATTGGCCGGACTGGGATGAGGCACGCAACCCACCACCCGCGAGATGTCGGGACCCAGCACGGCGCGGATGCGGTCCTCGGCGAACCGTCCCACCCCCACCACGAAACGGGGGTCCAGGCAATCCACGGTGCGCCTCAGGGCCCGGTCACAGGCGGCGAACAGGGGTTCCCTTTCCGCCTTGGGCAGTTTGTCCGGGGTGCGGTTGCGACCGCTTTCCTCCATGAAGACCAGGGGGCTGTAGTTGGCCACGAAGAACCGGGCGAAAAATCGCTCGGGTGTGCCGAAACGCTCGGCGGCCCACCCCCAGACCCGCGCGCCGCTCACCTCGCTCCGCGTGCACGCGAATCCCTGGATGGGCCGCTTTGGGTGCTCGCCCACGGGCCGTCCCACGGGCGCCTTGATGCCCAGCCAGTCCCGCACGCGCCCCACCTCGCCAAAGGGCACCCCGGTCTGGGCCATGCCCCACGGGTGCGGGTTATTTCTTTCCAACAACTAGGTTCATTCTCAGGTTACCACGGGTAGTAAGTATAGGTGGCCCGAATGGTTTGGGCCTCAGATACTTTTGTGGATAGCATGAAACTGCTACCAATTCACCGGGTTTCCACGCTCGGACAAGCAGGTGACGACAGAGAAGGTCTCGACCGCCAGCGACATTCCACACGACTCGTAGCCGAGACGCATAGAGCCAAACTTCTCCCTGCCGTGGAAATTGAGAATGTCTCGGGTTCGGACCTCGCGGCCACCCCTGAGTGGCAGAATCAAGTACAACCGGCCATCTCGGACCCAGACACGCACATCGCGTCCGATTCAATCGACCGCATTCTCAGGGCGGAGGATTTCAACTTCGAGGTTTTCAGGGATTTATTGGCAACGAAAACCCGCATATTTACTCCAGGAAAAATCCACGACCTCGCCATCGCAGAGGACGCCTTCATGGCGGGTCTGCTTGCGCTGGTCGGGGGACGCGAGAAGTCGGAAATCAAGCGCCGCATTCAGGCAGGCCGTGAGGCCAAGCGCCGCCGGGGGGAGTGGCCCCTTAAGCTGTCGGCGCTTCCGCGAGGCATCCTGTATGACCCGAAGACGAAGGCATGGAGCTACGACAAGACCGAAGCGGACATCATCACGTCGGTCTTCCACCAGTTCGTCGTCGAGAGGCGACCCCTCCGCGCTATCGGGCGGACAATTGGTAAGCCGATGCAGACCGTGCGCGGGTATTTGCAGAGTCCAATCTATAAAGGTCTGCTGGTCTACGACCAGAAACGAGGCGAGAAATACCCCTCCAAGAACGGGAGACAACCTGACCGCAAGAAGATAGCGCGTGCCCCGCACGAAATCATCGAGGTCCGCGTCTTTGGCGGTCCTGACCAGCTTCAGCAGCTTGTTCCCGACGATGAATGGGCTGAGACACAAGGCCTGCTGCTGGAGAACTCCAAGACATCACTGCGCCGCCGGGAAGCGGGCAAGCCCCAAACTTGGGCTTCCGGGTTCTTAAGCTCCTGGTACGTCATCTTCGGCAATGACGGACTGACCGGGTTTGTTCGATTGTCACTCGACGACGAACCAGGCACACCGCACACCATTTACGCAAATGGCGGAAGTGTCCAATTCCCCCACCGCTACTCCTGCCGGTGCGCCCGCACTCAGGAGCGGGAGAAAGGCGAGATGCAACGTTGTGGGCTGCGGAATCCTCGCGCCGCAGCCGTCAACGCCACTGTCGATGCTTTCCTGACCGACCTGACCTCCGACCACTGGTTTTTCGATGCTGTGCGGGCGGCGTTGGCGTCCGGCCAGGACACCACGGCGGACCAGAGGAGTATTCTCGCACAGCGCCTGGCATGTCAGCGATCCTCTGAAAACGTAAGAACCTGTACATAGAGGTCGGTAGGTGCGTGTAGAGAGGGAAGAGACCAAGCGGTAGCGCCAGCACTTTACGATGCACATGACGTGGTGGTAGGACGAGCACGGCCGTGAGAC
>JADHTP010000115.1 GCA_016784945.1 Deltaproteobacteria bacterium | reverse complement strand
CGGGGGGCCTGGTGGCCACGGAAGCTTCCCTGGCGGGGATGCTGTCTCCCGCCGTGTCCGGTGCCCTGCCCGACGAGGCGGCGGCCATCGCGGCCACGCTTTTGATCCGGGTGGCCACGCTGTGGTTCGCCGTGGCCCTCGGGGTGGTGGCCCTCGTCTGGACGCAGCGAAGGCTGGGCAGGCCTATGGGCATCCAGAACGATTTGGGCGATAATCAGGTGCACTGACACCAGGGAGCTTGACGGATGGGCGCGTCGGCCTTTGCCATATACCTCAATTCCAACGCTCGCCGGGTGTCTCCCGACGTGGTCTCGCGGATTGAGGATCTGGTCCACCCCGATGACATCTATTATGCCCATACTCAGGAAGATGCCCGGGAACTGGCCGACCGGATCCTGGAAAGGGGATATCCCACGGTGTTCACCGGGGGTGGTGACGGGACCGTCTGCGGATTCATCAACGCCCTGCACGGGGCCGCCGGATCGGTTGGCGCCCGTGGCCTGCCCACCCTGGGCGTCCTGTCCCTGGGGACGGGAAACGCCCTGTCGCGGCTGGTGTCTTCCGGGAGCGCCATCCAGGACCTGAAAGCCTACGTCACGAATCCCACCCGTGACCACGTTCACCTCCCCCTGGTGGAATGCGAGGGGCAACTGTTTCCCTTTGGGGGCGCCGGAATCGATGCCGAGATCCTGGCGGATTACGACGCCCTGAAGGAACGCATCGGCGACGGGCCCCTCAAGCCGCTGCTGAAGAACGTGGTGGGCTATTTCGTGGCCTTCTTTTCGGCCACGGGTCCCCGCAAGCTCCAGAAGATGATCCGGGGGGAGAACCTGACCATCAAGGTGACCAACCTGGGGGACAACGCCTACGAAGTGGGCGAAGAGGGCGACCGGTCCCGGGCCTACGGGTCCGGTGAGATCATGTTCGAGGGCCCCACCAATGCCATCATCGCCGGGACCATCCCCATGATCGGGTACGGGGCAAGGCTCCTGCCCATGACGGACAACGTGGCGGATTTCATGCAACTGAGGGTGGTCCGGATCGGTGTGGCGCGAGCCCTGGTGAGCCTGCCCGAGATCTGGTCCGGCGATTACAGGGGCGAGGGCTTCAGGGACTTCCTGACCCGCAAGGTCCGGGTCCAGATGTCGGAACCGGCGCCGTTCCAGGTGGCGGGCGACCTGGTGGGCCACCGCGATGTGCTGGACTTCGAACTGGTTCCCGACGCCATCAAGCTCCTCCGCTTCATCTGACCCGGATATTCAGGGAGGCCAGGTGGGCGACCCGGGTGGCACCGATCCGAATTGCGACTCTCGATCAACGATTGACGATAGGCTATAGGCGATAAGCGACAGGCGATAGGCTGCCTAGAGAAGGTCGCCCTTGGGACACAGCAATTCCTTTGCGTGGGCGAGGACCTTGCGCGTGATCTTCCGTCCACCCACCATCCGCGCGATTTCCTCGGTCCGGGGAGAGCCATGAAGGGGGGTCAATCCGGCCAGGGTCCGGCCCTCCTCGGTTCTTTTGTCCACCAGGAAATGGGCATTGGCGCGGGCCGCGATCTGTCCGTGATGGGTGACCACCAGCACCTGGCGGTCGTTAGCCGCCCGGTCCAGCACATCGCCCATGCGGTCCGCCACGCCGCCCGACACGCCCACGTCGATCTCGTCGAACACCATGACCGGCGTGCCCACGGCGGAAGAGAGTACCGAAAACAGCGACAGGGCGATCCGTGACAATTCACCCCCCGAGGCCATCTCCTCCACGGGGCCCACGCCTTCGCCGGGGTTGGTCCTCACCCGGAACACCAGGCGATCGGCGCCGCTTTCACCCGGTTCCACGGGTTCCAGCTCGGCGTAGAATCGCGCCCCTTCCATGTCCAGCTTGTGAAGTGCATCGGTGACTGCGGCGGACATGTCACCCACGGCCTTCGTGCGTTTGTCCGTCAGGGCGTCGGCCATTTTCCGGACCTCGACCTCCCTTTCACCGACCTCCTGTCGCAAGGCCTCCACGTCGTCGGATTCGCCCGCCATGGCATCCAGCTCGGCCTGGGATGAATCCTGTGTCCGCAGGACCGCTTCCAGGGAACCGCCATACTTGCGGATCAGGCCCTTCAGGGCGTGGAGCCGATCCTCCACGGCGGCCAGGCGGCCGGGGTCCGATTCCAGTCGACCCACGTAGGCGGTGAGGTCCCGGGCGGCCTCGCGGGTCTCGATCTGCACCGATTCCATCCGTTCGGCCAGGTCCCTCAGTTCCGAATCGATCCCAACTGCCTCGTGCAGTGCCTTCAGGGCCTGGCCTACCGTGTCGAAGGCCGATGGCTCCCCGTCGAAAAGGTCGTTTCCGGCGGCCAGCGCCAGTTCCCTCAACCGGTCGGTTTCCTTCAGCACCGCCGCTACGGAGGCCAGTTTTTCATCTTCGTCGGGCTCGGGCGCCAGTTCCTCGATCTGCCCGATCACGAACTCCAGGTAGTCCTGTCGGGACTCCTTTTCCGCCTCGCCGGACTCCAGGGACTCCAGCCGTTCCCTGGCACTCCGGTAGTCATGAAATCGATCCTGGTATTTGCTTACGTCTCCGGTCAGACCGGCGTAGGAGTCCAGCATGGCCAGGCGTTCTTTGGGCACGCCCAGGCTCATGAAGGCGTGCTGGCCCGCGATGGAAACCATCCGGACGGCCAACTCCCTCAGTTCGCGCGCCGTGGACAGCCGTCCCTGGATCCAGGCCTTGGACCGTCCGTCCGCCGTTATGGTCCGCCTCAGGTGCACTTCGCCGTCTTCGGCCTCGTATCCCCCTTCCTCCAGGGCCTGCAGCAGGCCGTCCCTGCCCGAAAGGTCGAAGACCGCCTCCACGAGCGCCGACTTTTCGCCGTGTCGGACCTCGGCCGGATCGGCCCGTGCACCGAGGAGCAGCTTGATGGCGTCCACCAGCAGTGACTTGCCCGCGCCGGTTTCACCGGTGAGGCAAACCAGGCCCCGGGGCAGGTCGGCCTCCACGTCTCCGAAGATGCCCAGGTTCGTCACGTGTAGGGTTTTCAGCATCGGTTTTGAATTACACGAATCGAAGGGGAACGTCTATAGGGGGCCGTCGATCGATGATGGTGGGATAAAGAACAACTGCGTTCTGGTGGGGGATCGATCAGTCCTGACCGGACATGGCCTTGGCCGAAAAATGGGCCTGCAGGCTGGCGATGACTTCGTCCAGTTCACCCTGCATCACCACCTCCAGCTTGTACAGCGTGAGGCCGATACGGTGGTCGGTGAGCCGGTTCTGGGGGAAGTTGTAGGTTCTGATGCGCTCGCTCCGGTCGCCAGTGCCCACCATGGCGCGGCGGGAATCCCGTTCGGCCTTCGCGGATTCATCACGGGCCTTTTCGAAGAGCTTGGCCTTCATCAGCTTGAGCGCCTTGGTTCGATTCTTGTGCTGTGACCTTTCGTCCTGGCAGGTCACCACGATTCCCGTGGGGAGGTGGGTCAACCGAACGGCGGAATCGGTCTTGTTCACGTGCTGACCACCGGCGCCGCTGGCCCGGTAGAGGTCCGTCCGCAGTTCGTCTTCGTTGAGTTCCACGTCCACGTCGTCCGCTTCGGGGAGGACGGCGACGGTCACGGCCGACGTATGGATGCGTCCCTGGGCCTCGGTCACGGGCACGCGCTGCACACGGTGGACGCCCGCCTCGTATTTCAGGAAGCTGAAGACCCGGTCTCCGCGGATCTGGGCCACCACCTCGCGGATGCCGCCAAGACCCGTGGCGGATTCGCTGACGATTTCCACCTGCCATTTCTTTTCTTCGGCGAAACGGGCATAGGCCCGAAACAGGTCCGCCGCAAAAAGGGCCGCTTCCTCGCCCCCGGTACCGGCCCGGATCTCCAGGAAGATGTCCTTTTTGTCCAGGGGGTCCCTGGGAACCAGGAGGGCCATCAGCCGGGCTTCGAGTTCCTCGCCCCGGGCGCCCAGGCGGGTCAGTTCCTCTTCGGCAAGCTCCTTCAAATCGTCGTCGGTCCGCAGCAGTTGACGGTTCTCATCGATGCCCTGCAGGACCTCCTTGTACTCACGGTAGGCCTCCACGGTCTCTTCCAGTTCGGCCCGTTCCTTTGACACACGGCGCAGTTGATCGGGGTTGCCGTAGCATTCCGGTTCCCCCATCTGAATGCCGAGTCGATCGTATTTTTCTTCCACTTCGTCGAGCTTGGGGAAGGCCAGGGTGAGGTCGCTCATTCGTCGACCTCTGCCTTGGGCCCGGCATTCCAGCGCGTAAACTCGCCAAAGTCCGCGAATTCCACGACGGACTCGGGATTGGCACGGCCCACGCCGGCCAGGGCGGGTGACAGTGCGGCCGCCAAAGCGATGATGGCCACCTCCTGCTGGTCCTCGTCGGGGGGCTGGGTGGTGATGCGCTGGAAAAGTACCCCGGGGGCCGACAGAAGCCAGCCCAGGACCTGGGACTTGAGGCGCGCGGACAACCGGATCAATTCGTACGCCAGTGAGGCAATGGGGAGAACCAGCGGAGCCTTGACCAAAACGTAGGCCACCTGGTTCAGGATCTTGTTTTCGAAAATGACGGGCACCAGGGGAAAGATGCCCGCGAACACCAGGATGCTGACCACGATGACCGTGATGAGGAAGGCCGTTCCGCATCGCGGGTGGGCCGTGGGAAAGCGGTTCAGGCTCCGGACCTCCAGGGGGAGGCCGGCCTCGAAGGCATGAACGGCCTGGTGTTCGGCCCCGTGGTACTCGAAGACGCGGCGCATGTCCTTCATCAGGGACACGCCCCACATGAATCCCAGGAACAGCAGCACCTTCACCACGCCGTCCACCAGGTGGAACATCACGGCCCGTCCGCCGGCCAGGTCTTCGTCGCCCAGGGCGCCGCCCAGCCACAGGGTCAGGGCGTGGGGCAGCACGGCGAACATGAAGAAACCGAAGGCCAGCGAAAACGCCAGCGTGGCGATGATGGCCAGGGACGAGGCGTCCTTCTGGTCTCCGGTGGTTTCGGGCATGGCCTGGGCCGCAGAGAAATTCAGGGACGAGATGCCGTCAGACAGGGTCTCCACCAGCACGGCGATCCCGCGCATTCCTGGCTGGCCCATCCAGGGGTAGCGTGCGGCGAGTCGCCTGGCCGCGCGGACCCGGACCACGAGGGAACCGTCGGGCTTTCGCACGGCCACACTGGTGGCGTCAGGGGCGCGCATCATGACGCCCTCGACGACCGCCTGGCCGCCTACCGGAGCGGAAGCCTGCCCGGATGTGGAATCCTTCACGACGTGGTGGCCGCTGAAGTCTTTGTGCTGCGACCGTACTTGCGGTTGAAGCGCTCGACCCGTCCTTCGGAGTCGACGATCTTCTGTTTTCCGGTGAAGAATGGATGGCACGCGGAACAGATTTCAACCGAATAGTCGCCCCGCGTGGATCGCGTTTCAACCACGGTCCCGCACGCGCAGGTGATCTTGGTGTCTTTGTACTTGGGGTGGATGCCCTTTCTCATTCTCGGTTGCCTCCAGAGACGGGTCGCAGTCAACACCGCGACGGCGCTAGATTATAAGCACTTTTCCACCAAGGTCAACGTGCTCGGGGCCATAGACCAACCCAAGGCTACCTGCTAGGATCCGTTTTCACGGTTTTTTACGCTTGTCCGACAGGAGGTTCCAATGAGCAACGTAGTAATTCTGGGTGCCGTGAGGACGCCCATTGGTGCCATGGGCGGGGGTCTTTCTTCCATACTGGCCCGCGATCTGGCGACGTTCATCATCGGCAAGGCCATCGAGAACGCCGGTGTCGATCCCGAGCAGATCCACTATACCTGCATGGGATGGGTCATGCAGGACGGGCGGTCACCGAACCTGGCCAAGGTGGCTGGTGAGTTCGCCGGCATTCCCAGTTCCACCCCCGGAACCACCTTTCACGAAAACTGCGCGTCCGGCGGCGCCGCCATCCATTCGATGTGCCGCCGCATCATGCTGGGCGAGGTGGACGTGGGCGTGGCCGGCGGCGTGGAAAGCATGTCCAACATCCCGCGCTATCTGTACACCGGGCGCGTGAAGAACCAGATGTACGGGGACATGAAACTGGTGGACGGCATCATGGGCGCCCTCAAGGACGAAAACGTGGGCAAGAAGGGCGAACTGATGGGTCTGCTCACAGAACGGCTCGTGGAGAAGTACGGCGTCACCCGCGAAGAGCAGGACGAGGTGGCCTACAACAGCCACACGAACGCTCTGGCGGCCTGGGAAGGGGGCTATTTCGCGGACTACGTGATTCCCGTTCCGGTTCCCCAGCGAAAGGGTGACCCCATCATGGTGGAAAAGGACGAAGGCCCCAAGCCCATCACAATGGAACTGCTGACCAGGCAGAGGCCCTACTTCAAGCCCGAAGGCGGCACCATCACGGGCATGAACTCGTCGTCCATCAACGACGGCGCGGCGGCACTGGTCCTGGCCAGTGAAGAAGCGGCGGCAAAGCTGGGGAAGACGGCCCTGGCCCGTATCGCCGCCTGGAACAACGTGGGCGTGCCCCGCGAACTCATGGGCGAGGGGGCCTTCAAGGTGATCCCCGGGCTCCTGGAACGGGGCGGCAAGGCCCTGGCCGACGTGGACTACTTCGAACTCAACGAGGCCTTCGCCGCGGTGCTGGCGGCCGGGTTCCACGACCTGCCCGACCTGCCGAAGGACCGGGCGAACCAGTGGGGCAGCGGAATTTCCCTGGGCCATCCCGTGGGCTGCACCGGCGCTCGCCAGGTGGTGGACATGGTGCGACAGCTCAAGCGCCGCGACGGAAAGTGGGGCGTGACGACCCGCTGCGTGGGCGGCGGCATGGGCTCCGGTGAGCTGATCGAGGTCCTTTAGGCTCCTTATTTCGTGGAAGTCATACTCATAGTTCTGGGCTCATCCCTGGTGGCGGGTTTCGTTGGCGCCATGATGGGTGTGGGGGGCGGGATCGTGGTGGTTCCGGTCCTGGTTACCCTGCTGGACGTGCCTCTGCGTCTTGCCATCGGGGCCTCCATGGTGGGCGTGGTGGCCACTTCCAGCGCCGCCGCCGCCGTGTTCATCCGGGACGGTCTGTCCAATATCAGGCTGGGGATCCTGTTGTCCCAGGTCACGGTGGTGGGCGCACTGGCCGGTGTGCTCGTGGGTCGTCTGTCGGGCGGTCGCGTGGTCACCGGTGTCTTTGCCGGCGTCCTGGTGTTCGCGGCCTGGGTCATGATGCGACGTCGGAAGGACCGGGCCATTGAACCGTCGGCGAGCGGGGAACTGGAGAAGAGGTGGCGGCTCACCGGCGCCTACCGGGACGGGGCCACGGGGCGCGAGGTGCGGTACGGCATCGTCCGCGTGATGGTGGGCCTGCCGGCCATGATCCTGGCGGGCATGGCGTCGGGGATGCTCGGTGTGGGCGGCGGGATCTTCCAGGTGCCCATCATGGACGCCGTGATGTACGTGCCCATCAAGGCGGCGACCGCCACCAGCAATTTCATGATGGGCATCACGGCGGCCGCCGGGGCAGTGGCATTTTTCGCCATGGGCGAGATCGAGCCGGTGATCGCCGCTCCGGTGGTCACGGGTGTGTTTTTCGGGTCCGTGCTGGGATCCCGGGTCATGCCCCGGGTGGCCGACACGCGCCTCAGGCTGTTGTTCGTGGGCGGACTGTTGTTCCTTGCGGGTGTGATGGCCTGGCGGGCCCTGACGGGGGACGTGTGAACACTGATCACGTCATCGCGGCTTTCATGCGCTACGGCGCCCTGGCAGCCGTCATCCTTTGCGTGGTGGGCTCGGCGCTGCTCACCCTGGACGGCGGACTGCCCACCCACGCCCAGTTGTCCTCCCTGGACGGTGTGGACTATTGCAGGTGGTTCGAAACCCTCCATGTGGGGTGGGTTGCCCTGGCCGGGCTTGCCCTGCTGGTGGTCGTGTCCGTTGGCAGACTGATCCTGTGCGCCGTCCTGTTCCTCGGTGAGGGCGACTTCCGCTTCGCGATCATGTCCCTGCTGGCGGTGATCCTGGTGGCGGTTGCGGTGGTGTTTCGGCTGGTTTGATGGTGGTTTCGATCTTGGAAACCAGCGCGGTCAGCCGGATGCAGTCCACGGACTTGCGACCCTTGCGGCGGCAGATCCTTTTCCTCGATTTGTCGATCCGATCCCGCAATTCACCCAGCTGGGCCACGCACTGCTCACGAAAGATGGAGTCCCGAGGCACCTGAAGCAGGGCCTGGGCGGCTGCCTGATGGTCGTTGCCCGTGACCGCCTCCATTGCGGCTGCAAGGGACTTTTCCGCCCGCCTTTCGATGGTGATCCGGTTGGACAGCTTCACGGCGTTCCCGTTGGTGGGATTGGCCTTCAGAACCATGGCCACGGCTTCGGCGGCCTCGTCTATGCGCTTTTCCTCCAGGAGACTCCGGATCCGATCCAGGGTGGGCGGCGCCTCGGCAACTGGAGAGGGTGGCTCTGCGGGCTTCATGGTGACGGGTTCGGCAACCGGGGCCTCCGCGGACGATCGTTGTTCCAGGTAGCCGGGAAGGAAGAACACCAGCAGGACGATGACCATCAGCGTACAGACACTCGCGATGGTCCAGGGCAGATTCGACCGGATCGCGGTGCCCATACGGCCCAGGAACGTGAGACTGGCGGCCAGGGTTTCCATGGTGTCGGCGGAGGGGATTTCCACCATGAACTCCACGTTACCGAACCGGACCAGGTCCCCTTCCGACAGTTGCCAGACCTTGGCCCGGTTGTCGTTGACGAATACGCCGTTGGCGCTGCCCACGTCTTCCACGATGATGTTCCCGTCGGGCTTCACCATGAGCCTGCCGTGGACCCTGGACACCGAGGGGTCCACCAGGGTGATCCCGGCGTCCTTGCCCCGACCCACCAGGGTGGTGGTGCGCGACAGTTCGAAGATCTCGTCCTTTACGCAGAGGTT
>JADHTP010000114.1 GCA_016784945.1 Deltaproteobacteria bacterium | reverse complement strand
CTTCACCGTGGCTTCGATGCCCTTCCACAGTTCACCGATGCTCCCGGCCAGCATGTAGCAGGGGCAGGACACCACGCGGTTGGCCTCGTCCACAACGAAGGAATCGGGCGTACACGCAACGTGCTTGTGTCCGATGGCGTTCACGCCGCCCGCGGCGCCCGGGTCGTTTCCGATGGTCAGGCTGGCCCCGGTGACGCCGGCATCCTTCAGGATCTTTGCCAGGATGGGCGGGGCAATGCACAACGCCGCCAGGGGCTTGCCTGCGGCGTGCATCCGCGTCAGGAAGTCCGAGACGGTCCGTTCCACGGTGATGTCGGCCCCTGCCGTTGCAAAGTCCGAAAGATTGAGCGCCGCGCCGAAACCGCCGGGCAGTATGACACCGTCCAGTGCGCCCACGTCCAGTTCCGAGACCTGCCGGATGTCTCCCCGGGCGATGCGTGCCGACTCCGCCAATACGTTGCGGGACTCCCCCTCCACGTCCTTCCCGATGGCGTGGTTCACCACCTTGAACTGGGGGATGTCCGGCGCCGCGCAGACGGCCTGCGCCCCGAAAAGATCCAGAGCCAGGAGCGTCAGGGTCGACTCGTGTATTTCGGCCCCGTCGTATACACCGCAACCCGAAAGGATCACGGCGATCCGTTTCTTTTCAGCCATGATTGACCTCCACTTCCATACCAACGCGTCGACGTTGCCACAAATCGATGACACCGTCCACCGTTGACTTCGACGGTGCCACGGAACAAAAAGGCACTACACAGGCCATCCGGCCATTGGAGACAGCCCCGCAGATGAAAGGCAAGAACCCAGCCAGAAGCCCTGTCGAGGACAGCCTGTTCCGTTCCATCTGCGACAACGATGCCGAGGCCGTCTTCGTCCGGGACCGGTAAGGACGCTACCTGGCGATCAGCAAGTTCCTTGCCCGCTTGATGGGCCACGAAATCGTCGAACTCATCGGCAACAAGCCTGACGGGTTCCTTTCTCCGGCAAACGCTGCCAGTGCCGAACGGGGTTTCCAGGAAACCCTCCGAGGCGGGAAGTCGACCTACGTCGACGATGTCTTTCATCATCCTGATGGAGACCGCTGGTTCCGTTCATACCGTTCGCCCTTCTACGACGCCGACAAGCCATGTGAGACCTGCCGCATCCAGGAGTGCCTGGACGGCCATTCACTGCGATATGAATGGCGGACGCCCGACAAAAAAAAGACCTGCGAGGTCCTCGACGTGCCCTATCTCAGCCACCTCACGGGCGAGCCGTGCAAGATGACCATCTTCACGGACGTGACGGAACGGGTGGATGCCGTTCTAAAAGTTGCGACAGACCCAGCGCCTGGAGTCCCTCGGCAGCCTGGCAGCGGGGATCGCGCACGACTTCAACAACATCCTGGCCGGGGTCATCGATTATTCCCAGTTGGGTTCCCAGAAGGCCGGCGTTTCGACGGACAGCGTGGGACTGGCCCACAGAATATCGGACGCCAATCCGCGACTTCCCGTTCTCTTCATGACCGGCTGCTCCGAGTCCAGCCTGGCACAGTACGGCGTGACCGACGGCATCCTGCTGCTTCGCAAACCTTTCAGCCTGGAAGACCTGGTGGATTATCTCAACGAAGCGCTGGATCAGTAGGGACGAACGTTCAGGGATAGACGAGGGCGGGCAGGTAGTCGGCTTCCACCTTGTCGAGCTTTCTTCCCACGGTCAGGCATCTAGGCTCGAAGAACGACAACGTCCCTTCCTTCCCGGTGGTCGGGAGCAGGCGCAGCACGGCAATCTTGACGTCGCCTTCGAGGTTCTTTTCCTTTTCCTTGCCGGAGCCGAGGTGTGTCATGCCCACGGCCAGGCGGCCGGGCGCCATGACGTCGGCCAGGTACAGCGCCTGGGTTCCCGCGGTTCCGAAGAGCGCTTCCATGTCCATGCCGTCAAAGGCAAAGTCAGCCGCGGGAAATTCCACCTGAAGGGCGATTCCGTATACCTGGCCCAGGTCCCGGGCCACCAGGTTGATGAGCACGGTCTTGCCGTCGCGCCCGGCCATTTCGAAACGAATGGAAGGGCTGGAGATCACCGGCTGCAACTGCAGAGTGTCATGGGGCACGTCGGGGTTGTAGTAACCCGGGTCGTACCCCGAGTCGGGCTCACCTGCATCGACCAGCAGGTCCGTGGCTGGCCCGATGTCCATGGCGTCCATTGAGGGGCGGGCGTCGCCGGAGTCGCAGGCGCTCATCGTCACCAGGGTTCCAAAGGCCATCATCAGTGTCAGGTTTCGTCTGATCGTCTTCATAACGCCACCTCCTGGCTGGTGTCGCCGAAGTTCCCGGTCACCTGCTCCAATTCCACCGTCCCCACCACACCGTCGCCATCGAAGTCCACCCAGGGCAGGAAGTTGGGTGACTGGCCGATGAGGCCTTCCTGTCCCCAGGCGGTGTAGATGAGGTCTATACCGTCCACCTCGCCTGACAGGTCCACGTCGCCGGGCAGCCCGGGGACCACCCGCTTGATGAAGGTCCTGTCCGGGTCGAAACGGACCCTCACGAGCCGCGAATCCACGTCCCAGGTGAATGTCGCGTCGTCCTGGTCGATCCATTCCTTGTTGTCCACGTCGCCGTCCAGGGTCACCAGTTGGATGGTGGCGGGCATGTCGAACACCCGGCCCGGCTCGTTGCCGGTCCTTTCCACGCGGACGCTGGCCTGCGCCTGGCCCTGTTCACCCTCGGTGCGCGTCACGTGGACCTTGTAGATGGGATAGCCCGTACCGTAGATCCACTGGTCGAACAACCACTGGAGGTCCCCGCCCCAGGCATCCTGGAAATAGACCTGCAGGGTGCCGGTGTCGTAGTAGTCGTCCTTTCCCGCGTAGTCGTTGTAGAGGTTGCGCAGCCCCTTGATGAAGGCGGTCTGCCCGATGACCTGCCGGATGGTGTTGGCTATCACCGCACCCTTGTAATAGGTATTGATCTGGTACAGCCAGCCGTCGTTCTGCCCGAGGTCGCCCGTTTCCTCGGACGTGAGCCCGTAGTCCTTCGGGTGCGGGGCCGCGAAGTACTGGTACAGCATGCCATAGTAGTCGAAGACCCCTTCCAGGTAGTCCTCGCCGTTTTCCTGCGACATGTAATAGATGGACGAAAATTCGGCCCAGCCCTCGGACAGCCAGGCACTGCCATAAGGATCGTCGGACTTGAGCATGTCAGGGAACCACTGGTGACCCAGCTCGTGGGCAAAGAGGGCCGTCCGGTGGTTGGACTCCATGGAGCCCCCGGAACTGCCCCCCATGAGGAACATGGTGTCGGGAATCCACAGGAGTGCGGGCCACCCGAATGCGGCGCCGGCGTCCTGGGTGATCTGAGCCGCCTCCATCTTGGGGAACTGGAAGGCCCCGAACTGGTCGGCAAAGAAGCTCAGGATGTCCCTCATGTCGGTGAGCACGCCTGGAACGATGAAGTCGATGAGGGGGTTGTCCACGGTGTGAACGCTGATGGTCTTTTCCTCGTAGGGAACGTCCCAGGTCCGGTACTTGGCCAGGACCATGCTGTGGGCCTCGGTGGGAAAGTCCTGGATCAGGTGATGGACCTCGTGTCCCTCCAGATCGGCCGGCGTCATCCCGGCGTTGACACCCGACGACGCCACGGTCAGGCCTTCGGGCACCGTGACGTTCAGGTCGAAAGTGGCGAAGTCACCGGCCAGGGAACCGGGAAGGAACAGGCTCATGGCCAGGTAGGAGATGTCGGAAAATGCGCACAGGTGCACGGAGATGACGCCTGCGTATGCGCATTCGGGCACCCCTTCCATGTCGAAGGCGAAACTGAGCTCTGCGCCGTCGGCCGGTGGCTGGACCAGGTCCAGCCGGGTGAGCTTGATCCCCCAGCTGTAGGTCTCTTCGAAGGCCACGTCCAGGCCGTCCCCGTCGCGAACGGCGGTGACGGGAAGACCGGTCCAGAAATACAGGCTTTCGTGATCGTTGCCGTTGACCACCACGTCGACGGTGATGGTGCCGGCCATGTCCCCCGTACCGGTGTCGATGAGTATGTCTCCCTGGAAATGATGTCCACGCTGGCCGTAGTAGTCCCAGGGGTTCCAGTCGAACAGGATGGGGATGCTCCGCCGCAGTTCGCGATGGGACTTAATGGGGTTTTTCGATGACGGGTCGATCCGTCCCCAGAATGTCTTCATGGCCAGGTCGTAGGCCGCCAGTTCGGTGGCGTCCACTTCGCCCGGCGAGCCTCTGGCGTCCCTTGGGTCCAGGGAAAGGGCCAGGGCGCATGTCAGCATGAGCAGCAGGTTGAGGCAACGACTCAATTTCGTCTCCATCAAAGCGCGCAGGCGGGACTATAGCGGATAAAGTCCCAGCCTTCCATAACACCGGGGTTCCGTGGGCTCCCCGGGGGAAAGGCGGGTCGTATTGACCTGCCTGGGGTTGGCGAGTAAGTTTGTGCCATGGCTGCGAAAGACCGGAACAGGTCCGAGGCGGGGAGTCGGGAATTCAACCTGAGCTACCTGGACGCCATGTGTCGCTGGGCTGAATGCCTCGTGGACCACAGGACGGCCCTGGACTTCGGTGACGACCGAGAGGAACATGTCCGATCCTTCCTGACCGGCGCCGAGCAGGCCGAGACGGAAATGGCCTCCATAGCGGCGCAATCCAGGAAGGCCGGTGGCGAGGTGGCCATAGATGCCCTTTCCACCCGTTACGAACTGTCCGCTGCCGAGGCGTGCATCCTGCGGCTGTCGCTGGTTCCTTCCCTGGACGCCTCCTTCCGTAAACGGATCGCGCGTTTCAAGGACAACGTCCTGCTTGATTATGTAGACGTGGATTTCCTGGTCAGCGTCCTGTTCCAGAACCGGCTGGACCGCCTGGGGGCGAGGGACCTCTTCGTCCCCACTTCACGGCTCGTGGGTGGGCGCCTTATCCGGCTTTCGGTTCCCCGGGACGCCACGTCGGACACCCTGCCGGCCCAGGAAGTGTCCATACCCGACGGTGTTGAAAACTTCATCCTGGGCCACGAGCACGTGGACAAGACCATCGCGTCCCTTTGCCGGCTTACGCGGCCCCACGCGTCCGTTTCCGACCTGGTGATGGACGAGGGCGTACGGGACGAGGCCCTGAAGGTCATGGAGGGCCGGGGCCTGGTCATGGGACTGTTCGGTCCTCCCGGCACGGGCAAAAGCCTGTTTGCCGACGTGGCCGCCATGCGGTCCGGACGACCCCTGCTGACCGTGGATTCCGCCCGACTGTCCGTGGAGGAAGGCGCCTTCGGTGAAACCCTGGATGCCCTCTTTTTCGATGCGCGGATGCGCGGCGTCATCCTGGCCTTCGATAATTGCGAGACGATCTTTTCACAAAAGAACCCCCGTATTCCGGGGCTGTATGAAAAGCTGGAATCCCACGATGGTCACGTCTTCCTGCTGACCAGCGACCCGCGACGCCTGGACCCGTCCCTGGAACGCTATATTGCCTACCAGGTGGAATTCGAGGTCCCCGACGGGGGACAGCGTGAGGCCTTGTGGAGGGTCCATCTGGAACACGGTTCGGCAGGTCCCGCAAAGGAGGTCGACATCCCCGGCCTGGCATTGACCTTCGAATTTACCGGCGGGCAGATCCGCAACGCCGTGGCCGTGGCCCGCGAGCTGGCCTCTTCCCGGGGGGCGGCATCGGTTGGCCAGGACGACCTGACCGCGGGCGCCTGGGCACAGGTCCGGGCCGACATGGAGGAATACTCGAAGAAGAGGCGGGTGCGTCTGACCATGGACGACCTCGTCCTTCCGAAGCGGGAAAAGTCGGCTGTTGAAGAGGTCCTGGACGCCGCCCGTCACAAGACCTTCATCATGACGCGGTGGGGCTTCGGGAAACGACTGGCCACTGGCAAGGGGCTTTGCTGCCTGTTCGTGGGCGACCCTGGTACTGGCAAGACCCTTTGCGCGGAGATCCTGGCCGAGGCACTGGGCCAGAACATCTACCAGATCAGCATCCCCCGGGTCATGTCCAAGTACATCGGTGAAACGGAAAAGAACATCGAGCGGATTTTCAGCACGGCCCGGGCCAACAACTCCATCCTCCTGTTCGACGAGGCCGACGCCCTCTTTACCAAACGCGTCAAGGTGGAAACGTCGGTGGACCGCTTCAGCAACATGGAAGTGAACCTCCTGATGCAGGAGATCGAACGCTTCGACGGCATCGTGGTCCTGACCACCAACCTCGAAAAGAACATGGACAAGGCCTTCGAACGACGGATCCAGTTCAAGATCCGGTTTCCCTTTCCCGACAGTGCGCACCGGACCAGTATCTGGCGCGCCCTCATCCCCCGGGAATGCCCACTGGCCGACGACATCGACTGGGACCTGGTGGGCGAAAGCTTCGAACTGTCGGGTGGTAATATCAAGAATGCCATCCTGCGCGCGGCCTACAAGGCGGCCCGGGACGGACTGCTCATCACTACGGATCATATCGTGTCGGCGGCCGAGGCCGAGTGCCGGGCCTCCGGACGGCTGTTCCGTGGCCTGAAGCGTGAAGAGGACTGATGGAAATATCATGGTAACTGAAAAACTCATCCGGGCACTGCCCAAGACGGACCTGCACGTGCACCTCGACGGCTCCCTGCGTCTGGGGACCCTTATCGAACTGGCCCGCGAGAGGGACGTCAGGCTGCCTTCGCGGACCAAGACGGGGCTGCGCAGGCTCGTCTTCAAGGATCGCTATTCCAGCCTGACCGAATACCTCAAGGGGTTCCAGTACACCGTGGCCGTGATGCAGGACCCGGAATCACTGGAACGCATCGCCTGTGAACTGGCCGAGGACAACTTCGACGAGGGGGTCCGCTATTTCGAGATGCGCTTCGCACCCCAGTTGCACGCCAGCAAGAAGATGGACATGACAGCCGTGCTGCGGGCCGTGAATAGGGGACTGTCCAGCGCCGCCCGCAAGGCGAACCGACGGAAAGAGGTCCGGGATGGCCGTGAACCGGAGTTCCACTACGCCATCACCGTGTGCGCGTTGCGTTACTTCAATCCCCAGATGAGCCTCTATTACAAGGACATCTGCCGGGTCCATCCGTTTTCGCCGTCGAAAATGGTCTACGGGTTGGGATCACTGGAACTGGCCCAGGCCGCCGTGTCCATCCGTGACAAGCGGGGGATTCCCATCACGGGTTTCGACCTCGCGGGACGGGAGAGGGGTTTTCCGGCGGAGGATCACCGGCGGGCCTACGAGTTCGCCCACAGGAACTTTCTGAAAAAGACCGTCCACGCCGGCGAGGCCTATGGCCCGGAATCCATCTTCCAGGCCATCACGGACCTCCACGCGGATCGCATCGGCCACGGTTACTACCTGGTCAACCCGCGCATGATCAAGAACCCGGAAATCAAGGACAAGGCGGAGTACGTGCGGGCGCTGGCCGAATACATCGCGGACCGGCGGATCACCGTTGAGGTCTGCCTGACCAGCAACCTCCAGACCAACCCCCGCCTGAAGGACCTGTCCAGGCACGCCTTCCGTGACATGCGTCGCCGCCGCCTTTCCACCACGCTGTGCACGGACAACCGCCTCATTTCCAACACCACGGTCACAAAGGAAATCATGCGGGCCATCAAGCATTTCGGCATTTCCACCAAGGAGTTGAAGCACATCATCATCTACGGATTCAAACGCAGCTTCTATCCCGGGTCCTACACCGAAAAACGTGACTACGTCCGCAAGATCATCGACTACTACGATGAGGTGGTGGACTGGGCGCCGTAGAGCTGAGACCCATGTTCAAGCTCCATTCCGAGTTCCAGCCGGCCGGCGACCAGATACCGGCCATCGAGCGCCTTGTTGCCGGGGTCAACGACGGGCGGCGGGACCAGGTGCTGCTGGGCGTCACGGGATCGGGCAAGACCTTTGCTATCGCCAACCTGGTGGCCGCCACCAACCGGCCCACCCTGGTGATGGCGCCCAACAAGACCCTGGCCGCGCAACTGTACGGCGAGTTCAAACAGTTCTTTCCCGACAACGCCGTGGAATACTTCGTCAGCTACTACGACTACTACCAGCCCGAGGCCTACGTGCCGTCGTCGGACCTTTTCATCGAAAAGGACAGCAGGATCAACGACGAAATCGACCGCATGCGGCACTCCGCCACGCGGGTCCTGTTCGAACGGGACGACGTTCTGATCGTAGCGTCGGTGTCGTGTATCTACGGCCTGGGCTCGGCCGAGGCCTATCACGGTCTGCTGATATTCCTGGAAGAAGGCGGGGACTGCGACCGTGACGAGCTTCTGCGTCATCTGGTGGACGTGCAGTACACCCGGAACGACATGGGTTTCGAGCGGGGCACCTTCAGGGTCCGTGGGGACGTTGTGGAGATTTTCCCGCCCTACGAGGAAAGCGCCGCCGTCCGCGTCGACCTGTTCGGCGACACGGTGGAGGGCATCCGGGAGTTCGACCCGATTACGGGGAAAGAGCAACGCCGCCTTGGAAGGGTGGCCATCTATCCCAACAGCCACTATGTCACCACGCCGGAGCGCCTGAAGACGGCCATCGTGGCCATCAGCGAGGAACTGGAAACCCGGCTCAAGCTGCTGAACGACCAGGGAAAGGTGCTGGAATCCGCACGGCTGGAGCAACGCACCCTGGCGGACCTGGAGTCCCTGGAGCAGTTCGGCAGCGTTTCGGGAATCGAAAACTACTCGCGCCACATGACGGGACGGGGCGAGGGGGAGGCGCCCCCTACCCTGCTGGACTACTTCCAGGATAACTTCCTGTGCGTCCTGGACGAAAGCCACCTCACCGTACCCCAGGTCATCGGAATGTACCGTGGCGACCAGTCCCGCAAGGCCACGCTGGTGGACTTCGGATTCAGGCTGCCTTCGGCCATGGACAACCGACCCCTGTCATTCCAGGAATTCGACCAGCGTCGGGGCCTCACGGTGTACGTGTCGGCCACTCC
>JADHTP010000113.1 GCA_016784945.1 Deltaproteobacteria bacterium | reverse complement strand
AGAGGTCGACGTGGAGACCGAAGCCGCCTCGCCGGGCACCGAGGGTAAGGAAACCGATGCCTGGATTCGGGACGGGTCCGATCCGGAGGACCCGCCGCCCGCACCACCCGAATCGGACCAGGATGAGTCTTCCCCGGACGGCAGTCCCACCACGGATGTCTGGATTCGGGACGAGTCCGATCCGCTTCCTCCGCCCAAACCCAAACCCAAGGCTGGTGGCGAAGCGGTTGGTGGCTACGGATATTCCAGAAAGGACCTGTCCCACGCGGACGAAGTCTTCCTGCCGCCCGATGCCATCGCGGCTCGGAAGAAGCGGAGTGAGGCGCCCCGGGAACCGGCAAAGCCGCTTGTCGATGAACTGGAAATGGCCCCTGGACCGGATCCCGTGGCCGATGAGGGGCCGCCCGACCCCCCCGTAGTCCCCGACCCGCCAGCGGATGACGAACCGGTCGTGGAATCGTCCACCGCTTCCCGCGTGGCGCCCCCGGCGGACAATATCTACGATCCTTCCTCTGGAATGACGGAAAAGTTCAGTGTCATCGAGCACCCCGCCGCCGAACCGGTGGCTGATTTCGGTACGGACATGGGGCGCGATCCGGGATCGGGCCTGGGTACCGAGTTCCCTTCTTTTGACGATCTCGTCCCGCCTGGTGACGGTACCGGCGATGAATTCTCCGTTGGGGGGGGGGTGACGATCTGAACGATCCCAAGCGGTCCTGGATGGGCATGGGCCCCAAGGACGAATCCACTTCGCTGCCTCCACCGCAATCCGATGAAGTGGCGTCGCCCATCGACCGGGATCCTTCGATGGAAGTCGGTGGGCCGGTGTCCGTGGCCGATTTTGATATCCCGGACAGCCTCGACATGGTTCATGCGAGTGCCTTCGAAGGGGACCTTCCCGAGCCGAAGGATTCGGTCGGATTGTCCACCGAGGACGTCGAACCCACCATGAAGTGGGAAGGGGTCAGCCCGGGCGCGGACGTTGGCGATGGCCCGGCCGGCGCCACCGAAGGCCTGGACCTGTCATTCGATGACCTGGAAATTCCCGGTCAGGAAGGCGGTCAGGATGGTGCCGACACGGCTGCCATCGGCTCACTGGATATCGATGCCGTACTCAGCGAGGATTCCGAGCCGGAGGGGAGTCTGGCGTTTTACACAGATGGTGTCCCGGATACGGGGAGCGGGGCCGAGATCGGCGGCGTGGACAGTATCTTCGAGGCTGGCGACACGGGGGATACGAGTGTACTCGAGTCGCCGGATATTTCCATCGGGCTTCCCGACGCGTGGCCCGAGGGATTCGATGCCGATCAGAACCTGGGCGATGGGTCCACACCCGATATGGAAATTCCTCCGGTTCTCGACCTGGACACGGGTGCGGGACCGGGACCGGCGGGACCATCGGAGTCCCTGGGCCTGGACCTCAGCCAAAGCCTCGAGATCGAAATGGTGCCTGAGGCCGCCGAGGCCCCGCTGGCGACCCAGAAGGCCGCCGCCGCCGTCCGCGAGAGGAAGGTTCAGGTGGGTGGCAGCGGTATCAAACTGGCCATGATGGGCCTGCTCCTGGTGGTGCTGCTGGGCGTGATCCTTGGTCAGACTGAGTACGGTTATTTCGGATTCAACCTCTTCGTTCCCGACGACCTTGAAATGACTTCCGGCAAGAAGGCCATTCCGCCGCCGGGACAGTCCACCGGTATCGTGCGTGACACGAAGGAATCCTACCTGGAGGAAGTGGCTCGCCTGGAGGTTCTGGTCCGCGAAGACCCGGAGGACGCCAAGCCCAAGGCGGACCTGCTGGAAGTCCTGATGCGATTCAGGGAACGTTACCCCGGGGTCATTGCCAGCAAGCCGAAGATGGCCGCACGACTGGAATCTCTGGAGAAGCAGACCGCAGTGACCGGTCAGAAGGCCGGCATGGTCAAGGTGATGGACCTGGTAAACGTTGGAAGCTACCAGGAGGCAAAGGCGGTCCTGGACGGCATGGTGGTGGCCTCGGCCCAGGACGCGGACGTTCTGTATTTTTACGGCAAGATCACCCTGGGTCAGGGTAAACTGGAAGAGGCTCAGAAATATTTCGAACTCGCCCTCATGAAGAATCCGGCCCTTCTGGCCGCCAAGTACTTCCTGGCAAGGACCCAGATCAGGAAGAAGAACCCGGAAAAGGGCAAGGCCATCCTTGAAGAGATCCTGCAGACCGAGCCGGGACATATCGCCACGCAGGTTACGCTGGCGGAACTGGCGTTGAAGGAACGCGACGAAGACAGCGCCGCGCGATTGGCTGGCGAGGTGATCTCCAAGGCCAATTCCGATGCCTATTCCGAGGAACTGTTCGCCGCCCACCTGGTCATGTGGGAAGTCCAGAAGGTCAAGGGGACCAAGGAAGGGCGGATGCAGGAATTGCGCGCCGCCCTGGCCATCAAGCCGGCCCACGAGAAGACGGCTCTCCTGGTTTCCGGTCTGTTGACGGAGATTGATGACATCGATGAAGCCCTGAACATACTGGAACCCTGCCGCCACAGGGGATGCGACAGCGAAGCTTACCTGGCGGCCTACGCCCGGGCCGCTTTTGCCGCGGAAAAGGCCGAAAAGGCCAGTCAGGCCCTGAGGGACGGTGCCGCGAAGTATCCGCAGTCCCCGGTGTTTTCCATTATCCGCGGTGCGTATCTTCTGGAAGCCGGGAGACCCCGCGCCGCCTCGTCCGCTTTCGAGGAGGCCACGCGTATCGACCCCACTTCGGTGGAGGCCAACGTGATGCAGGCGAAGGCGCTGTCCAAGGAAGGAAAGCTCCACGAGGCAACCAACCGCCTGATCAAGGGTCTCGAACACGCCACGGAAAAGATCCCCCTGCTGGTGACGCTGGCGTCGTTCTATCGGGAAAAGAGGGACTTCGTCGCCGCCGAGCAGACGCTGAGAAAGGTGGTGGCCATGGATCCTTCCAACGCAGCCGCCAAGCAGACGTTGGGGCTGGTGGTGCTGTCCCTGGACCGTGCGGCGGAGGCGTCCAAGATCCTCATGTCGCTGGATCAGCGGCATGCACTGGACCGGGATGGAGCCATGGGACTGGCCGAGTCCTACCTGCGGCTGGGCGAGGCACAGAAGGCAAAGGATGTCCTTTCCAGGCTGTATGGCAAGACTGAAGAGGACCAGGACGTGGCGGCGGAGTACGGTCGAGCCCTGTCGGAATCGGGCAAGTTGAAGAAGGCTCAACAGGTTCTCATGTCCGTGATCAATGCCCGACCCTCACACGCAGCCGGCCACTTCTACCTGGGGCGGCTTCACGCCAGGCAGGGGCAACTGCAGAAGGCCGAGGATGAACTGTTGCGTGCCGTGCAGTTGAAAACCGGTGAAACGCGGTACCGACTGGAACTCGCCAGGGTCCTTCTGAAAAGAGAGGGCACTGACCACATGCGGGATGCCAAGCTCCATCTGGACAAGGTGATCAACGCCTATGTCAGGGAAGAGGTCGACCCGGACCAGTGGGACGCCGATGCCTACATGATGCGGGGGACCCTCCTGTTCGAGCAGGAGAAGTTTTCGCTGGCCATGCGCGATTTCGAGGCGGCGTTGGCCCTGGCACCATCGCGGCTGGACCTGTTGCTGGGATTCGGCACGACACTGTATGAAATGGCGCGATACGACGAGGCGGCGCCCTATTTCAGGCAGGTGCTCAAGAGGGACGGTTCCCACGCGGACGCCAACTATTTCCTGGGGCGGATCATGCTGCGCAAGGGCCAGATCGAAGCGGCCAAGGGCCACCTGCAGATCGTGTCGAAGCGCAATGCGAAAAAGTACCCGGAGGCCCTGCGCTACCTGGGCCTGATCTACCGGGACCAGAAGCTTCGTCCCCTGGCGAAGAAGACCTTCATGGCCTACCTGCGGGTGGCGCCGAAGAACACGCCCGAAGCCACCGAAGTCAAACGGCTGCTCGAACGTATGTAGACCGGTTCCTGGTGTTTCCTACCACAACCTGGCGGTGCCTGTTCCCAGCACGCTCTCGATGGCCTTGAGAACCTCGTCCGAGGGTTCGACGGCCCAGGTGGAACCGGTCTTCAGGTGTATTTCACCTACGCCCTTGAGCCTCATCACAAGGACCACCGGGCATCGACCGGGGTGTTGCTTTACGATCTTCGCAAGGTCGTCGATGACCGATTCGTGAAGGCCGTCCAGTTCGAGCCGGGCCATGACGGAATCGGCCATGGAGCGACGGGCGGCCTCGAGGCGTTCCATGGAACGCACCACGATCCCCGCCACCTCGAAATCGGAATCGCCTTCGACGACCACGTTGCCGCGCACCAGCAGCGGCTCTTCGGCATCGGCCACCTCGGCCCACTGGGGGTAGGCCTTCGGGAATACCTTGCACTCCACCTGGCCCGAGGTGTCCTCCAGGGTCAGAAACGCCATGCGGTCACCGGTCTTGGAGACCCGCTCCGTCTTCCTGACCACGATGCCGGCCACGGCGATTTCGGTGTTGCCGATCCAGCGGTCGGCCAGCTCCCCGATGGGACGGACCTTCCGGGTATTCAGTTCGTCCACGTAGGGATCCAGGGGGTGGCCACTCACGTAGTAGCCGATGGCAGCACGTTCCATGGACAGGACTTCCGGCATGGGCCATTCCGGAACGTCGGGTGGTCCCACGGGACCAGCGGCCGGGCCGGCGGACACATCGCCGTCGAACAGGCCCATCTGGCCCGAGTCCCGTTCAGCCCGACGGTTCTGGGCATAATCCATCATGCGGTCCATGCCTTCGTAGAGGCCACGACGGGTGTGGCCGAAACAGTCCAGGCTGCCGCTGCGGATGAAGGCCTCCAGCACCCGTCGATTGACCTTGCGCGGGTCCACCCGGACCAGGAAGTCCAGGAAATCCTCGAAGGGGTCCTCCTGGCGCGCCTCGAGGACCACGTCCACTGCCTTGTCCCCGACTCCCTTGACGGCGCTCAGGCCGAAACGGATGGCGGGAACCTTGCCGTCGACCGGTCCCGTGGCGTCCTCCACGGTAAAATTGGACTCGGAACGATTCACGTCGGGCAGCAGAACGTCCACGCCCAGGTCCCGTGCCTCGTGGATGAACAGGGTCAGCTTGTCCTGGTCGCCTTTCTCCGCCGTCAGCACCGCGCAGAGGAACTCGGCCGGATGGTGGGCTTTCAGGAAGGCGGTCCGATAGGTGACGAAGGCGTAGGCCGCGCTGTGACTCTTGTTGAAGCCGTACTCGGCAAAGAACTCCATCTTCTGGAAGAGTTCGCGGGCCTTCTTTTCATCGGCGCCACGGGAGGTGGCCCCCTCGATGAACGGTTCGCGGTGGGCCTCCAGTTCCTCGGCCTTCTTCTTACCCATGGCCCGGCGCAGGAGGTCGGCGCGACCAAGGCTGAATCCCGCCAGCCTGGAGGCGATGCGCATCACCTGCTCCTGGTACAGGATGACGCCGTAGGTCTCTTCCAGGATCGGCTTCAACTCCGGAATGGGGTAGTCAACCTCTTTTTCCCCGTGCTTGCACAAGATGAAGTCATCCACCATCCCGCCGCCGAGGGGACCGGGGCGGTACAGTGCCAGGATGGCGATGATGTCGTCGATGCAGTCGGGCTTGACGTTGCGGACCATCTTGGTGATTCCGCGGCTCTCCAGCTGAAACACGCCCGCGGTGGCGCCGATGGTCAGCAGTTCGAAGGTCTTCTTGTCGTCCAGGGGGATGTCTTCGATGCGGAAGTCCTTGTCGGAACGGGTGCGGATCCATTTAACCGCATTGTCGATGACGGTCAGAGCGGTCAGACCCAGGAAGTCGAACTTGATGAGGCCCACCGCGTCCAGGTCTTTCATGTTGAACTGGGTGACCACCACCCCGTCATCGGTCTTGAAAAGCGGCGCGTATTCGGCGATGGGCTTGTCGGCGATGACCACCCCGGCGGCGTGTTTCCCGGGCTGACGGGACAAGCCCTCGACCTTGGTGGCGATTTTCCACAAGTCGGCCAGGCCAGGCTCGGCGTTGGGTCCCGAGATCAGCTCCGTCAGGCGGGGTTCCTGGGCCAGCGCCTTGTCCAGGGTCATCTTGGGGTGGATCGGGATGAGCTTGGCCACCTTGTCGCCGTCGGAAAAGCTGAGCCCCATCACACGGGCCACGTCCCGTACGGCGGCCCTGGCCTTCAACTGGGAATAGGTGATGATCTGACCCACGTATTCCGACCCGTACTTCTGGCCCACGTAGTCGATGACCTGGTCCCGCTTGTCCATGCAGAAGTCGATGTCGAAATCCGGCGGGCTCACCCGTTCCGGGTTGAGGAATCGCTCGAACAGGAGTCCGTAACGAATGGGATCGATGTCGGTCACGCCGATGGCGTAGGCCACCAGGGAACCGGCGCCTGAACCCCGTCCCGGCCCAACGGGAATGTCATGGTCCCGCGCCCAGCGGATGAAGTCCCAGACGATGAGGTAGTAGGCGTCGAAACCCATCCTGACGATGAGTTCCAGTTCGTGCTCAAGCCGAGCGTCGTAGTCTTCCTGCACCGGCTTTTCGCCGTGGCTTCGGGCCTTGTCCATGCGGGTCTTCAATCCCTCCAGGGACAGTTCCCGCAGGAAGGAAGCGGTGGTCTTTCCCTCCGGCGTGTCGAACACCGGAAAATGGAGGGTGGAACTGGTCTTGAGCACCTCGGGTTCCACGGATTCGGCGATCTTTACCGTATTCTCGATGGCCTCGGGCGTGTCGGCGAACCGCTGCGTCATTTCTTCCGGCGTGGCGAAGTGGAAGGAATGCAGGGGCAGGTTCTTGCGCTGCTCCTCGTTGAGGGTGCGTTTCAGGTCGATGGCGAGCAGCACGGCCTGGGCCACCGCGTCTTCGGGCTCCATGTAGTGGGCATTGTTGGTGGCCACCAGGGGGATTCGTGTCCGTTTCGACAGGTCCGCCAGGGCGGCGTTCACGGTCTGTTGCTCCACGATGTCGTTGCCTTCCATTTCCAGGAAGAAGTTGCCTTCTCCGTAGATGTCCTGGTAGCGGAAGGCGATGTCGTCGGCCGCTTGCCCACCGGAGCGGAGAATGGCCTGGGGGATTTCGCCGCCCATGCAGCCGGACAGCGCCGTGAGGCCGGCCGAGTGTTCGGCCAAATTGGCGTGGGTCGTGGTGGCCTTTCCATCCCGGAGTCCCTCCAGGTAGGAACGGGACACGATGGCGCGGAGATTCGCGAACCCTTCCGTGGTCCTGCACAACAGCACAAGGTGCCAGTTCCTGTCTTCCTGGTCCGGGTCGGCCACCAGGATTTCCGAGCCGTAGATGGGCTTGATGCCCGCTTTTCGACAGGCGCCCGCGAACTGGACTGCACCGAAGAGGTTGCTGTGGTCGGTCAGGGCCACGGCCGTCATGCCCAGTTCGGCAGCCCTCCTGGCCATGGGCAATATCTTGATGGTGGAATCCAGGAGGCTCAGGTGCGAGTGGACGTGCAGGTGGATGAAATCCATGGGGTCGCCTTCAGTCTGTGGGCCGTTCACAGGTCAGTTCACGGGCGCAGGTCGGCAGCACGAAGCAGCTCCCGTGGAGGTCCGCGTTGTAGTATTTGGTTTCCAGGCCCAGGTCGCTTACCCGTTCGTGGTGGAAGTCACCCACGGGATCCAGCCCCCTGGAACAGAATGCGAAGCTGTACATGGCGCCGGGGTAGGTCGGGATGTGCGCGAGGTACATCCTGACAACCGGGAACACCTGGTGGAGCCGCCGGTGAATCTCGCGGACCTGGTCAGGGTAGAACATGGGACTCTCGGTCTGGGCGGCGAAGATACCGTGGTCGCCCAGGCGGTCCAGGACCTTTTCGAAGAAGTCCTTTTCGAACAGGACCTCCGCGGGCCCCAGGGGGTCCGAGCAATCGGACAGCACCACGTCGTAGGTGCCGTCGTCCCCGTCGAGAAAGGTGTTGGCGTCGTCGATCACGAGGTCCACGCGCGGGTCGTCGAAGGAGTTGCCGTTGACCTCCGACAGCCATTCCCGGGCCACTTCCACCACCTGGCCGTCGATTTCCACCTGGCGGGCCAGCGTGACGGACGGGTGGCGCAGGACCTCCCGCAGGGTGCAGCCGTCACCACCGCCGATCACGAGGACGCGACGGGGATCGGGGTGAACGAAGAGGGCCGGATGGGTGATCATCTCGTGGTAGATGAACTCGTCGCGCTCGGTCATCATGACGGCCCCGTACAGGACCAGCATCCGACCCAGCCAGCCGTGTTCGAACACGTCGATGCGCTGGTACTCGCTTTCGCCCGAATAGAGCACGCGCTGGATTTTGTAGATGTTGCCGAGTTGCTGGGGTTCGAGGTCCTTGTACCAGAGGTCCCAGGGGGTCAGCGCGTCGTCGAAAGGCGGCTTGTTGATGTTGCCCATTGGGGCACACTATCCACCGCCGAACCGGCTGTCAACCGGGATCTGGGCCCGCTGACAGGGACACCAGATCCAGGTGCTTTCGGACGATGGTTGCCACGGCATTATCCAGGTCGTGACCGTAGGCTACGTACCCGTGGTTCTTCAGCGCGATGATGTCGGCGCCACCGGAAAAGGCCTCCACGGCCAGCCTGGCCAGTTCCACCGTTCCGTAGGGCACCTCCACAGGGGTTTCCGTCAGTCCGACAACCACCTGACCCGAGGTGGCCACGGCGTCGTGGGCGTGGACGACTGCACGGGCGCCGGAAAAGTCCCGCTGGATCAGCCAGTGCATCATGGCCTCGGAGGACGGCTTTTCCGGCCCGTGGTAGCGGACCGTGCGGTCGTCGATGGAGCATTCCCGAACCCAGGCCAGTTCCGTGGGACCGATGAGACCCAGGTTGCACCCGGAGGAGGTCACCGCCAGGCCGCCTTCCACGCTCACGCTCATGTTGCCGCCGTTGGCCGGGGCCATGTTGTGTCCCGCCAGGATCCGGCCGCACCTTTCGAAGAGAGAGTACAGGCTCGCGACGGCGTCGGGCAAACAGGATTCGAGGCACACCGGGTCGTACTTGACGCCGACGTAGCCTTCCAGCAGTTTCTTTCCGGGGGATTCATCCATGAACCTTCC
>JADHTP010000112.1 GCA_016784945.1 Deltaproteobacteria bacterium | reverse complement strand
ATGCGACCAGGGGGGTCATAGGGGGGCGCCGCCCCCCTTGAGAAAGAAAACGCGCGAATCGCAGGGCGGCACGCCAGTGCCCGCCCGAGATTGGCGCCCGGAGCAACAACGGAGTCGATGCGACCAGGGGGGTCATAGGGGGGCGCCGCCCCCCTTGAGAAAGAAAACGCGCGAATCGCAGGGCGGCACGCCAGTGCCCGCCCGAGATTAGCGCTTGTCGCACGTAGCCTCCGTGCTAACCTGCACGACCATGGTTGCCCGGCTAATCAGACCGGCCATGGGGACCGTGGTCCTGCTGTCCCTGCTGTTCCAGGGACAGGCCGTGGCGGGCTCGGACCCCGACCGGGAGTGGCGGACCCTGGCCACCGAGCACTTCCAGGTCCACTACTACCAGGGAGGGCTGGATTTCGCGCACAAGGTGGCCGACGTGGCCGAAGAGGCTTGGGACCGCTGCGGAAAATTCCTGGGATTCGAGCCCTACCAGGTCGTGGAGGTGGTGGTCACCGACGACACGGACTCTGCCAACGGCTGGGCCTCGGTCTACCCCTACGACCGCATCCGCATCCTGGCCGTCCCGCCCGGTCCCGAATCCGCCCTGGCCTCCTATGACGACTACCTTCGCCAGCTCTTCTACCACGAGTACGCCCACATCCTTCACATGGACCTGGTGTCGGGGGCGCCCGAGGTCGTGAACCGGGTGCTGGGCAAGACCATCCTCCCCAACGGGGCCACGAACATCTGGTTCGTGGAAGGCCTGGCCACCTTCGTGGAGACCCGACTCACGGACGGAGGCCGCGTGGGCTCCGGGCTCTACGACATGTATCTGCGCGTAGGGGCGCTGGAAGGCGAACTCCTGGACCTGTCCGAGATGACCACCACCCCGAAACGGCTTCCCAGGGGCACATCATCCTACGTGTATGGCGGCTATTTCCTGGACTTCCTGTACGAATGGTACGGCCTGAAGGCCATCACGGACTTCATCGAGGACTACGGGCGACGGTTGATCCCGTTCGCCATGAACATCCTGGCGCGCCGTCATTTCGGCAAGGACTTCCAGACACTCTATGCCGAGTTCCTGGCCGCACTGGAAGAAGACGCGTCGGTGGTCATGAAACGGGTGGAAGCCGAGGGCGAGGTCACAGGGCGTCTCCTGACCGACAACGGCGAGTACAACGCCTATCCCGTGTTCACGGAAGACTCCCGGCGCGTCCTGTTCGTCCGATCCGACGGCGGCTCGGCCGCGGGAATCTTCGAGGTGGGACTGGAAGGCGGCGAACCCCGACGGCTGGCCTGGTGTGACGGCGGCTGCGGCCACCTGGCACTCGAACCCGGGGACTCCACCTTGCTGACCACCCACCTGGAATACCACCGCATCTACAACCTGTACGGCGACGTCTACCGTGTCCGACTCGCGGACGGTTCACAGGAACGGCTCACCGGCAGGGCCCGGGCCAGGGACGTGTCCACCGACCGGGACGGCGCCGTGTACTTCGTCACCAGCGAATACGACGACGTCACCCTGTCGGCCTTCGAGCCGTCATCGGGAGACACGCGGGACCTCCTGCCCGGGGAGGCCTTCGACGGGATCGGCAGCCCGAGACCCCTGCCCAGCGGCCAGCGCCTGGTATTCACTGCGTCCCGGGATGGACAGTGGGACCTCTGGGCCCTGGACACGGACAGCGGCGAACCGGTGCCCTTGACCGATGACGGCCCGCTGGATCGCGACCCGGCCCCCAGCCCGGATGGTCGCTGGATCCTGTATTCCAGTGACCACGACGGCGTCTACAACATCCATGCCCTGGAGATCGCCACCGGGGATCGGTACCGGGTGACCAACGTGACCGGCGGTGCGTTCTGGCCGACCGTAAGCCCCAACGGACGCTTGCTGGCCTTTTCCACCTACAGCGCACGGGGCTATGACCTGGCCGTGCTTCCCTTCGATCCTTCCGACTGGACGCCGCTGACCGATGCCGACCAGCCACCCCGCACCCTGGCGCAACGGCCCACTGGGTACGAACCCGCGCGGACCTGGTCCGACGAAAAGGCATACAACGCCTGGCCTTCGTTCCGCCCCCGTTCCCTCCGCCCGAAGTTGTTGTTTTCCATCCCAGGGGACGCCTCCCGGGTGGGGGCCGAGGTGTCGGGCCACGACGCGGTGGGACTGCACCACTTCGGGACCTCCTTCGAAAACGGGTTGCGCGAATGGGCACCCACGGTGGTCCTGTCCTACGGGTACGAACAGCTTTTCCCCTCCCTGGGACTGGAACTGGCCACCTTTCCCGCCCAGCGCAGGGTGGCCTACGACGATCGGGCCCGCACACTCAACGGGCGGACCTGGATGGCGAACTTTTCGGCCTCTCTTCCCCTCCCCGGCCGTGTGCGGAGGTTCACCCTGGGCCTGGGCTATTCAATCCGCTGGACCACCGGTGTGTCCAGGCCCGTGGGCACGGACCCCGCTTCGCTGGAACCCTGGGGACCGGGCCCCACGCGGTTCGGCAGCGCCACCCTCTCCATCCGCCACGACTCCACGGAGTCGTATGCCTGGTCCATCAGCCCGGAGAGGGGCTTTCGCGCCGGCGTGTCCCTGTCATTGACTCACCCCTTCCTCGGGGATCCCGGCTACGCCCTCACCACCTCGGGCTATCTCTACGAATACCTGGCCATGCCCTGGGCTCGCGGACACGTTCTCGCGCTCCTGTGGTCGGGTGCCGTTTCCCGGGGCAACGACGATTTCGAGTCCTGGTTCGCCCTGGGCGGATTCCCGACGCAGAACCTGCTCCAGGCCCTCGTGGCCCTGGAACCGTCGGGCACCCGGTACCTTCGGGGCTTTCCCACGGGACTCCTGCAGGGGAACACCTACACCCTTCTCAACGTGGAGTACCGGTTCCCGATCTGGTATATCCAGCGGGGATTCGACACCCTCCCCGCCGCGGCCCGGGCCTTGTGGGCCAACGTGTACGTGGATGCCGGAGGGGCCTGGTCCGGGAGCGCCGGAAGAGATGACTTCCGCTGGAACCTCGGGGTCGAACTGGCCCTGTCCACGAGCCTCTTCCTGACCTTCGATTCCACTTTCCGGCTGGGTTACGCCAGGGGCTTCGGCAGGGACGGCGGGAACGTGTTCTATTTCCTGCTGGCGCCCTGAAGGTCCAGGCGGGCCAGGGCCCTGACGGCCTCGGAAGGGTGGTCCAGGAACAACCGGAGAGACCGGGTGCCACGGGAATCCCCCAGGCGGTGCAGGGACCGCGCGGCGTGGAAGCGCACCGGCGCCTCTGGGTCCTCCAGGTGGGTGATCAACAGGGGCACTCCCTGCCGTTTTGGAAGCAGGGAGCAGGCATCCGCTGCACGGCCCCGCAGGTAGGGGTCCGACGCCATGTCCCCCAACGTCAGCGACAGCACCTCCACCAGGTCCTTCAAGGTCGCCGGGTCCTCCGCAGCCTTCCGGATGCCGGAAGACATGGCACTCCGGTGAAGGTCCGTGGGCACCATGAGAAAGCCGTTGCACAGCCCGTAGGAACAGGAATCCGTTCCGCAGTCCCGGTTTCTCCAGCAGCGCTCACCGCCGAACAGGAGTCCTTCGGCGGTCACAACCGTGGGACCGTCCTCCTGGCCGCCACGACAGCCCATCGAGACGGCAAAGGCCCCGATCAGTCCCATACCCAGGATCGCCGCCATCTTCCGTGTCATCGCACCTTCTATCAATACGGCTCCTGCGGGGCCGTAAACGGCCGTGGAGACTAGAGGGGGAACAACCACATCATGGACTCGGGAATCACCGACAGTGCCGGCAGGCTCCCGGCCGCATCAGCTTCGGTTCCCGCCGAGTACACGTCGACCTCGATCCCCATTCCCTGCCGGTCCACCCGGAAACTGCCCACGAGCCAGCCGCCCCGCGCCCTCACCGAGGCACTGATGACCCCCGACTTCCAACGGTCATGTATGTCGTCCACGGCCGCTCCACCGGAAAACCTTCGCAGGCCCGTAAACGCCAGGTTGATCCGGTCAACGGCCTTGGAAAATCCAACGGCGGCGGTGAGATGCACCCGTGGTCCCTCGGGGTCCCGGTTCAGACGGGTCTGGGTCTGGACCTCGGGGAACAGTTCACGGACCACTTCCACCACCAGATCCACGTCGGCATTCCTTCCGGAGGTCTGGGTCCAGGCGGCTCCGGGCACCAGGCAGGCAACCATCAGAACAGCCCCATGAAGCCCTATCCAATGCCCTGTTCGAAGCTCCCAAACCATCTTGACCTCCCTCAGAGGGCCAACTATACTTCGGTTGAAATCGATTGGAAAATGGCCATCTCAGGATTACGAGGAGAAGAACATGCGCATACCTCTAGGCTCGGCGATGGGTGTCCTGTCCCTCGCGATCTGCCTCGCGCTGGTTCCCGGCTGTCGGAAAGGCACACCCACGACGTGCAAAGGTTGGACGAAGCTGCTGAAAAGCCCGGTCCGTGCCCGCGACGCCATCAAGAACCTCGGTGATCTCCACTGCAAGGAGAACGTCAAGGATCTCGAAGCGATCTTCTCGACCAGCCAGTACAAGGCCGAGATCCTGCAGACCGTCAAGGCCATCAACGCACCCAAGGAATCTGTGGGCCTGCTGACCAAGGCCCTCCGGAGTCCCATAACGGCCACCCTCGGTGCCGCCGTGGCCGAGGACTTCGCCCTGCCTGAACTCCGTCAGCCCATCGTGGAAGTGCTGTCCGCGAACAAGGCCATCAAGGCCCGCGAAAACTCGCTGAAGGCACTGGCCGCCATCGACAAGGGCAACCTCAAGCAACACGAAGACCTGCTCATCAAGCTGGTTCGAACCGACCCGAACACCCAGGGTGTCCAGGTCAATACCCAGGCCGCCAAGATGCTGGGCGAGATCGGCTCGGAAAAGGCCGTTCCCCACCTGATCGCGGGTCTCTTCCTGCGCAACCAGCGCGGCGTGCAACTCTACACGCCGGCCCGCAAGGCCCTGGCCCGGATCGGCAAGCCGGCGGTTGCGCCGCTGCTCGGGGTGTTGACGGGAAACGAAGCAACGGCCGGTGCCATCATCAAGGATCTCAAGGCCACCGCCAAGAAGATGGGCATCTTCGACTGGCAGTGGCAGGACGGACCCGAACTGATCCAGGTGCTGAGCGACCTGGGTGACACGGCCGGCGCCCCGATCCTGGCGGCCAGCCTGGCCAAGCAGCTGAACCCGCCCGTGGGTGTGGACGACCGCGTCCTGCGCACCTGGCAGATCTCGCAGCAGAACCGCATCACCATGTGCATGATGGGCCTCTGGCGTATCGGCACCGAAGAGGTCGTTAATACGCTGAAAAAGGTGGTCATCAATCCCGACAACGACGCCAAGCAGCGGCTTGACACCGCCAGCGCCGTTGCCCTGCTCCCGGGGTTCAGGGGTGTTGGCACCCTGCTCGACATCTATCGCAAGAGCAAGGATTCCCGGTTCCGCGCACCCCTGTTGAAGCCCGCGGTCCTGGGCCTTGACTGGGACAACCTGGCGACCTTCCAGAAGCTGTTGAAGTCCGAAAGGAGCGAACTGGTCAAGAGCCGCTTGCAGGGCGAGGGCCAGGACGCCAAGAACCTCCAGGCCGTGCTGGCCATCCTCAAGGAGTGCAAGAAGGGCGACACCGACTGCCTCATTGCCAAGCTCAAGTCCGGCGACAAGGTCACGGGCCGGAAGGCGGCCATCTTGCTGGCCGGAATGGAGGGAGTGGACACGAAAAAGGCTCTGGATGCCCTTTTTGAAGTCTACCCCACGGTGGATCCCATCGGCATGATCGACTTCCGCCGCTTCATCCTGCTCGCCATCTGGAGGCTGGGCGACAAGAGCCGCGTGCCCGACCTGGAAAGGCTCCTGGCCTCGGACCGGGACCGCAAGGGCACGGGTTACTGGATCGACGAACTGGAGGTCCTGATCCCCTCCATGGCCGCAAAGGACTGAGTCCCTTCCCCCCCCCCCCTGGCCGGCCCACGGGCAAACCGCTGATAGATCCGGCAGGGCAAACGCATCAAAATGTTAAAACAGAAGCTACGCACGACCGATAGACAACGTGAACGTGGACGAAAGGTGCTGACATATTGGCTTACGAACGGCTCGATGTTGACAAAGGTTGGCCAAAGCGTCCACGATCACGACCACGAATTAGATGCGTTTGCCCTGATAGATCCGGTTATTTCCTTGTAAATCAAGTGTGTTCCCGGTTATCATATCCGGCATGCTCGTTGCCGTGAAACAGGTCCGGTCCATCGCCGAAAAGGCCGCCGATCCCAACAGGCCTCCCCTGGTCATGGGCGTGCTGAACGTGACCCCGGATTCCTTCTATGACGGCGGCCGCTACGCGGAAACTGACGCCGCCATTGCCCACGGCCTTGAAATGGCCCGACAGGGCGCGGACCTCATCGATGTCGGCGGCGAGTCCACCAGGCCCTGCGCCCTGCCCATGGACGGTCCCGCAGAAACAGCGCGCGTGCTGCCCGTGGTGGAGGCCCTGGTCCACCGCTCGGACAAGGCGATCTCCATCGACACCCGTCGGGCCGAGGTGGCGGAAGCGGCACTGGACGCCGGCGCCGTCGTGGTCAACGACGTGTCGGGATTCACCTATGACCCGGCCATGCCGGGATTGCTGGGCCGGCGGAAACCGCTTGCCGTGGCCATGCACATGCGCGGCACGCCGGAAGACATGCAGTCCCATACCCGCTACGATTCCCTGCTGAACGACGTGGCCGACGAATTGTGGGAACGGGCTCAGCCGGCACTCGAGGCCGGTTTGCCCCTGGAAAACCTGTTCTTTGACCCCGGGATCGGTTTTTCCAAGACCTGGCAACAGAACCTGGTCCTGCTGAACAACCTGGATTCCCTGGCGCGACTGGGACGTCCGATACTGGTGGGCGCCTCGCGGAAGTCCTTCATAGGCCACGTTCTGAACAACCTTGATCCCGCCCGAAGGCTCTTTGGCACCGCGGGCGCCGTGGCGATGGCCGTGGCCGGCGGGGCCCGGATACTGCGGGTCCACGACGTGGCCGAGATGCGGGACGCGATCCTGGTGGCCCACGCCATCAGCCAGGCTCTCCCTGAGGACGAGGCGGCATGAACCCGATCCAGGACATCCTGTCCAGCATTCCGGGGATGGAAGTCATCTCGGCGGTGCTGGATATCGCCCTGGTCTACTACCTCGTATACCGCATGATGCTCCTCATCCGCGGTACCCGCGCAGTGCAGATGCTGGTGGGCATCTTCTTCGTGCTGGCCCTTTTCGTGGTGTCGCAGGAGGACCTCCTCAATCTCACCACCATGAACTGGGTCCTGGACAAGTTCGTGAGTTCCTTCATCGTCATTCTCATCGTGCTCTTCCAGCCCGACATTCGCCGTGCCCTGTCGGAGATGGGCAAGAATCCGCTGTTCCTCGCGGGAGGACGGAAGCGGGGGCCCACCATATACGACGAAATCATCCGCGCCACCACTCGGCTGGCCTCCAAGCACATCGGGGCCATCATCGTCCTGGAGAGGGAGGCCGAATTGAGCCCCTTCACCGAGGACGCCCACGAGGTGGACGCCAAGGTGACCGCAGGCACCCTGTTTTCCCTTTTCATCCCTTCCTATGAAAATCCACTGCACGACGGTGCGGTGATCATTCGAAAGGGCCGCATCAGCCACGCCGGCTGCTTTCTGCCATTGACCGAAAACCCCCGCGTGGACAAGCATCTCGGTACCCGGCACCGGGCCGCCATCGGACTCACCGAGGGCACGGACGCCGTGGTCATCGTGGTGTCGGAAGAGTCGGGCGTGATCTCCCTCGCCAACCAGGGCGAGATGAAACGGGGCCTGGACTCGGCTTCGCTGCGCGACGAACTGATGGAATGGTTCGGACCCAAGGGCCAGCGCCCGGAACTGGAAGGCGCGGAAGATGACGGGGCTTGAACATGGAGCCTGAAGACAGCAACGGACCGATCCGGCCGCCACCGAAGATGCGGACCACCCGAATGATCCCTATCCGGCGTCCCTGGTGGAAACGTCTGTACGAAGACAACCGCTGGCTCAAGGTGGCCTCCATCGCCATCGCGGTCGCCCTCTTTTTCGTGGTCCGCGAAGACAAGGGCAAAGAGGTGGACATCGAGGTGCCCGTGGTCCTGTCGAACATCTCGGAACACGAGGTGTTCGTCGGGGAACTGCCCAAGGTGCTGCGGGTCCGCGTACGCGATCGCTGGTCCCGCCTGGCCAAGGCGCTGGAGCAGAAGCCGAAGCCCTACCTGGTGGACCTTCGGGGCTTTTCGGACCAGACCGTGTTCGTGTTCGATCCGGGCAAGATCCGACTCCTGCTGAGGGTCAAGGGGCTGTCCATCCAGTCGGTCTATCCGTCGGAGTTCGTGGTCCGGACCGAGCCCAAGCTGGAGCGGGTGGTAGCGGTCCTCCCCAACTTCAAGGGCGAGCCGCAGGAAGGGTACGACGTGCCGCAGGACCTGGTGAAGGTGGTGCCCGGACAGGTGCGGATCTGGGGCGCCAAGTCCAGTGTCAAGGAAATCAGTTCGCTGCAGACCTACCCGGTGGACGTACACCCCCTGGACAAGGATTCCCGGATCGAGGTGCAGATCCAGAAACCGGCCCGTCCCTTCCTTTTCCTGGACGAGGAGCGCGTCCGCCTGAACATACCCGTGCGGGTCAAGCAGGGCTCGGTGCAACTGGATGAACGGGAAGTGGGCGTCAAGGGTTGCCCGGAACGTATGGTGTGTCACGTGCAGCCACCGTCCGTTCAGGTGTCTCTCGTGGGCCCGTTGCCCCTGCTGCTGCGGCTCAAGAAGAACGAACTGCCCATGGACATCTACGTGGACGCCGGCGACTATGACAAGACCATCGTGCGTCACACGAGGGTCCGGCCCGCCTGTGACCGCCCCGCTGGTGTCGAGTGCAAGTTGAAACCCCGCGGCCTGACCTGCCTGATATTGAATCCCGACCAGGTGTCCGGGGCCGTAGAACCCGACAACCCCAAGCCCTGACAGCCGTGTGGTCCGCGGGACCGCCCGATGGTGGAGAGGTACGATATGAGCGAGAGGAAGCTGTTCGG
>JADHTP010000111.1 GCA_016784945.1 Deltaproteobacteria bacterium | reverse complement strand
TGGGACGGCTGCACCAACGGACTGATCACGGAGTTCAAGCTGAACACCACCCAGGGGGGCCAGAAACCCACGGTGGCCGTGTCGCCCGATGAACACAGTCTGCTGGTCTATGAAGGCGATGACAATGGGACCGCCGGCATCCTGGGGCTGATGCACGAGCCCCATGGATTGACCCAGGGTACCGAGTTCGTGGTCAACAAGGTCATGACGGGCAACCAGAACGAACCCAGCGTGGCGGGCTTCCCCGACGGCCGGTTCATCGTCACCTGGCAGAGCGACCAGCAGGACGGCGACCTGTACGGCGTGTTCGCCCGTTACCTGGCACCGGACGGGGCGCCCTATGGCGACGACATCCAGGTCAACGTGCACACCACTGGGGAACAGAAGGAACCCGTGGTGGGCACTTTCGGGAACGGAGGTTTCGTGGTGGCCTGGACCTGCGAGGCGGGCCAGGATGGTGATGGCAGCGCCATCATGGGCCGTCGCTACCTTCCCACGGGCGACCCGGTGGGAACGGAATTCCAGGTGAACACCCACACCACCCACTGGCAGGTGGCCCCCGCAGTGGCCACTGCCGCGGACGGCAGTTTCCTGGTGGTCTGGCAGGACGAAAACGTCGACGACGACCTGGCCGGCAACGACGGTGACGGCAAAGGCATCTATGGCCGGGCCTTCGGGGCGGACGGTCTGCCGGTGGGCGACGACTTCCTGGTGAACAGCCATACCAACGGGTGTCAGGATTATCCTGCGGTTGCCAGACTCCTGAACGGTGATTTCGTGGTGGCCTGGCACGGGGACGGGCCGGTAGCGGACGCAGCGGCCGGCATTTTCGCCAGGCGGTTCAACGTCAGCGGCGTGGCCTATGGCGGTGAATTCCACGTGAACACCTACACGACGGACTTCCAGGATCGACCCTCCGTGGCGGACTCGTCGGACGGCGGATTCGTGGTGGCCTGGATCAGCCAGCAGTCGGCCACCGACGAGACCGAGGCCCAGGATGGATGGGATGCGGGTTCCTACGCCCAGCGATTCGCAGGGGACGGGTCCCCGAACGACGACGAATTCCGGATCAACGCCCACACCACCGCCGATGAAAAACTGAGGCAGGTGGTGCCCCTGGACGACGGCTTCATCGCCATCACGTCCTGGGAAGGCAACTTCTACGCCCAGGTGTTCGACACGGACGGGTTGCGGAAACGGGCACTGGACCCGGATCAGGACGGCAAGATCGGCGCGGCCGATGACGACGACGACGGAGACGGCATTGCAGACGGCGGCGACTGCGGCGAACTGGACGCCACAGTGTATGCCGGGGCGGACGAGATCTGTGACGGGAAGGACAACGACTGCACCGGCGTCACCGACGGGGGATTCCCCGACAACGACAGCGACGGGATGGCGGACTGCACGGACTGGGACGATGACAACGACATGGACCCGGACCTGTCGGACTGCGCACCGCTGGACGAAACGGTCCACCTGGCCGCGGCGGAGGTCTGCAACGGCGTGGACGAGGACTGCAACGGGACCACCGATGAAGGGAGCGGGTTGTGCTCGGGCCTCGAACTGTGCCTCGACGCGTCCTGCCGCGAGTGCCTGGACGGAAACGCCGTGGACTGGGACGGGTGCACGGCGGAAACCATCACGGAGTTCCAGGTGAACACCTACACCACCTCACAGCAGTTCGATCCCTCGGTGGCTGCCTTCGGCACGACCCACGGTTTCGTGGTGACCTGGGAAGGGGCGGACGACCAGGACGGGGCGGGATGGGGCATCTTCGGGCAGCGTTTCGGGGCCGACGGGACGCCCGACGGCGTGGAAATCCCGGTGAACGACTACACCACCGGCAACCAGACCTCACCCAGCGTGGCCGCGGCGCCCGACGGTCGTTTCGTGGTGGCCTGGACCGGTGCGGGTTCCGGCGACGACAACGGCGTGTTCGCCCGGCGGTACAAGACCGATGGAACGCCTTCCGAGGGCGATTTCCTCGTGAACACCCACACCACGGACATCCAGGAAGCACCGGCGGTGGCGGCCTTTGCCGACGGCGGTTTCGTGGTGATCTGGCAGAGCAACAAGCAGATCGACGCCATCGGGAGCTTCGAGATCTACGGACAGCGGTTCGACGCCGCCGGGGCAACCGACGGAACCGAATTCAGGGTGAACACCCACACGGACTACTCCCAGTGGGTGCCTTCCATAGCGGCGCTGAGCGGCGGCGGTTTCGTGGCGACCTGGGCCAGCTACGCCCAGGACAATTCGGAACACGGCGTCTACAGCCAGCGGTACCTGGCCAACGGCACGCCGGACGGGACCGAGTTCCGCGTCAACTCCAACACCCCCGACGACCAGACCAACCCGGCGGTGGCGGCATTCGCCGACGGCCGGTTCGTGGTGGCATGGGAAGACAAGGCCAAGGACGGGGACGGCAACGGGATCTATGCCCAGCGCTTCGGAACCGACGGCAGCCCCGACGGGACCGAGTTCCTGGTGAACACGGCGACGGCGGGGAGCCAGATGTCGCCGGTCGTGGCCGCCCTGGCCAACGACAGTTTCGTGGTGACCTGGAACATTCTTGACGGCGAGGTCTTCGGCCAGCGCTTCCTCGCCACGGGCGGGTCACCCGATGGAACGGAGTTTCGCATCAACATTTTCACCAACAACTCGCAGGAGTTTTCCACCGTTGCGCCCCTGGACGACGGCGAGTTCGTGATGGTCTGGAAGAGCACGGGCCAGGACGGGGCGGACGGCGGCGGCATCTTCGCCCAGATGTACAAGGCGGACGGGACCCGCCGACGGAACCTGGATCCCGATGACGACGGCTTCCTCTGTCCCCTGGATCCTGACTGCCCATGAAGCCCGGCGACTGAATCGAAGGAACTATTCGGATACGCAGTTGCGACCGGCGGCCTTGGCCCGGTAGAGCACAGCGTTCGCGGCGCGGACCAGTTCCGCGGCGGTGGTGCCGTCCTACGGGCAGGACGACAGGCCGATGGAGATGGTGGGCTGCACAGTGACATCGTTGATCTCGAAGGCCCCTTCTTCCACGGCCGCGCGGATCTGCTCGGCCACGGCCAGGCCATCGGTCCGGGCACCCGGTCGGGCTCTCCGGTGATGGCCTTCACCAGGTCCGGGCCCCCGAAGCTCTGCATGGTCTTCAGGAGATCGTAGTCTTCCATGTCTTCCGGACCATTCACTGGGGGCTCATCCCACCGTTACTTCGGTTGCACGGGCGCTATTTCACGGTCTTTGATATCATCCGAGGACCATGAAGGATGTATTGACCATGGTGCTGGCCGGGGGGCAAGTGGATTCCATGGGGGTCCTGACCGCCCATCGGAGCATGGCTGCCGTGCCCGTGGGTGGTCTGTTCAGGGTGGTGGACTTCCTGCTCACCAACCTGTCCGAGTCCGGGGCGCGGCGGGTGGGGATACTGTCCCAGTACCGGCCTTCTTCCCTCATGGATCACGTGGGGATCGGCCGGCCCTGGGATTACAACGGCCGCACCCGGGAATTGGCGTTTCTGCCGCCCTTCCAGGGGACGGGGGCACTGGACTGGTACCGGGGCACCGCGGACGCCGTGTACCAGAACCTGCACTACATCGAACGATACGCACCCAGCGAAGTCATGGTCCTGTCCGGTGACCACGTGTACCGGATGGACTACGGACCCATCATAGAGGGGCACCGCCGCAGGAATGCGGATTTGACCATGGTGTTCAAGCGAATGGACTGCGGTCGACCCAGCCGGTACGGCGTAGGCGTGCTGGGCGACGACAACCGGGTCACCGACTACCAGGAAAAGCCCGACGACCCGAAGAGCGACCTGGCATCCCTGACCATCTACGTGTTCCGCACCGGTGCGCTTCTGGCCCGGCTCGCGGAAAACGCGGCCACGGGCCGGACCTTTCACCTGTACGACGAGGTGATCCCCAGGATGGTGGCCGAAGACCGGGTGTTCGGCCACGTGTTCGAAGGGGGCTGGGAGTACGTGAGGCCCCTGGCGGCCTGGCACGACCTGCACATGCGGCTCCTGGAGCCCGACGGCGTGAGCGTCCCCATGGACCACGTACGCACCCAGCTGGAGGAACAGGGCCTGGGTGACGCCCAGGCGGCCTTTTTTGCCCCGTCCGCAGACGTGAAGCGGTCGAGGATCGCGCCCGGGTGTCACGTGGCCGGCCGGGTCCGGTCCAGCGTGCTGTTCGGGCGGGTCACCGTGGAGAAGGGCGCCCGGGTGGAAGACTCGGTCCTGCTCAACGGGACCGTGGTGAGAAAGGGCGCCCGGGTGAGCCGCGCAGTGGTGGACAAGCGGGGGACGATCGGAGAAGACGCACGCCTGGAAGGTGGGGACGAACTGGTGTCCATGGGCAAGTTCGCGCGCCTGGGCGCCGGGGTCCGTGTGAACCAGGGCGCCGTGGTGGCATCGAGGGCCGACGTGCCCGATGGAACCACCATTGACCGGGGAGGGACGTCCCCATGAGTCATCGCGTGGTCGCCATGCTCCTGGCCGGCGGAAAGGGGTCCCGGCTCAACCTAATCGCCGCGAAAAGGGCCAAACCGGCGGTGCCCTTCGCAGGGCTCTTCCGGATCATCGACTTCACCCTGACCAACGTGATGCAGTCGGGGATCCGGCACGTGGGCGTCATGACCCAGTACCGGCCCACGTCCCTCATGGAGCACCTGGGCGACGGCGAGTCCTGGGACCTGTCGGGGCGGGCCTCCCGCCTGAAGGTGCTGCCGCCCCACATCGGCCACGGCGGTTCCGACTGGTACAAGGGCACGGCGGACGCGGTGTTCCAGAACCTGCGTTTTCTGGACAACCTGCAACCCGACCACGTGCTGGTGCTGTCCGGCGATCACATCTACCACATGCGTTACGACGAGATGCTGGAGCAGCATGTGTCCACGCGGGCCGACCTCACCATGGCCGCCCTGGAGGTCCCATGGGAGGACACGTCCCGTTTCGGTGTCATGGTGACCGCCGGCCAGGGGGAGGTCACGCGCTTCGTTGAAAAATCGCCCGAGCGGGTCAGCAACCTGGCCAACATGGGCGTGTACCTGTTTCGGTATTCCACACTGGTGGACGAGGTCCGCCGACACTGTCCCGAGGGCCGCTACGACTTCGGCGCCCACGTGATCCCGGACATGCTGGAACGTCGACGGGTGTATGCCCATCGCTTCCAGGGCTACTGGCGCGACGTGGGGACCCTGGATTCCTACTGGGCGGCCAACATGGACGCCCTGGACTCACACAGCGGCCTGGACCTGGACCGCTGGCGGGTGCGGACGAACCTCGAGGGACGCGGCCAGGTCTTCCATCCCCCGGTCACCATCGACGGCGAGGCCCGGGTGTCCAATTCCCTGGTGTCCCGCGGGTGCCGCATCCAGGGCACAGTGAAGGACAGCGTCCTGTCGCCCGGCGTCCAGGTGATGCCCGGCGCCGTGGTCCAGGGCAGCGTGGTCATGCACGACTGCGTCATCGGCGAGGGAGCCCGGGTGCAGCGCGCCATCCTGGACAAGGACGTGGTGGTGGGCAACAGGACCCGCCTCTGCCGCCCGGACGTGACGGACGGGGCCAACGTGGACTTCCCTTCCCACCTGTCCGGAGGCATCACCGTGGTTGGCAAGGGAACCCGTTTCCCTGCGGGCAGAACCATTGGCGCCAACGTCCTCGTTGGCACCGGTCTGGACGAAGAGGCCTTCCCAACCGACGTCCCCGACGGCCAGTCCGTGGTCTGACCGGGCACCTTTGTAGCTGCGGACTATGGATTCAGGCGCGCCGCATCCCCGCGCCCGCATTCAGAGCCCCTGGTTGCGTTCAGTCGCCGGGTCGAAAAAACACCTACCTCCAACGACATCTCCCCAGACTCCCATACCCTGACCCGGAGGGTTTTCCGTGGATGAAAGTTCCATGCCTATCCGGTCAACTCCCAACGCCGGCGTCGTGCCGCGCGGAGGGACATGCTCATGGGGAAGGATGCGGGTGTCCTGACGGCCTGGGCCCGACACGGCAAGTCCTATGACCCGGCGTGCTGGGATCGGCTGGTACGGGTCACCTGCTGGACGGACGAGGACCTGGCCCGGCAGAGAGAGGCGCTGGGAGGAAAATCGGAGATCCTACCGGACATCACACTGACGGACGGCTTCCACCAGATTCTGGACTACGTGGACTTTACTCCGGTCAATCCGCTTCAATCTCGGAAGTAGTGATCTCGCAGAGCATGCCCATCAGAGGCAGGTGGATGAACAGCCCCAGGACGGACTTGTCGGTCGCGGCTTTCAAGGCGTCGGTCACACCCCAGCGGACCAGGAGCACTTTGGCCATGTCCAGACGATCGTTCCGGTCCATGCCGGGCCGGTCGGCGGCAAAAAATCCGTGCACCGCATTGCCCAGGTGGACTGCATCGAGATAGCCGCCAACGGCCATTGGCTCGCCCAGTCGAACCTCCTCCTTCGCCCGGCCCAGGGATTCCACTGACGAGGGACTGGCCCAGGCCGGGGGATGGTCCACGGGACCGGAAGGCTCAAAGGTCGGCTCCGGCGTGGGCTTTGCAACGACCGGGTCGCTCGATTCGGCGCTCCGTATCTGGACTACTCGCCCGCACCACGTCCGGTTATCCTCATGGATAAGGCCCACCGCACGCAGGGGCTTCTTGATGTACACGGGAGCGACCTCCAGCTCGCTCTTGAACAAGGCATGTCGCTTCGGATGCTTCGAGCAGGTAGGCGCTACCGGCAATTCCGTGAGGACTTGAAGCAGCTTCGCGCCATCGATCTGGAGGAAAAGCGGATTCTAATGGCGCTTGCGGAGGTAAGAGCCATCAGCTACAAGTAGCCAACCGACTGTTATCGCTGAACTATCCAGATTCAGCAATTCCGAAAAACCGATTACCGAATGTGCGAAATGTAGGTTACACTCCCGGCATGGATGTGGTTGCGAGTCTCCTGGATCGGACTGTTTCCCGGGGTGTTTGACCGTCGGGAGGTTTCAGCGGATACTCCGCTCGGCGAGAAGCAATCGCAGATCCTCACACTCGGGGGTGCAGAAGATGAGAAGGACCACCGTTTGCCTGCTGGCATGGGTGCTGATGCCAGGCTGTTCCGGTACCACGCAGTCCGGGACTGATCTGCAGACCGATTCCGGAACGCCTGACAGCCAGACGATGCAATGGGCGTGCCCGGACGATCCCCTGGCAACCACCGAGACTCTGGCCAGAAAGGCGCAGACGTACGACGACCTGGCCGTGCGGGTCCACATCCATCCGGACCTCAAGTGGATCACCGACGTCACCCTGAAAAAGGTCGAGGTGGACTGTCCGGGAGGTGTTGCAGGCCCCTGCTTCGAGCCTTCTGTGCCCCTCGACCAGGCGACCTGGCAGGACGTGGAACGGTTCCACACCGGCGAAAACGACGGGCTCTGGAGCGGGCTCTATCTGGCATCCCAGGCGTTCCGTTATGGAGTGACGCAATCGCCGGACGCCCTGGCCACGATCAAGCTGCTCCTCGAAGGCGAGAAGACCCGGATGGCGATCACCGGCGTTCCGGGCGTGTTCACCCGTCAGTTCATCCCCCCGGGAGTCGAGGGGATTGCCTGCACCGAGAACGAAGACGACTACGTGGTCGACGTGGAAAAGGACGATAACAAGTGGGTGCAGATCCGCAAGGACGGCTGCGTCTGGGTGATCGACAACCAGACCATGGACTGGACCGGGACCAGCCACTGCGGACTGGACGAATTTGCCGGCTGGTGCTGGCTGGACAACGTCTCGCAGGACGAGTATGCCGGGCACATGCTGGCCCTCGGCACCATCATGAAGCTGGTGGACGACGCAGAGGTCCAGCAGACGACCCGTCAACTCATCGAACAGGTGGGCGTTCATCTCATGGACAACGACCTGACCTTCGTGGATTGGGACGGGCGCATCACGGAACACGGCCTGCTGTATCCCATGTCCCTGGCCGGCACCCCCGGCTTCCTGGCCGCGGAAAGCCTCAGCTGGATCCGCATGGCCATCGAAGCCAGCGGTCGCAGCGACCTGGAAGGCTTCTATGACAATTGCCTGCTGCAGAAAAGCGGCGAGAAGGCGTGTCTCCCATGGGACCTCCAGACCCCCACGCCCTTCACCGACTACTTCGACATGACGTTCCTGTACATCGGCGACGACGGGTGCAAGACCAACTTCAACAACGTGTCCATGGCGGTTGCGGCCTTTCAGGGCCTTCTGATGTTCGAACACGACCCCGAGTTACGGCCTCTGCTCGAGGCGGCGTTACGGGACGAGGTCATGGTAGCGGACAACCCCAAGGCGGCGGCAGGCCTGCACAACTCCTGGTACAACTTCGCATGGGCGGCCCACAATGACCCGGATCCCGACGGCGACGGTCCCGTCCCTACCGCCGTCAGGGACGCCATCTGCACACTGGGGCAGTTTCCGGCGACACAGGAGGTCCTGACCATCGAGAACACCTCGCTCTATCCACACTTCTGCGATAGCAGGCTGGGTGCTTCCATGGCTCAGTTTCCCATCCCTGCGGCCCAGCGGTGCACGGCGACGTTCTTCTTCTGGAAGAGCCCCTACGAACGGAAGGACTGCACGGCCGATCCCCTGCAGATCCACCAACCGGGTGACTATCTCCTGGCCTACTGGATGGGCCGGTACTACGGGTTCATCGCCGAGAACATGTAAGCCCGACCCACCGGATTCATCGTCACCAGGAGTCCCGCCTCGTCATGTCGGCCACTTCCACCGGGACGGGAGCTTCGGGCGAGGTTCGGGAGTCGCCTTGCCTTGTCGGGCGAAGGCCTTGACCTGGTGGGCGAAGGTCTCGATCTTCGTACGGGTCTCCGCGGCCTCCTTCCCGGAATAGACCAGGTTGAGGATCGGGATCCGGCCGTGGTCCCGGCGGATCCGTTCGGTCATGGAGGCGGACACCGTACCCAGCATGCAGTGGAACGAGATCGCGTTGATCACACCGTGTGCCCCCCGACGGGCATAGTCCACCATCTTCGCCGCGTTCAGGATGATCGTCTCGTTGGCCCTGGGATCCACGTAGGGGGCGGCCAGA
>JADHTP010000110.1 GCA_016784945.1 Deltaproteobacteria bacterium | reverse complement strand
AAGGGATCGCCTGCCGTGGGGCACTCGGGGGCGGAGCATCGCGACATGAACAGGGAACCGTGGATGGGAATGACGTGTCTGCTGCCGGCTTTCTGGTGAAGTCCGTCAACGTTCTGGGTGATCAAGGTGAACCGGCCGCGTTCCTCCAGCCTTGCCTCCAGGGTGGCCAGGGCCGCGTGGGCGGCATTGGGCCTGCAGGTCGAAGCGTGGGCCCTCAATTCCGAGTAGAGCTTCCAGGCCCGTGCCGGGTCGGCGAGGAATCCGGGCTCCGTGGCGACCTCCTCCATGTCATACTGGTCCCAAAGGCCTCCCGCGTCACGGAAGGTATGGATGCCCGACTCCGCGGATATCCCGGCACCGGTGAGAACGGCCACCGACGAGTCGGGACGCAGGGCGAGGGCGTCGGGATCAGGGCTCCGACTCACTTGGGCACCTCCACCGCCGGCAGCCGGAAGATGTCGTTGATGACGGCGTAGGTGTCCTTGCCCAGGCGACCCACCACGTCGAGCCCGTCCGGGACCAGTTCACCGCCGACCAGGCGTTCCTCGTCCACGTGATAGAGGACCACGTCACCAAGGACCAGGGTCGTGCGCGTCCCCTGGGGCCGGATGGTCTCACGAAGCCTCAGTTCGAGGGTCACCGGCGATTCGGCAATCCCGGGGGCGTCGATCAAGTGTGACCTGCGGATGGCCAGGCCCACCTTTTCGAACTCCGAAACCTGGGGGGGGAATCGACCCGAAGCCTCGTGCATCCGGCTGGCCATGGTGCGCGTCACCAGGTTTACGGTGTATTCGCCCGTGTCCTGGATGTTCCGAAGCGTGTCCTTGGGGTTCCCCCCGGGCCCGTCGCTCACTGAGACCATCATGACCGGCGGCTTGGATGATACGCCGTTGGCAAAGGAAAACGGGGCGCAGTTGGGGGTGCCGTCCAGTCCAATGGTTCCCACGAAGGCGATGGGGCGCGGGATGAACAGGCTCGTCAACAGGCGATGGCTGTCCCGGGGCGACAGGTCTTCGGGCTTGACGGAATGCATGGTGAACCTCCTAGGATGACGAGTCTAGTCAAAAGTCGGTGTTCAGGTCCAGGGGGTCTATTGGCTTTGATCTGGCGTTCCACTACACTAGCGTTCCTGTTGGGCGCCGCCAGAACGAGGTGAACGGTTGCTGTTTGACGAGAAATTCGAAGGCTTCGACGAACGGGCCTACTCGGCCTTCGAAGAGCGCAAGTGGTCTTCGAACATGTTCAACATGGAGAGGCTCGCAGTCCGCGAACAGATGAAGGCGCTGGGGAGCCTGATACACCAGGGACTTTCGGGCGACTACGGGTTCTTCTGGGACGTGACCCCCCACACCCCCAGCGTGTTCAACGCCAAGAGCGTCAGCGAACTGGTCCTCTTCTTCACGCGAAACCAGGATGAACAGCGGGCCATCGTGCCCTTGCTGGACAGCCGCATCTCGCTGCCGGACCAGATATCGGATGCCGGGGAACACCACAGGCACGCCACACTGGGGTTCCGGATCGATCAGCAGGGCTGCGAAGTGGGCCTCATGCTCCACTCCACGGCCTGGTTGGACGTGATGAACCTCCTCAACCGGTGTCGGGTCCCCTTCGAGCGGGCCACCTTCGTGGAGAGGGTTCGGACCCTGCCGGCTGCCGTGTTCTTCCGGTTCTCCTCGAAAGAAGAGATTCCCGCCTCGGAATTCAACGGCGGCCACGTGGACCGCCTGGAAGAAGAGGTGCTCAACGAGGAGTTCCTCATCTTCCTGGGCGTCCGATTCGATGCTGATGACGGTGAACCGAAGAGCGGCGGCTTTTCAGGCACCTGCCTGGAGGTGCTGGGCGCCCTGTTGCCCATCTGGGAGTACGTGGCCTGGAAGCCGGCCTCGGATTTCCTGGAAGTGGCCGAAGAGAGCAAGCGGCTCCGTTCAGCCGGGGAATCCGGCACCGCCGACCTCGCCGTTGGGCACAAGGTACGGGTGTCGAGCGGCGTGTTCGCGGGACGGGACGGGATCATCCAGGACATGGACCACAAGGGATTCGTCCGGGTGCTGGTGGGAAAGGTGTCCGTCCGGACCGACGGCCGCTCGCTGCAGATCGTTCGATAGATTTCAGGAATAGCTCTCGAAGACCTGCATCACCTCGTCGAACCGCTGGATGAAGGCCGCGGTGGCGCCGGTGTCGAAGCGATTGGCCAGTTCTACGGTAATGGTCCGCATGGCCACGTCGGGCGGGATGGCTTCCTTGTATCGCCTCACGGTCGTCATGGCGTCGAAGACGTCGGCAATGGCCACGATACGGGCTTCCACGGGGATGGCCTCCCCCTTCAGGGCGTTGGGATAACCGCTGCCGTCGATCCGCTCGTGATGGCTCAGCGCAATGTTGCATGCCACTTCGTCGGCCTGCGCCGCCATGAGAAGTTCGTGTCCGTGGTTGGTGTGGAGCTTCATTTCTTCGAACTCTTCGGGTGTGAGCACGCCCTCTTTCTTCAGGATACGGTCGGCCACGGCCACCTTTCCCAGGTCGTGAAGGGGCGCATAGAGTCTTATTTTTTCAACAAGTTCGGAACTCAAGCCCACCTTGTCCGCGATGAGCGTCGAGTAGGTGGCCACCCGCAGGATGTGGTGTCCCGTTTCGGGGTCCGACAGTTCGGTGGCCTTTTCCAGGGCGGCCACGGTGGCCATGGTGATCTCCACCAGTTCGCGGGTTCTTTCGGCGACCTTGATGCCCAGCATGCGCTTTTCGTTCTGGAGGCGTCGACGGTAGGTGGACAGCCGCAGAAGAACCCGCACCCTGGCCCGCAGGCCCACGTCGGATGTTTTCTCCGGCACCACTTCGTCGGCGCCCAGCTGGAATGCCTTGATCTCGTCCTGGGATTCGGCGGATCCCACCATCATGAGATAGGGAATCTCCACTGTTTCCCGGTTGGTCCGGATGGATCTCAGAAGCAGGAATCCGTCCATCTGGGGGAGGTCCGTGCTGCCTATTATGAGGTCCCAGGCACCCTTTTGAATGGCGGTCTGGGCCTCGTGGCCCTCGGTGGCGGTATCGAGGTTGTAACCGAAGGGCGACAGGGCTGAAGACAGGCGATCCACCGTCCGCGGGTGAGCGGCCAGGAGGATCCGGAACGTGGATACAACGTGGTGCATGCCGGGGATAGGCGGATACTTGCTTTCGGGAGTGGCCATGGGAACACCAGTCGGAACGCGCTTGATGATATCAGATGCGGTGGGCTAGTTCCAAAGATCCTCGAGCACGATGGTGTGATCCCGTTCGAAACCAGTGGAAATGATGGGAATGGGAACGCCCAGTTCCCGTTCGATGCGATCCACGTAGAGGCGCGCCTTCTCGGGCAGGCGGGAATGTTCCTGTATGCCGGTGAGGGCGTCCTTCCAACCGGGCATCTCCTCGTACACCGGCGTCAGCCCGGGATCGAAGAAGTGGTCGGGGTGTATCACGTCCAGGGTTTCGTCTCCCAGGCGATAGGCCACACAGATCCGGACGGAATCGAGACCACTGAGCACGTCCAGCTTGGTCAGCGCGATCCTGTCCACCCCGTTCACACGCACGGCATACCGCAGCGTGGGAAAGTCCAGCGCACCGCAGCGGCGGGGGCGACCCGTGGTGGCCCCGAACTCGGCGCCCTGATCCTGGAGCCTGGTCCCGAACTCCCCCTCGTCCTCGGTGGGGAAGGGACCCGATCCCACCCGGGTGGTATAGGCCTTGACCACGCCCAGCGTGGTGTGGGATTGCGGCGAACCGATACCTGACAGGGGGAAGGCCGCCGCGGCCGTGGTCGTGGAAGACGTAACGAAGGGATAGGTGCCGTGGAGCACGTCGAGCAGCGTACCCTGGGCCGATTCGAACAGGACGTTCTGGCCGGCGTCAAGGGCCTTTGCCAGCACGGCACCGGAATCACCGATGTGCCGGCACAGGACGTTGCCAAGGTCCCTGGAACGATCCACCAGGTCGTCACGTGAAAAGGGATCGCCACCCAGATGGCTTATGATGGCGTTGCGTTCGGGCAGGGCCATGTCCAGCCGCCGGGCCAGACGCTCGGGATCGCAGAAGTCGGCGAACCGGACACCCCGGCGGGCCACCATGTCCTCGTAGGTCGGGCCGATGCCACGACCGGTAGTGCCGATGCGGTTCTTGCCCGCCGCTTTTTCCCGCAGGCCGTCCAGGGCCTTGTGGTAGGGCAGGACCACGTGTGCGGCGCGGCTGATGACCAGTCGGGAGGTGTCGGTCATCACGCCGGAAGCCAGGAGGCTTTCAATTTCGGCCAGGAGGGTTTCGGGATCGAGCACCACGTCGGGACCGATGACGCAGGTCGCCTTGGGACTCAGGATACCCGAAGGCACCTGGTGCAGGATTACCTGGCGGCCGTTGACCACCACCGTGTGACCGGCATTGGCACCGCCCTGGTAGCGGGCCACGATATCCGCACGGCCGGCCAGGAGATCGGTGACCTTCCCCTTGCCTTCGTCTCCCCACTGGAGACCGGCGATTATGAGACAGTTGGACACGTTGACTCCTCGGGCTCAGGCGGACTGACAGTCCTCGCGCACGACCTGCCTGTCAAGGGTATTCGCCCGCCTTCGTGGATTCCCTGATCTTCAGGCGGTCACTTCCCCGTACTTCCTGCCGTGGAGAAGGAAATCCCGCACCTGCTCGGCGATGGATACGGCCACGCGGGTCTGGGCTTCCTTGGTGGAGGCCCCGAGGTGGGGCGTGGCCACCACGTTGGGAAGGGTCAGGAGGGGACTGTCCACCGGGGGTTCCTTCTGGAACACGTCCAGGGCAGCGGCGGAAACGTGTCCCGATTTCAAGGCGTCGTACAGGGCGTCCTCATCCACCACGCCGCCTCGAGACACGTTGACGAGCATGACCCCCATCTTCATGGTGGCAAGGGCCTTTTTCCCGATGAGCCCACGGGTTTCGTCGGAGAGGGGCGTGTGCACGGTGATCATGTCGGACACGCTGAGCAGTTCGTCCAGGGAGCGTGCGGGCCGGACCCCGAGCCCTTCCATGGCAAAAGCCGGCACGTTGGGGTCAAAGGCCGTTATGCGCATCTTGAGCCCCAGGGCTCGATCGGCCACGATCCGCCCCACGTTTCCGAAGCCCACGATACCCAGGGTCAATCCGGTCAACTCGCGGCCCGCGAAGGCCTGGCGTTCCCAGCGCCCGGACGACAGGGAGGCCACGGCGGCGGGGATGTTGCGAGCCAGCGCGAACATGAGGGCCAGGGTGTGCTCGGCCGCGGTAATGCTGTTGCCGCCGGGCACGTTGAGGACCACCACGTCATTTTGCGCGGCGGCCGACAGATCGATGTTGTCCACGCCGATGCCGGCCCGGCCTATCACCTTCAGCGAATCGCCGGCCTCGATGATCCGGCTGGTCATCTTCACGGCGCTTCGGACCAGGACGCCGTGGTAGCCCTTGACCGCATCCACCATCTGGTCCTCGTCGAGCCCGTGGCGGGTGGATACGGTGAATCCCGCATCGGTCAGGACGCCCGAGGCCACCGGGGCGAGGTTGTCGGCTATGAGTACGCAGTGTGACATGACGAACCGCCTTTCCCGGCGGGATCGACTACCGTGGTTTGCCGGGACGCTACGAGTGCTTCGTGGTGGGCGATGCGGGATTCGAACCCACGGCCTTTGGTTCCGGAGACCAACGCTCTATCCAGCTGAGCTAATCGCCCTGCGCAAAGCGGCGTTTAGGTACCATGATTGAAGCGGCGTTGCAAGGGATGGGTCAGGATCGCGGCAGTTTCCCGGGTGAACTGTCGAGGATGAGAGTGACGGGGCCATCGTTGACAAGATGGCAATCCATCATGGTCTGGAACTCGCCAAAGGCACACGGGATCCCCGTGGCCTGAAAGGCGTGTTCCACTCGTGGCCAGAAGGCTCGGGCCTGTTCGACGGACATGGCCTTTGCGTAGGAGGGGCGGTTGCCTTTCCTGGCATCGCCGTACAGGGTGAATTCACTGACCACCAGCAGGGAGCCGCCCATGTCCCCGACGGATCGGTTCATGCGACCCTCATCGTCTTCGAAGACACGCAGCCTGGCCACCTTGCCCACCAGCCAGTCCAGGTCCTGCGCGTCATCGTCGACGTGCAATCCCACCATCACGAAGAGGCCGGTTTCGATGGAACCGGTACTGCGGCCTTCCACGCATACCTGGGCCTTGGTGACCCGCTGCACTACGGCTTTCAACGGATTCCTCCTTCCATTTCACGTTGGATGGCAAGGGCCCTGGTTGTCGATGGTGTTTCGAGATCGAGGTCAGTTACACTTGTGCGCCTTGAGTTCCTTGTTGAACTCCTCGACCCATGCCTTGTCTTCGTTCAGCGCTTCGTCGATGCGGTTCCATTCGCCGAAGGTCTTGAATCCGTGACGGTTCAGGACTTCCAGGTAGATGCCATCGACGGTGCTGTCGGAGATGTTCTTGCCTTCCTTGCGCTTCTTTTCCACCTCGCGCTGAACGCAGAGAACGTCCTTGCGCGCCAGCTTGTAGTTTTCCTTGGCGGTCTCCGGCTTGGGCATCAGGTCCGCGCCACGGAAGTCCACGGCGAAGATCCCGGGCCCGCGCTGGGTCCAGAACAGCATCTCCACGTCCTTGATGGCGGGGCGGTCCTTGTCGCCGGTCATGTAGAAGACGCGGGGATAGTAGCCTTCGCGGTCGATGGTCACCTGGTATTCGTACCGGTAAATGATGGTCCGGTCCTCGGAAGCTTCCTGGATGGGGATGTCGTTGAGGGGGATGGACTCGATGATTTCCTTCTTTTCATGATCCAGGTGCAGGGACTTGTTGTCGACCTGGCGCTCCACGGGATTCTGGTTGTAGTCCATCTGCCCCCGCAGGCACTCGAGCAGGAGCGTTTCATCGGTGTGGGCGCTGCAGTCCATGGTGAACTTCTTTTCGGCGATGATGACCTTGGAGTCCCGCGGCGAGTAGAACAGGGTCAGGCTGCCGTACTTGTTGGACGTGAGGTTCTCGATTTCCCGGATGCGGTCTTCCTGGGCCTTGCGCAGCTGTTCCTTGTACTCACCCAGTTCGCCGGCCAGAAGGGCTTCGAACTGCTCGGTCAGGATGGGGTCGGAATAGATGATCCCAAGACCGATGCCGGACAGGGCCAGCACCACCAGGACCACGATGACGGGCGTGGTGAAGAACGGACCCTTGTGGCGTGTGTCCTCGACTTCATCGTCATCGTAGGAGGTCTTGCCCGACTCCTCGTCTTCCGACAGAAGAAGCTCGTGCACGTCCTTGGGATTCTTGTCGTTGTTTTCCATTAGGCTCACCTGCCTGGCGCGGACAAAGTCACATCGAAACGGCGAAAGAAACCGCCCACTCGGGCGACGGGCGGACTATACAATGGGCCGGTTTGCATCGTCAAGGCAGTCTAGACCGACAATCCGAACTTGGTGGCCAGGACCCGGCTGAACTCGTTCTTGTCCAGGGCCTTCTCGTGGGCGTGCTCGGCGGAAACCACGCCCCGGCGAACCAGGTCCATCAACGAATCGTCCATGGCCACCATGCCGGCGCGACGTCCCGTCCGGATGAGGTTCTGAATCAGGTGGGGCTTTCCTTCCCTGATCATGTTGGGGAGGCCCGTGGTCCAGAACAGGAGGTCCACGGCGGGAATTCGTCCCCCCGTCTTTCTGGGCAGAAGCTGTTGGGCCAGGATCCCGCGCAGGACGCCCGCAAACATGGTCCGGATGGCGTCCTGCTCCTCTGATGGAAACACGTTGATGATCCGGTCCACCGTCCTTGCCGCGCTGTTGGTGTGCAGGGTGGCCAGAACGAGGACGCCGGTTTCCGCGGACTGCAGTGCCATGGAAATGGTTTCGAGGTCCCGGAGCTCCCCCACCAGGATCACGTCGGGGTCCTCGCGGACGGCGACACGCAACGCGTCGTTGAAGGTCCTGGCGGAGGTTCCGATCTCGCGTTGAGTGATCCGGGAATTCTTGTTGGAGTGAACGTATTCGATAGGGTCCTCGATGGTGACCACGTGGCACTTCCGGTTCTCGTTGATATGGTCGATGATGGAGGCCAGGGTGGTGCTCTTGCCCGATCCGGTGGGGCCGGTCACCAGCACGAGCCCGCTGGGATAGTCGCCCAGACGAGCGACCTCCTCGGGTACACCCAGTTCCGCAAAGCTCATGGAGGTGGACGGGACCAGTCGGAAGACCGCGGCAGGACCGTTTTCCTGCTGGAAGAGGTTGGAGCGAAACCGGCCCACGCCCTTCGCCTCGTAGGCCCAGTCCAGATCCCCTTCGGCCTGGAAACGCCGCCACAGATCGGGGGGGACCACTGCACCCACGATCTGGTCGTAGTCGGCTGCCGACATGGTCTTCAGGCGGAGGGGCCTGATCTCGCCCACCACCCGGATGATGGGGGGCTGCCCCACTGCGAAGTGCAGGTCGGATCCACCCATTTCCACCACGAGTTCGAGGAGATCGTCGATTCTTGGCCGTCTCCCGGTCATGTCAACTGCTCTCCCCGTCACGGTTCTGTACGTGGTGCTGGAATGGTTCCTTGTTCACGGCCCTGACGTAGGCCTCCTTGGAGGAAATGGCTCTCGTCGACATCAGCTCGAACAGTGCCGAGTCCATGGTCTTCATTCCTGCGGCTTTGCCGGTCTGCATGATTCCGGGCAGCTGATTGATCTTGTTGTCGCGGATCAGGTTGCCCACGGCGGGCGTGCAGACCAGGACTTCGAAGCATCCCACCCGACCGGGCCCGTCCTTTTTGGGAATGAGGTGCTGGGCCAGCACCATCTTGAGGGAATCGGCCAGCATGAGCCGCACCTGCTGTTGTTCTGTCGCGGGAAACGCCTCGATGAGCCGTTCCACGGCGCCCACGGCGTTGGGCGTGTGCAGGGTGCCCACAACGAGGTGGCCCGTCTCGGCGGCCTCCACGGCAAGGCGCATGGTAGTGAGGTCGCGCATCTCACCCACCACCACCACGTCGGGGTCTTCCCGCAGCGCCGACCGCAAGGCCACCGGAAAGGACTTCGTGTGACGACCGATTTCCCGCTGGTTCACCAGGCTCTTCTTGCGGTGGTGGATGTACTCGATGGGATCTTCCAGCGTGATGATGTGCAGGGACTTGGTTTCATTCAACCGGTTGACGATGGCA
>JADHTP010000109.1 GCA_016784945.1 Deltaproteobacteria bacterium | reverse complement strand
ACCACCCGCCGCTCCACGTCCCTGTCGGGGTAACCGATGGTGAGGCGCACCAGGAACCGGTCCATCTGGGACTCGGGAAGGGGGTAGGTCCCGTGATGCTCGTGGGGGTTCTGGGTGGCGATGACCAGGAAAGGCGATGACAGCTGGCGCGTGGCGTCGTCCGTGGTCACCTGGCCTTCACTCATGGCTTCGAGTAGGGCGCTCTGGGTCCGGGGGCTTGCCCGATTGATTTCATCAGCCAGGACCACGTTGGCAAAGATGGGTCCCGGGTGGAAATTGAATTGTTCGCTCTGGGCCGAGTAGACGTTGACACCCGTGATGTCCGAGGGCAGCAGGTCGGCTGTGAACTGGACCCGCCGGAACACGCCCCCGGTGGCTCTTGCCAGTGCCCTCGCCAGCACCGTCTTGCCGGCGCCGGGCACGTCCTCGAGGAGGATGTGGCCCTGGGCAAGCAGCGCCACCACGGAATGCTCCACGACGCTCTTCTTTCCCAGAAAGGCGTGCTCCACTTCTCCGGCAATGCGGGTGGCAAGCCCCGCAGCCTGTTCCGGCAGGGATCCAGTTTCCATCACTTTTTCCCCCGGAACGCGGCCTTCACGAAGTCTTCCAAGTCATCGATGACCTCGGAATCGCAGGTCACCTGCGGGAGGAGCCCGCAATCGGAAGTGTCGTTGATCGCTACGCGATCCGGGGCCATGGCCTGGATATCGAGGTAGGTCTGGACGTAGGGCTCGGAAAACCACTTGACCGGCAACATGAACAGGACCGGTCCGGGGAACTCCGTGGGTGCGAAGCGCACCTCGGGTCGGGACAGCACGGCAAAGGTCCGGCCCGTCTGGGCCACATCCCAGGAAATGTCGAGCATGTCCCAGGGATCTCCGTCCTCGTCGCCCACCAGCGCCGGGGCCAGGATCCGGGCCAGGTACCGGCTCAGCGCCTCCGTCCTGAAGAGGGTCTGGCCTTCCACCAGGGGATCCGCCAGGGATCGGAATGGCTCCTTCAGCCGCCCCACCAGGGCGTCGTCCATTCCCTGGAGGTGTCCGGGCAAGGCGGAACTGATCACGGCCACACCGGCCACGATGTCCGGTACAAGGCTGGAAAGCCACAGGGCCGAGGTGCCGCCCAGGCCCATGGACAGCAGGACACACCGTTCGCGCTCCAGGACCTGGAGCAGTGAACGGAGGGTTTCCGGGGTCACCAGGCGGGGGACTGTTCCGTCGACGGCCTCCTGGGACACGACGGGTTCCAGGAAAGCCACGGTAGCGTCGTCGGACAGTTCATCGAGGTACGGACTGGCCCAGGTGAAGTCCATGCCCGGCCCACCGGGGAGCACCACCACCAGGGGGTCGTCGTCACCGAGGACGTCGGCCCAGCCCCCTTCACACTTCACCTCCCGGCCCTCTTCGTGCTTCCCTGGATCGGTGGGCGTCTTGTAGGAAGGGTTACTGTCCGGGTCCTCGAAGGTCTGGATCCACAGGGCTTCCTTTGCGGCGGCCACCACCAGGAGGTCGATGGACTTCTCCATCCGCTGGAGTACTTCGTAGGCCTCCTTGTCATGCATGAACCCCACGATGCGAATGGCACTGACCGCCACCAGCGGCTTTTCGTACTGGGCCATGCGCAGGGCCAGGGCCTCGCCGCCCTCCACGCCGAGGTGCCATATCACGTCGAGGGCGCGGCTCCGCACGGCCTCGGACAGGTCGATTTCAGCCGCGAGGAGCAGGGCATTGGAAAACTCCGGGGCTTTGGAGTGTTCCATGGCGTCCAGGGCGATCAGGCGCATCTCCAGGTCGGGGTCGCTGAGGGCGGACACCAGCATTTCCTGCATCTGTCCCACGGGATAGCCGGCGATCATCAGGAGCAACCGCCCGCGATCGATACCCCGGCCCCCGTCATCGAAGCGGTTCTTCAGGGCATCCAGGGCTTCCGGTGTCCGGTATTTCGACAGGAAACTCAGGGAGAACTCACGAATGGCCTGGGAGTGGTGGTCCAGCAGGGGAAGAAGGGAGTTTGCGGCGGCATTGCCCGCCTGGTTCAGGCAGAAACTGATGCCCTCGGAGCTAGCGTTGGTGGTTCGAAGGGCAAACACCAGGCCCTTGGCCCCGTCCTCTCCCTTGCTCACCAGCAGTTCGCAGGCCAGGTCCCGGTCTTCCTCGTGGTTCAGTGCCAGGATGAGCGTGGGAATGGAGTCCACGCCGGTGTACTCGGACACCGCACCCAACATGTCCTGACGGACGGTCTTCGAGGGCTTGTCCAACCGCTGCTCGTCCATGTAGGCCTGGATCAGGCAAGCGTCGCCCCAACTCGGCCGTGCGGCGAGGATGGTCTGGATGGCTGAACGGCGGAAACCTTCCGAGCCCTGGCGGACGAACCGGCAGATCGACTCGTGGAGGAATCGTCCATTGCCGTCCCGGACAATGGCAAAGACCTCGTTGAGCAGGTGTGCGGCTTCCGACGACGAGTCCGGGTCCGGCGCCCATTCCAGGATACCGGCCACGGCCTTTTCCAGGGCATCGCAACGGGGGAGCGCGGAATAGCGCTGGATCACGTTCCTGACCCAGGCCGTGTGCTTCTTGGTCACCAGGCGGGCAATGAACTCGCATCCCTTGTCGCCGCGCCCGTGGACCAGTCCCAGGACCCGGCCGGCCACATCGATGTCCCCCGGTGCCTGGTCCACGATGGAGGACAGGGGGCCGGACCATTTCTTCAGGAGATTGGAGGCATCCTTCAGGGAACGGTTGGCCCGCTGAAGCTCCTCCTCCTGAGCCGTGGGCAGGACCTGGATGGCCTCCTTCACGGTCATGGGCTTTACTGCGGGCTTTTCCTTGGCATCGTCCGCCCGGGATTCCACCGGAGCCAGCACCATAACCGCCACCACCAGGTATCCAGTGAGCCTTGTCATGAACGTGTTCCTCCTGCGGTTCCGCCATGGTATTTCGCAAAACGATTGTAGGAACAAGGTTTCGGGGTGTCAAAACCGCGACCGGTGTGATCCCCGCGATCTGCGATCGACGATCAGCCCCCAGCCCGGCTATACTGGCGGGTATGAAGTCAGATCCACCAGAATGTCGGTGGTGGACGGTCCTGTCGGCCCTGTTGCTTTGGGCGGTGGCCTGCGCGGGGCCGCGATGCGGGGCCTCGTTCCCGCCGGTGGAGGGCGACGTGTACGATCGGTTGCGGGAACGGATGGTCTCCGCCCAGATCGAGGCACGTGGGATTGAGGATCCCGCGGTCCTCAAGGCCCTGCGAAAGGTGGAAAGACACCGTTTCGTCCTGGAGGAGAGCCGGGAGCACGCCTACGAAGACCACGCCATGTCCATCGGGTTGGGACAGACCATTTCCCAGCCCTACGTGGTGGCGGCCATGTCCGAGGCCCTGGAACTGGAAGCCGGCATGAAGGTCCTGGAAATCGGGACCGGGTCAGGATACCAGGCGGCCGTGCTGGCCGAAATGGGCGCCGTCGTCCATACCATCGAGATCGTGCCGGACCTGGCCCGCCGGTCCGCCGCCCTGCTGGCGGAACTGGGCTACGGATCCGTGAAAGTGGTGGAGGGGGACGGCTACCTGGGCCTGCCCGAAGAGGCCCCTTTCGACCGCGTCATCATCACCGCCGCCCCGCCCAAGACACCCCAGCCCCCCCTGGATCAGCTGGTGGAAGGCGGTTTGATGGTCCTCCCGGTAGGCGAACACCGTCAGGACCTGGTGGTCCTGAAGAAGACCCCGTCAGGCGTGGTCAGGCGGGACCTGTTCCGGGTGCGCTTCGTCCCCATGGTCCATGGGAAAGGGTACTGATCCCGGGGTCAATCCGGTTTCTTCGCGGCCTGCATGATCGCGTCCACCACCATCTGGTAGCCGGTGCACCGGCAGAGATTGCCTGCAATGGCCCGCGTCACTTCGGCCCGGGTGGGACCGGGGTTTTCCTGGAGAACGGCCCAGGCGCTCATGAGCATGCCGGGCGTGCAGAACCCGCACTGCACGGCGCCGACTTCCAGGAACGCCTCCTGCAGCGGGTGCAATCCGTCGGCGTCGGCCAGGCCTTCGATGGTGGTGACGTTGCAGGAGTCCGCCTGGACGGCCAGCACCATGCAGGAATTGACCGCCTTGCCGTCCAGCACCACGGTGCAGGCGCCACATTCACCCACTTCGCACCCGCATTTGGTGCCGGTCAGCCTCAGGTGCCTCCTCAGCAGGTCCAGGAGGGTTTCGCCCGCCTGCACCACCACATCCCGTCGTGCCCCGTTGACCGTCAGGCCGACCGCGTATCGACCGTTGTCCTTCTTCCCACTCAAATCAGTCCGGCTCCCGTCGTCTCGTCCCCCAGACCCATGGCACCCAGGACCGCCCGTTTCACCACGGCGCCAACGGCCGGTTCCTTGTACGGAGTGGACCACCGGACGCCGGACATCTCGATCATGCGTCGGGATACGGCCTCACCCGCGAGGCGGGCCGTTTCACCGCTGGCCGGCGCCCCCTCCACCGCGGCCTCGGCTTCCCGGACCCGCTCGGTGCGGGGCATCACCGATCCCACGGCCAGTTGACAGGCCGACACGGTGGCGCCGTCCGTCTCTATCAGGCAGGCCGCGTTGATCCGGCTGATGGCCAGGGCGTCACGCCGCCCCAGCTTCACGAAGTGGGACCGGGCGCCCGCGGCGGACCGCGGAATGCGAAATCCCACGATGATCTCGTCAGGGCCCAGGCCGGTTCTGTAGGGTCGTTCAATGAGGTCCTCCACGGAGACTTCCCTCTCGCCCGTGGTGGACGCGACCAGGGCAATGCCGGCCAGGCCGATCAGGGCCGTCAGTCCGTCGGCACAGGGCGAGGCATTGGCCACGTTGCCCCCCAGGGTGCCCCGGTTCCGGATCTGCAGGGAGCCCACCTCGCCGCAGGCCTGGGCCAGGGCCGTGGCGCGGTCCAGCAGAAGAGCCGATCCCGAGGCTTCCTCGTGGGTGGTGAGGGCCCCCACCAGGATGCCGTCGTCGCCTTCCGTGATGCCCTTCAACGCCTCGACACGGGACAGGTCGACAAGCGTCTTCCCCGAGATCCTCTGTCCGCGCAGTTCCACGATCACGTCGGTTCCGCCGGCCACGGGCAGGCCCTGTTCGCCCAGCTCGGCCCTCATGTCGAGGGCCTGTTCCAGGTCCCGGGGCCTGACGATGTCTACGTTCCGGATCATGTGTGTCCCCGTCCGGTCTTGCAGGACGTCTCCCGGGCCGCTTCGCTCCCCCGGGGTCCCGATCGCGTCAGCTTTCGTCCCAGCAGAACCCGTTCCAGACCGGCCGGGATGTCCCTGATCCGCCGACCCGTGGCATTTGCGATGGCGTTGACGATGGCGGGAGCGGCGATCTCGTTGGCCGGCTCGCCCAGGGACTTCTGACCGAAAGAACCCGCCGGATCGGGATTCTCCACCACGATGGCGTGCATCTTCGGCACGTCCATGGCCGTGGCGATCAGGTATTCATCGAAATTCAGGGCCTTGGGCTTTCCCTCTTCCACCTCGAATTCCTCGTAGAGTCCATAGCCCATGCCCATGGCGACACCCCCGTGGATCTGGCCCGTCACGCCCTGGCGGTTGACGGCCTTGCCCACGTCGTGAGCGGCCCAGAATTCCTCCACCCGCACCCGGCCCGTTTCCGTGTCCACCACGACCTCGGCCACGTTGGCGCCGTACACGTAGGTGAAGTAGGCGATCCCTTGTCCCCTGTCCTCTTTCCAGGAAGTGGGGGGCGCGTTGAACCAGCCCAGCGCGGCCAGGCTTCGCCCGCGATTGAAGCACTCTCCGGCCAGTTCCTCGAAACTCAGATACAGGGGCTGGAGTCTCCTTCCGACCCTGGACCGCCATACCCCCCCTTCCCTGAGGATCAGGTCGCCGGCGGAGTACCCGGTGATTTCCGACGCCACGTCGAGCATCCGTCTTCCAACGCGTCGGGCAGCCTCCGCCGCCGCACTTCCCCCCATGATGGTCCCCCGGGAAGCCACGGTAGGCCCCGAGTCCGGGATCCGCGAGGTGTCCGTGTCCAGGAATCCCACCTGGTCCATTCTCACGCCCAGGACCTCGGCCGCACACTGGGATATGGCTGTCTGGGCGCCCTGGCCCATGTCGGTGATCCCCGAACTGACGAGAACCGACCCGTCGGACTGGACCTGGACCATGGCCGCAGCGGCGTCCACGCCCTCCGCCCCGAGGGCCACTCCCCGGTAGGAACAGGCCAGCCCGATGCCCCGCCGGAAGGCCTTCGGAGCCGAACGGGCAGCCCGGTAACGCCACCACTTGTCCACGAACCCACTGGGTTCACCGACCTTGTTCAACACCTCAGGCAGGCTCACCACATGCCCGCCAAGCACCTGTCCCGTGGGCGTGACGTCGCCTTCCTTGTAGGCCAGTTGCAGGCGGTAGGACAGGGGATCGATGCCCCGGTCCTCGGCGATCTCGTCCACCAGGCCTTCCACGGCGAAGTTCACCTGGGGTGACCCGAACCCCCGCATGGCCCCGGTGTACGGATTGTTGGTGTAGGCGGCGTACAGGTCCGTCCACACGTTGGGGCATCGGTAGGGTCCCGCCGCCTGGACCACGGACCGGTAGGTGACGAAGGGGGAAGTGGAGGCGTAGGCGCCGGCATCGGCCACCGCCCGGATACGCATTGCCACGGGGTTCCCCTCGCCGTCCAGTCCCACCCGGTAATCGAGAAAATAGGGGTGACGCTTGTAGCTCTCCAGCATGGATTCTTCGCGGGTGTTCACCATCTTGACGGGCCGCCCGCACCGACGGGCCAGGAGCGCCGCTCGGCAGGCCATGATGGTCATCACGTCGTCCTTGCCGCCGAAGGATCCCCCGATGACCGCGTGGCGCACGGTGACCCGGTTGAGAGCCACTCCCAGCACGGACGCCAGGGCCCGGCGGGTCGAAAACAGGTTCTGGATGGAGCCGATGACCTCCACGCCCCCCCCGGCCACCGGGCGCGCGATCACGGCCTCCGGCTCGATGTAGGAATGTTCGATCCGGGGTGTCGTGAAGGATCTCTCGTAGATGGACTCGGCCTTGGCGAAGGCCGCGTCCGGATCCCCGTGGCGGACCACGTGGTGCACCACCTCGTTGCCATCGTCGTGAACGAGCGGGGACTCCGCTTCCAGGGCCTCCCGGGGGTCGTCCACCACGGGCAGTGTCTCGTATTCCACCCCGATCCGTTCGACCGCGTCCTGTGCGGCTTCTTCGGTCTCGGCGGCCACCAGGGCAATGCCGTCCCCCAGGAACCTCACCCGGTCCGTGACCAGGACTGGCTGGTCCCGGATGACGCCGCCCACCAGGGGACTCCCCGGAATGTCATCGGCGGTCAGGACCGCCACCACGCCCGGCACGGCAACGGCTTCGTGGGTCACCACCGAAAGCACTCGGGCATGGGGATGAAGGGACCGCAGGACGGCGCCGTACAACTGGTCCGATTCGTCCATGTCCCCGGCAAAGCGCGCCTCACCGGTCACCTTGGCCAGGCCGTCCACGCGGGTTTCCGGCCGTCCCAGCAACCAGGTCCTGCTGAAGCGGCGCTTTTTCGGGCTCATTCCCCCTCCGCCGCATTGAGAAGCCGACGTGTCAACACGCCGCACATTTCCCGCCGGTATTCCGCCGTGGATCGAATGTCGGAAATGGGCCGGGCCTCGTCCATCACCGCCGCCGCGGCCGCCTCGATGGTGGCTTCGGACAACCGGGCGCCCTCCAGGAGAGTCTCGGCCTTGCGGGCACGAATCACCGTGGGCGCAACGGCACCCAAAGCGACCCGCACGCGATCCAGATCGCCCCCGGGCCCGGCCCGGCGGGCACCGATGGCCACGCTCACCTTGGCAATGGCCAGGGCCTTGCGGGTGCCCATCCTGGCAAACCGCGACCGGAAGGTCCCTCCCTCGGCCTCGAACCGGACGGCAGCCAGGATTTCGTCTTCCCGTTTCACGGTTATCCCGGGCCCCGTGGCGAATTCGTCCACGGGAACCCAGCGCTCGCCGGCAGGGCCCACCAACCTTATTTCGGCCGCCAGGACGAAGAGCGGGGGTACCGCGTCGGCCGCGGGAGAGGCGTTCATCACGTTGCCGCCCAGGGTGCCCCGGTTCCGGATCTGGGGTGATCCCACGAGATCGGCGGCCTCGGCCAGTGCCATGCCATGCCGCCGAACCACGTCGTCCCCTGCCAGGCGCGCGTGGGTCACCAGCGCACCCACGACCACATGCCCTTCCACCACACCGATGTCGGACATTTCGCGCACGCCCGTCAGGTCGATGACACCCTCGGGACGAACCGCGCCGTCCCGCATCCGCACCAGCAGGTCCGTTCCCCCGGCCAGGAGGGTCCACTTCCCGGGCCCGTCACGCAGGATCCCGACGGCCTCTTCCAGGGAGCCGGGTCTGACGAAACGGGTTGTCGTCACTTCCGTCATCCTCTATTTCCGCAGTTCCTGCACCATCTCGGCGGCAATGGAAAGCGCGATCTCCTCCGGCGTCTCGGAACCGATATCCAGGCCCACGGGACAGTGCACGGCCTCCAGGTCCCCAGCCGGAACGCCCTGGGACCGGATCGCGGCGAACACGTCCTTGCGCTTTTTCTTCGATGCCATGAGCCCGAGGTACCGGGGATGCCTGCGCACCAGCACGGCCAGCGTCTCCTGGTCCTGCTCGTGGCTGGGATTGACCACGACGCAGTAGGATTCGGGGCCAATGGCCAGGTCCCCGGCGGCCTCCACGGGATCGGCGTGGATCATCCGGGCGCCGGGCAGTCTCTCCCGGGTGAGCAGTCCTTCCCGCTTGTCCACCACGGTGACCTGGAACCGGAGCATGGCAAGGACCCGGCAGAGTTCGGCGCCCACGTGCCCCCCGCCGAACACGAAGGCACGGGGACCGGACAGGTACGGCTCCAGCAGGAACTCCATTCGCCCGCCGCAGTGCATTTCGCCCGCGTCCCGGGAACCCAGTTCCCACTCGAACCGGACCACATCCGGGGAATCCATCAGGGCCGCGGCCCGTTCGATGACCCGTGCCTCAACGGCTCCGCCACCCACCGTTCCGAAGGTCCGGCCATCGCCGGCCACCAGCATCTTGGCGCCTGCCTTGCGGGGACAGGACCCCCGGGTCCCTATGACCGTGGCCACCACGAAGGGCGCCCCGGCTTCCTTGAG
>JADHTP010000108.1 GCA_016784945.1 Deltaproteobacteria bacterium | reverse complement strand
CAAGCCGCTTTCGTAGCAGAAGTACTTGTAGGCCTGGGTCCCGTAGCCGTCCCCGTCCTCATCGTAGTAGAAGGCCTTGCTGCTCAGCGCATTCTCGTCGTTCTGGGTCCCGGTGCAGTCGTTGTCCTTGCCGTCGTAGCAGACCTCTTTCTGGTTGGGGTTGACCTGGGGGTCCGCGTCGTCGCAGTCCCCGCTGAACTTGGTCTTGTAGTCGCCCACGGCCGAGCAGTAGCACTTGAAGTCCGTGGTGCCCCAGTTGTCGCCGTCGTTGTCGAAATAGAACTTGGTGCATTCCAGCGCGTTTTCGTCGTTTTCGCTGCCGTTGCAGTTGTCGTCCTTGCCGTTGTTGCAGATCTCCTGCACCCCGGGATTCCGGTAGGGATCCGTGTCGTCGCAGTCCCCCGACACCACGGCATCGTAGTAGCCCTCGGGCTTGCACAGGCACTTGGACAACTCCTTGCCGTACTGGTCGTCATCCCCGTCGAAGTAGTACACCAGGCAGCTCAGGGCGTCCGGTTCGTCCGTCTGCCCGTCGCAGTTGTCGTCGATTTCGTTGCAGGCCTCCAGGGCCAGGTGGCCCACGTCGGGATTCAGCGGCGCGCAGTCCGTGTCGTTGGGGTCGCCGTCGCCGTCGATGTCCCCGTCGCAGGCGTCACCGATGCCGTTGTCGTCCTGGTCCAGTTGCGACGTGTTGGCCACGTCGGGGCAGTTGTCCACGTCGTTGAGCACGTCGTCCCCGTCCCTGTCGTCGTCGCACACATCCCCGAATCCGTCGTAATCCAGGTCTTCCTGCAGGGGGTTGAAGGTCCAGGGGCAGTTGTCGTCCTCGTTGGGGATCGTGTCCGCGTCCCAGTCGTCCTCGCACCCGTCACCGATGCCGTTGTCGTTCAGGTCCTCCTGGCCGGGGTTGAACAGGGTGGGGCAGTTGTCCGCCGGGTCCGGGTCGGGGCAGTCGGGGTTGGGGTTGTCCACCTCGTCGTTGTCCATGTCGCAGTCGCAGATGTCCCCTTCCTTGTCTTCGTCGATGTCGGACTGGTTGGCGTTGGCGTGCCAGGGGCAGTTGTCGTCGTCGTCGGGCACGGTGTCGTTGTCGTCGTCGGGGTCGCACACGTCGCCCAGTTCGTCGTTGTCGTTGTTCTTCTGGTTCGGGTTGTAGGCGGACTTGCAGTTGTCCACGATGTTCAGGATCTCGTCCCCGTCGATGTCCTCGTCGCAGGCGTCGCCGAAGGGGTCTCCGTCCAGGTTGGCCTGGTTCTCGTTGGCGATGAACTTGCAGTTGTCCAGGAAGTCCAGGATCGTGTCGTTGTCGTCGTCGTCGTCACACACGTCACCCATGTCATCCGCGTCGTGGTTCACCTGGTCCGGGTTCTTGACGAACGGGCAGTTGTCCACCAGGTCCGGCACGCCGTCGTTGTCGTCGTCGTCATCGCAGGCATTGCCCTTGTTGTCTTCGGGATAGTCGTTGTTCAACTGGTTCGCGTTGGGCACAGTGGGACAGTTGTCCTGGCCGTTGAGGACCCCGTCACCGTCGATGTCCGGGTCCACGCAGTCCGCGATGCCGTCCAGGTCCAGGTCGGGGTAACCGTCGTCCGTCAGGCCGTTGCAGTCGTCGTCCTGGCCGTTGCACACCTCGGGCGACGCGTAGGATCCCTGGCACACTTCCTGGCCCGTCACGCAGAACGTCTGGCCTTCGCAGGTCCCATAGATGTTCTCCAGCGGGCACACCTTGGTGGGCACCGCGTCGTCCACCTTGTCGTTGCAGTCATCGTCTACCAGGTTGCACTCCTCGATGGCGGGGACCAGGGCGCTGCACTCGGTGTCGCAACTCCTCTCGCCCCAGCACCGTCCGGCCTCGTTTTCGTTGAAGCAGACCGTGAGGTAGCCCCCCTGCTGGTACTTGTCGGTGCAGGGGCAGTCCTCTCCGCCCACGGGCCGGCACTGTTGGATGAATTCGCGTTCGAGTTGCACGCCCACGCATTCGAAATCCGTGGGGCAGTCATTGGTGGTCTCGCATTCCACCCCGCAGAATCGGCCCTGGGGCCCGTACTCGATGCACTGGAAGAGCTTGCCCTGGCCGCCGAAGGGCGGGATACAGTCCTCGTCGTTCTTGCAGGGCTGGCACAGGGTCTGGAAAGGCGGCACGCAGCAGTACAGCGTGTCCGGGGCCGTGGCGCACACGGTGCAGGTCCACCCCTTTGGGCAGTCCTCTTCCACGAAACACTGGTCCGTGCATACCTTGCCTTCCATGGTGTCCACGCAGAACCCGCTGTAGCAGTCGTTGTTGATCTTGCAGGGGCAGCCGGCGGCGCCGGGGCAGTTGGGAGGCAGTTCCCCGTCGTATCCCGGGTCCTCGGGACCGACGTCCTCCGGTTCCGTTCCCTCGTCCGTCACCTCAGGGCCCGACTCCGGCGGGCCTAGTTCCGAACCCATGTCCACGGGCACATCGTCCACGTAGTCGGGCACCTGGATATCGTACGCCGTGCCATCGGCGTCGCTGCTCTGGGTGTCACCCCCACCGCAGGACGCCATGAACAGACCCACCACCAGGATCACGCAGAACGGACAGGCGGAAAACGACTTGACCATTGGGAACCTCCCAGATGTGCCCGCCCGTTTGAGGACGGCATAAACCCCAGATATTTTAAGGAATAGGAAGGTAAAAGGGAAGCCATGTCTTGCCACCCAAATTCACCGCCTGCATCGCGATTCGACGACGGCTACGGCACTTTGGCTGCGTTAGCTTCACCAATTAGGTGCTCGACGTACATCCAGTACGCCTGCGCCCAAATCGGCTTGCTGCCTTGCCAAAGCACTCGTATCCGCCGTCTCTGACGCAGATTTGACGGTGGATTTGGGTGCCAATCCGTCAGGGAGTCCAAACTCCTCTATCGAGACGCCCAACATCTCATTGACACTGGGGAATACCATTGCCTACAATGCGCGCCGTATCTGCGGCGAGGTGCCGAATGCGGATCAGAGCCCTGCTGCCGGTCGCGATCTTGATCGGACTGGCGCTTCCCCTGAGGGCCGAAGCGGCCCACATCACGGACTTCGAGCCCGAGACGGTCCGGCTCAACGCCACCTTCATCGTCTACGGCAGCGGGTTCGGCCAGGGGATGGACTCGTCCTTCGGCCTTTTCCTGGACGGCAAGCTGCTGGCGCCGGACGGGACCTCGCGCCAGGCCCCCCGGGTGCGAATTCCTGCGGTGCGTGTGAGCGACCGCCAGATCCGGGCCGAACTGCCGCGGGCGCTGGTGGACTCATGGGGCGTGGAGCAGGCGCGATTCGAAGGGACCCTGTCCCTGAACGGACCCGTGAAGGCGGCGCCCTTCCAGGTGTCTTTTCTGGTTTTCCCACCGGACGTGCTGACCCTCCTGACGGGATGGGTGGGCTTTGACGGCGAGGCGTCCACGCTTCCCCCCATGTGGGCGCTGCTGGCCGCCTACACCGCGTTGTCCCTGTTCCTGCTCCTGGCCGTGTTTGCCCTTTTCGCGGGCATCACGTCCTGGTTCGAGCGGCGCGTGGCCGGGCGGATGCAGAACCGGATCGGCCCCAACCGCGTGGGCCCCCAGGGCCTGTTCCAGTGGCTCGCCGACGGAATCAAGTGCTTCCTGAAGGAAGATTTCATACCGCCCAAGTCCCTTCCCGTCCTCTTCCGGGTCGGCCCCTATTTTGCCATGCTGGGCGTGGTCCTCACCCTGGTGACCATCCCCTTCGGCCAGTTCCTGGTGGTGTCGGACCTCAACGTGGGCGTGTATTACGTCCTGGCCGTCACCGGCCTGGTGGTGGTGGGGATCATGGTGGGCGGTTTCGCATCGGCCAACAAGTGGTCCCTGCTTGGCGGATTCAGGGCCGCGGCCCAGATGGTGTCCTACGAGATCCCCGCAGGGCTGGCCGTGGCCACCGTGGTGGTGATGGCGGGCTCCCTCGGATTCGGGACCATCGTTTCGTCACAGGGCGGGTTCCCGTGGCAGTGGTACATGTTCCACAATCCCTTCGCCCTGGCGGCGTTCCTCTTCTTCTTCGTGGCCTCCCTCGCCGAGGGCAACCGCACACCCTTCGACCTGCCGGAGGCCGAGTCCGAACTGGTGTCCGGCTACAATACCGAGTACTCCGGCATGCGGTTCGTGTTCTATTTCTTCGCCGAGTGGGGCAACCTGTACATCATGTCCGCGCTCATGACCGCCCTGTTCCTGGGCGGATGGCAGATCCCGGCGGTGGCCGGCGCCGTACAGGCCGGCTCCCTGTGGCTGACGTTGCTGGGCTGGGTCCTGTTCACCATGAAGTCCCTGTTCATGGTGTTCGTGGTGATCTGGCTTCGGTGGACACTCCCGAGGGTTCGTATCGACCAGTTGATGGTGATCTGCTGGAAGTTCCTGGTCCCCCTGGGCGCCGTGGTGTTCCTCGGGGCGGCGGCGTGGACCGCGCTGGTTGGCGGCCTGGTGGAGCAGATCGCATCGGGTGTCCTGTTCGGACTGGGCCTGGTGGTCGGGGCCGTTTTCATCAACAAGGTCATCAAGACCGTCCGGAACGGGCCCATGGATTTTCACGTGAACCCGTTCCTTTAGAGTTCCGTGCCCGGCCTCTGGGCTGACAGGGGGTTTTGGACTATGGCCGCAAATCCCGTCACCGATTATTTCAAGGGCATCTGGAATGTCTCCAGTTCCATTTTCGAGGGCATGGCGATCACCCTGGCCAACTTCATGCGCCGACCCATCACCATCCAGTACCCCGACCGGGTTCCCGTGCCCGTGGTGGAAACCCTGCCTTCGCGCTATCGGGGGTTCGTGGAAGTGGACCCGGCCCAGTGTACGGCCTGCAAGCTGTGCGCAACCGCCTGTCCCATCGACTGCATCTTCATCGTGGTGGAAAAGAACGAGGCCAAGGAAAGGGGCATGACCGACTTCGCCGTGGACATCGGCAAGTGCATGTTCTGTGGCCTGTGCGTGGAGCCGTGCCCCACGGGCGCCATCCGCATGACCCCCAACTTCGAGGCCTCCTGCGGGGACATCGACCAACTGGTCTACCGCTATATCAAGCCCGGTGAGTTCGTTCCGCCGGCCAAGGCCAAGGCGGCCCTGGCCCTGGAAACCCCGCCCGCGGGCACCCTGGCGGACAAGGCCATGGGCGAGGCCCTGGTGGAGAACCCGGACGCGAGGCCAACCCTGGTGGAGGCCGTCCGGGTCAATGCCGAAAAGGCCGCCGCAGAGAAGGCCGCCGCAGAGAAGGCCGCAGCCGAAAAAGCCGAGGCCGCCGCGGAACCCACCCCGGAGGAGCCGGCGGCAGAACCCGCGCCGGCCAGGGACGACACCCCCTCTTCCGAATGATGCCGCTACAATAGCGTCCAACGGATATGGCCATCGGAACACCAGTTCGTGCCCCCGGTCTGTCGCCTTCCGCGGTGGTGGGCGACGTCTGCCCCCGGCCGGCGGGTCACGTGTTGGAGCGGATCGTCATCCTCCTGGGCGGAATGGCCGTGGTGACGGCCGCTCTGTACCTGGACCTGGGGCCGTCGAAGCTCTTCCATGCCCGGGAGTGGCTCGGTGGCCTGTACCCCTTCGTGGCCTGGCCCGCCGCGGTCATGGCGGCGGTGGTGGCGGTCTCCATGGTGTGGCGCGTGGCCCTGTGGCTCACTTATCGGCCCGTGCCCGCCCTGCTCGCAACGGACCCGCGCCTGCCCGACGTGACCGTGCTGGTCCCCGCCTACAACGAGGGGGCCACCGTGGCCGAGTGCATCGGGTCAATCCTGGGGTCCGAATACCCCGCAGACCGCGTCCGGGTCATTGCCGTGGACGACGGTTCCCGGGACCACACCTGGGCGTACATGGAAAGGGCGGCCGCCCTGGATCCCGCCCGGGTGGAACTGGTGCGCCTGCCCGAAAACCGCGGCAAGCGCCGGGCACTGTACGCCGGGTTCCGACGGGTGGCCACCCCCGTGGTGGTGACCGTGGATTCGGACACCGTGCTGGCCGGCGAGGCCCTGCGTTCCCTGGTGTCGGCCCTGGTCGGTGGGGCCAGGGTGGGTGCCGTGGCCGGACGCATCGAGGTCATCAACCGCCCCGAAAACCTCCTGACCCGCATGCTGGGCGTTCGCTACCGCATCGGTTTCGACTTCGTGCGGGCCTACCAGTCCCGGCTGCGCAGCGTGTTCATCTGTCCCGGGGCGTTTACGGCCTACCGCATGGCCGCCATCCGGGACGGGCTTCGGGCCTGGCGCGATTACCGGTTCCTGGGCCGCCGGTGCCACAACGGGGACGACCACCATCTCACCAACCTGGTCCTGCGCCGGGGGTGGGACACGGTGTACCAGTCCACCGGCGTGGCCAGGACGCGGGTCCCTTCCACCTACCGGGGCCTTTCCCTCATGTATCTGCGGTGGGCCCGCAGCAACATCCGCGAGAGCCTGGTCTACCTGTCCTTTGCGCCTGCCCTGCTGACCCACCTTCGCCGACTGCCGGCGGTGGTGGACGCCCTGGCCCGGTTCGTCCAGATCCCCCTGCGCCTGTATCTCCTGCTGGCGGGATGGATCGCCGTGGCAATGCACCCGGGCCTGGTCCTGCGTTCACTGGCCGTGGCGGTCCTGTTCTCACTGGTCCACGGCGCTGTATACCTCCGCAGCGAGAGGAGCCTGGACGCGGTCTACGTGGTGCTGTACTCCGTGTTTTCCCTGCTGACCCTGCAGTGGATCTACCCCGCCGCGGCCGTGACCATCCGCCAATCTCGATGGCTCACCCGCTGACCGCCCGCATCAATCCAGTGGAACGGCCTCGGTGATCTCCACCAGCTGGTTCCGTGCGGGCAAGCACGTCCAGGTCCCCCATTTCCACGGCGCTGCCCACGATCCGGGCCGTGCGGTATTCGAATTCCAGCACGCCGGTGACGTAGCCCTCGCCGCCCCCGCCGGAACAGCCGGCGGCGAAAACCAGGGACAGTGCCCATGCCAGTACGATGTTCCGTCTGTTCATATCCGGGCCCCTCCCTTCTCCTGCGCCCGTTTCACCCGCACGGGCACGTAGTCGCACAGGGGTTCCTGCTCCAGGTGGTCGCCGGTGGCGGACCAGGCCCGGGCCCGGCAGCCGCCGCACACGTTCTTGAACTCGCAGGCGCCGCAGCGGCCCTTGTAGGCGTCAAAGTCCCTCATGGCCAGCATGAGGGGCGATTTTTCCCAGATCTCCCGGAAGGGTGTTTCGAACACGTTTCCCGCGGAGGTTTCCATGTATGAGCAGGGGTGCACGCCCCCGAAAGCGTCGATGAGGCAGATGGTCTGGCCCGCCACGCATCCCTTCCCCGCCCCAGTGGAAAAGGTCAGGTCCCGTCGCTTGAAGCGGGAACCGTCCTTCTTCGCCAGCTGGGGCACGATCCGGTAGTAGTGGGGCGCGCAGGTGGGCCGCATGAGGATGTCGGTCTCCTTTTTTTCCTGCTCGTAGTGCCACTCCAGGATCTCGTCGTAGTCGGGCTGGGCGATCAGTTCGGACGTGATGTCTTCGCCGCGACCCGTGGGCACGATCATGAACAGGTACCAGGCGTGGGCGCCCAGGGACTTGGCAAGGCGGAAGGTGTCGGCGATATGGGCCTGGTTGCGCTGGGTGAAGGAGCTGTTCACCAGGAAGGGGATCCCGTGCTCCTTCAGGAGCCCCGCGCCCCGCAGTATCCCGTTGAAGGAACCGGGGACCCCGCGAAAATCGTCGTGTACGGCAGCGTTGGGCCCGTCCAGGGACAGGGACACCATCTGGATGCCCGTTGCCTTCATGGCCGCGCAGATCTCGGGATTGATCAGGACGCCGTTGGTGGCCATGCACATGCGGAAGCCCAGGTCCGTGCCGTGCTGCGCCAGTTCGAAGATGTCGGGTCGCACCAGGGGCTCCCCGCCGGACAGCACCATCACGGGCTTCACCCACCTGGCGATATCGTCCATGATGGCCTTGCCCTTTTCCGTGGTGAAAGCACCCTGGGGGGCGTCGTCGTCGGAACTGCAGCGGCAATGCACGCAGTTCAGGTTGCACCGCTGGGTGGTTTCCCAGGCGATCCACTTTGGGATGAACTCGCTCTTTTTCGTGAGGGCCATGGAATCTCCTTTGACTGGAAGATCATTGCGTTTGTTGGGTACCGGGTCAAGCCGTTGACCGAGCGTGCGTTTTTGGGCATGATCCGCCGGTGCGAAACTGGGGGCAACCATGGCAGACAAAGTGACCAACGCGCAGATCCTGGACCTGGCGATCCAGATGGAGCAGAAGGGACACGAGTTCTACAGCACCGCGGCGCAACTGGTGAAGGAACCGGGCGCGAAGCAGTTGCTGGAAGAGCTGGCCGCCGACGAGGTGCACCACGAGGCCCTGTTCCGGTCCATCCAGGAAAAGAAGGACTTCGGCGTGCTGGCCACGGGCGAGGTCCCCCAGGACCTGAAGCTGTCCGACTACCTCATCGAAACGGACCTGGGCCCCCGCAGTTCACCCCAGGAAATCATGGTCACGGCCATGAAGATGGAACAGAACGCCGTCAATCTCTACAGCCAGTGGCTCACCATGTACAAAGGCACCGAGGTCGAAACCCTGATCCAGGGCCTCGTTGACGAAGAAAAGCGCCACAAGGACCGCCTCGAAACCGTCTACCACGACATCTACCTCGAAGATCAGTAGACCACCGCCGTCCCTGACTCAAGGGGGCCGCCGCCCCCCTATGACCCCCTATTTGTCGTTCACGTTGTCTATCGGTCGTGCGTAGCTTCTATTTCAGCATTTTGATGCGTTTGCCCTGCCTTTGGCCCTCGGACGCACGTCAAATTTGTGAGATGAATTCATCCGGCGTTCATTCTGGCGTCTGACCGACGTTCCCAGAAGTCATCGAAACGGCCACTGAGTTTGCAGCAACGCAGAGCAATGATCGCGTCAGCCCCAGCCACGGTCCAGTGCATTGTGGCCCTTTTGCAACGAGTTCCGAACCGTTACCAGCTTTACCTCGCGTGTCTTGAAACGGCGACAGTTTTCCGCCTCCTCCTGGTAGCGATCAACCTTCTCTACCGTAAGACGCTGGCTGAATGACTTGTCTTTCTCTGTGCGGCTGTAAAGGTAGTAAGGCCCTCTGATTACGACCGTGCCGTCTTTTCGTTTGCTTTCGAAAATCTGCTCGTTGACCGTCCCCCTTCGCATCCTTCGGAT
>JADHTP010000107.1 GCA_016784945.1 Deltaproteobacteria bacterium | reverse complement strand
TACCCCGACTTTGCCCGCCTGGTGGGTCAGGCCGTGGCCACGGGGCAGGTCGATATGGGCCTCCTGGTCTGCGGCACCGGCATCGGCATGTCCATCGCGGCCAACAAAGTTCCGGGCATCCGGGCCGCCCTGGTCCACGACGTGACCACCGCCCGCCTCGCACGGCAGCACAACAATGCCAACATCCTGGTGGTGGCCGGCCGCCTGCTGGGGCCGACCCTTGCCTTGGAGATCGTGGACGCCTTCCTGGGAGCCGATTTCGAGCCCAGGCACCAGCGACGCCTTGACCTGATTACCGACATGGAACAACTTCAGCGGTGACCCCATGAAGTGTCCCTTCTGCGGAGATCCGGACAGCCGGGTGATCGACTCCCGGGCAGGAGGGGACGGAGGGTCCATCCGTCGCCGCCGCGAATGCGAATCCTGCAAACGACGTTTCACCACCTACGAACACCCCGAAGAGTTCATTCCCGTGGTGGTCAAGAAGAACGGCCAACGGGAAGAATTCCGCCGGACCAAGGTCCTCGAGGGGCTCATACGGGCCTGTGAAAAGACATCTATTCCCCTCAAGGACCTGGAAGGATTCGTGGATGGACTGCTGGGACGCATCCAGGACCGGGTGGTCCGCGAAGTGGAAACCCAGTGGATCGGCGAACAGGTCATGGACTTCCTGCGGGATAAAGACCCGGTGGCCTACGTTCGATTCGCCAGCGTGTACCGGAAATTCACCGACATCACCGCCTTCCAGGACGAGATCAAGACCCTCCTGGGCCGGCGCAAGCGGTCCCGCCGCCCATCGAAGAAAGCCAAGGCCAGGAAGAAATGAAGGACGTCAGGGTCCACGAACGATTCATGCGGATGGCCCTGGGGCTGGCCGCGCGCGGGGCCGGACAGTCGTCGCCCAACCCCATGGTGGGGGCCGTCCTGGTCCGAAATGGTGAAGTGGTGTCCCGGGGTTGGCACCGGGCTGCGGGACGCGACCACGCGGAAGTGGAGGCGTTGAAGGCCGTTGGATTCCGCGCGCCAGGATGTGACCTGTACGTGAACCTCGAGCCCTGCTGCCACCAGGGCAGGACACCGCCCTGCACCGGCGCCGTGGCCCACTCCGGGATCCGGCGGGTGTTCGTGGGCATGATCGACCCCAATCCCAAGGTGTCCGGAAAAGGCATCGGGCAGCTGCGCGACCAGGGAATCGAGGTACACACGGGACTGCTGGAGACCCGGGCCAGGCGCCTCAACGCCCCGTTCATCAAGTGGGTGGGGACCGGCAGGCCCCTGGTCACCCTCAAGATGGCGTCGACCCTGGATGGCAAGACCGCCCAACGCGACGGGTCGGCCCGCTGGATCACCTCCGCCCAATCGAGACGACAGGTTCACCGCATGCGGTCACACTGTGACTGCGTGATGGTCGGCGCCGGTACCGCGCGACTGGATGATCCCCTCCTGCTCCCCACCCTGGTCCGGTCGGGAGGCGTGCCCGTTCGGGCCGTGGTGGACGAAACCCCCAGCCTGGCGCCGGACTCCCAGCTGGTGCGCACGGTGGCGGACTCGCCGGTGCTGGTCTTCACCACGAAGTCCGGCGACTCCTCCCGGATCGCCACGCTGAAGGAAAAGGGCGTCGAAGTGGTGGGCCTGGGTGGCCGGGATGGCCTGGTGCCCCTGTCCGGCGTCATCGATGAGCTGGGAAACCGGGGTATTCAGAGCCTGCTGGTCGAAGGGGGCGCCGAACTGGCAGCCGCCCTGATCAAGGAAGGCCTCGTGGACCGTTTCCTGTTGTTCATGGCCCCGCGCCTCCTTGGCGACCCTTCCGCCCGGCCCCTGTGCGACGACATGGGTATCCGGACGCTCGACCATGCCCTGCAGTTCACCGTGATCCACACTCGCCGCCTGGGTCCCGATATCATGGTCGAGATGGAACCCGGGTCCCGCTAGCCAATCAAACCCGGAGACATTACACTAGGGTCCGCCGACAGGGGAGGAACCTTCGATGTTCACAGGGATCATCGAGACATCAGGGACCTTGCGTTCCGTGCGGCGTGAGCGGGGCGGGGCTACCCTCGTCATCGACGCCGCATTCGATTCGGGAGCGCTGGTCCTGGGCGAAAGCATCTCGGTGGAAGGACCGTGTCTCACCGTGGAGCGTGTCCTTGGCGCGGGATTCGAGGCCTTCGCTTCGTCCGAGACCCTGGACAGGACCACCCTGGGACGGCTTCGTTCCGGTCAGAAGGTCAACCTGGAAAGGGCTATGAAGGCGGACGGACGGTTCGGTGGTCACATCGTCACCGGCCACGTGGACGCCGTGGGCACAGTCCGGCAGAACAAGGCTTTCGGCGACGCCCGGGAGGTGACTATAGATGCCGGTCGGGAAGTGCTGGCCTTCCTGGCGGAAAAAGGCTCGGTCACGGTGAACGGGGTGAGCCTCACGGTCAACGGGGTCACCGGCAAGGGCTTCACGCTCATGCTGATCCCCCACACCCTGGCCGGCACCACCCTCGACGGGCTGTCGCCGGGGAACCCGGTGAACCTGGAAGTCGATGTGCTGGCCCGATACGTGCACTCCTTCCTGGGCCGGTCGAACCTCCAGGAGCGCAGACCCGTGTCCCCCCACATGCTGGAATTGATCAAGCGCCTCGACGAGGACTGAAGGGATCCAATGAATCAGAAATCACATGGCTACGGGATATCCAACATCCGGCGGCTACCAGTCATACTGGGAACCGCGTGGTTGATGACGCTGGCGGCGTGCGGATCCGGTGCAGGGGTTGAAAGCCTCGACGGATTCGTGGCCCCGGAACCACCGACAGCCTCCATGTCGAACGTTCAGGAGCAATGGACCGAGGCGGAATTCGACCAGTGGGTCGCCGGTTCCGCAGAGCTGGCGGGCCTTCGTGACCAGTTGGCCGGACAGGGCTTCGACCAGTACGTCACTTCGGGACGACTGGAAGACGAAGACGGCGTACGGCTGGATTTCGGGACCTACCGGAACAAGGAAGGCGAGCAACGGGCGGTTGTCCAGCACTGCGCCTCCGGCGACTGCGTGGGTGCCGTGGCGGGCCTGTCAGGGGAATCCATGACCTGGACCGACGGCGCCGGCGGGCCTTTGACCCTGCGTACCGTGGCGATCCCCTACCTGGTACGCCAGACCCTGAAACAGGACCCGGAGGAAGGAACCTTCCTCGCCACGCCCCTGGTCCAGGGGGCCGTAGTGGACCCATCGGGGATCGACCTGGGCCGGCGGCGCCTCGTGGTGGCCCATCAGTTCGGCGACGCCTTCGGAGTCCAGGGCTCGTCCCTGGCCGGCGATCTGGCGTCGAGCAACCTGTTCACCGAGGTGGTTTCGGACGACTACCTGACATGGCCCGCCCTGGAGACCTACCTGTCGTCGTCCTACCCCCACGAGGTCCTGGTGGTGGCATCCCAGTCCCTGCGACAACTGTACCGGGATTCGGAAGACGCCTCGGACCGATGGCACAGGACACTGGGGATCGAGGTCCAGAACGGCCTCTATGGATTCGACTGGGTATCGGCACAGAGCCTGAGGAACGCCCTGAAAAAGGCCCCGCTGTCCGGGCCTGGCGTGGTGCTCCTGATGGGAGCCGAGTCCCTGGGCGACGAGACCGACGGCATGATCAACAACCACGAATCCATGTACACCCACATGACATTCCCCGGCAAGGTGGTGGCCGGTTTCCTGCATCAGGCCCGCCCCGAACTCCTTCAGGCCGCATCCCGGGAGTTCCTTGATCGCCTGGGCAACGGCCAGACATCGGGCGAAGCGCGGGAGAGGGCCAACTTCCTGCTCAAGTCCTGGGGCTCCGAGGCCCGGCTTGCCTTCACCCCGGAGTCGGACGAGGAATTCAGACTGGCCCCGGCCCGGGAGAACTTCTGGGGGGACCGGGTGCCCAAGACAGGGGTCATCAATCCCTTCATCATCCTCCGTCCCTGGTGTGTACAGGGCAGTGGAAAGGAAACCGCACTGGACGAACGCGAGGGCAATCCCTGGGTGAGCGACCTGGTCCTGGACGGTCCCGTGTTCCGGGGTAGCCGGGACCACGAAGTGGACCTGAGCGTCACCCTGCACATGGAGATGCTCGGGGTTCTGGGCGAGATCCGCAAGGGCGCCCACTTCTTTTTCGTGTTCCAGGGCGGCCTGAAGAAGGAATTCCCGGAACTGACCCTCTACGGAAACGCCAGGATCACCGATGTTATCGAAAAACCGGACTCCACGACCATCCGCTTCGACGGCACTGGTGAGGTCCTGCCTTTCGAGAACTCCGATGGCGAGTCCTGCACCTTCAAGTACATGCTGCTGGAGCCACTCATCGGCGGCACCGGCAAATACAGCGAATTGACCCTCGAATATTGAGGGATCCGACTTGTTCCTGAGCCTGCTGTTAAAACGAAGAGCCTCGAAACCCGTCTCAATCCATGAGGGGTTGAGCGATGAAGAGCTCTACCACCGTTTTGCCCAGGGTGAGGAGCGCGCCTTCCGGCTGCTCCTGGATCGCCATGGAGACAAGGTGCTCGGCTACCTGACCAGGTTCTTCGGGGACCGCGAACTGGCCACCGATTTGACCCAGGACGTGTTCATGCGGGTGATCTCGGCCGCCCGCAGGTTCCGGGGGGACAGTTCCTTCACCACGTTCCTCTTCCGGATCGTGAGGAACCTCTGCGTGGACGTGATGCGTGCGAGGGCCGCACGGCCGGACACCCACGCGGCCTCCCTGGACCAGGGCCACGATCCCGACGACCGGCCCCTGTCCGAAACCGTGCCAGGTCGTGAGCCCGACGGTGAGCACCGGATCCTCTCCGGGGAGCTGTCCCAGGCCATCAAGGAGGGTCTTGCGGGGCTGCCCGTGGAACAGCGCGAGGTATTCCTCATGCGGGAGGTGGAGGGACTGAAGTTCGGCCAGATTGCCGAGGTCCTGAGCGTGAACGAGAACACGGTCAAGAGCCGGATGCACTACGCGGTGGTCAGTCTTCGCAGGACACTGACCGCCTTCAAGGAAGAAAGATGACCAGGGAAGAGGCCAGCAAGCGGGTTCTGGACTACGTCTACGGCGAGATGTCGGAGGACAGCCGGCGGGAGTTCGAGGACCTCCTCCGGGACGACGCCGAACTGCGGGCGGAGGTGGAGTCCATCACCGAGGTGCGCCGGGTTACGGCCGATCTGGAGCCCGTGCACCTTCCCCAGGATGTGCGCAAGGCCCTGATCCGGGCCGCTCGCCGCAAGATCGCAGTCCACGAGGGACAGGAACTGGATATCCGGACCATGATCGAACGTTTCTTCCTGTCCCCGGCCTTCTCCGGGGCCCTGGTGGTCCTCGTGTCCCTGGGCGTCGGGCTCCATCTCATCCTGGAAACCGGCCTGGACGATCGCATCACGCGCCTCGAAAAGAACGAACGGGCCGCTGCACGGGGTGATGTCGCGCCGGCAACCCCCACCCCGAAGAAAACGAAACCTGCGGAAGAGGCTGAGGCCAAAACCGAAGCCACGGCCGCGACGGTTTCAACGGCCGACCTGGCGACCGACGGGTCTCGGGCTCAGGATGGTCCAGCTGAAGCGCGGGCGGTGTTCCACAAACCATTGGCCAAGGCTCCCTCGAAGGCAGGAAAAGCCCGCCCGAAACGGCATCGTTCCAGAAAGCCATCATCGTACCGCCGGCCGGCAGGTCCCGTGGCCGTGGTCGACATGGCTCGTCAGGGTGTCGCATCAGGCGAAGCAGGAGGCGACTCCCACAAGGCGCCGGAATCTGTTTACAACCTGGGAATCAAGACTTCCGGCAAAGGTGGCGGCGGAACCGTCGGATCCGGCCGGGCAGCCGTGCCGCCGGCTCCCGATTCAACGCCGGCGGTGGCATCGGGCTTTGCAGAGGCTCCGACCCCGTCCGGGGATCGGCGTCCGTCCGCGGCTGACGGCGGACTCCTGACGCGCGGCCCCGTATCCGGCAGAAAGGCCGCCGAGCACACACGGGAGCGCAAGGCTCGCAAGTTGTCCCTGGAGACAGCCGCCCCGCCGGCCGCGGAGTCGATGGACGAAGATCGGTCGGATGGCGATGAACTCCGCACAAGGGCCGCACTGCTGGAGGCCAGAAAGAGGAGGGCCCGGGGTGACCTGGCATTGGCCCTGACAGCCTATCAACGGGCCCTTGCTGGCGATCTGGAAGGACAGGACCTGCGCGATGCCTTGTACGAGGCGGCGGATACGGCCCGGAAACTGGGCCGTACGGACACGGCCAGGCAGTTCCTTGAACGCCTGTCCCGACTCCCGGGGGGGGCCGCGCGTGGGGCGGAAATGATGATGGAACTGGATGCGGAAGCCGAAAAATGATGCTCGTATCCGAGATCTTCGAGAGCATCCAGGGCGAGTCGACCCGCTGTGGTGAACCCACGGTCTTCGTCCGTCTGGCCGGGTGCAACCTGGATTGTCACTGGTGCGACACACGCCACGCCCGTGACGGTGGGATGGACATGACCGCGGAGGACGTCCTCGAACGGGCGCTGGCGCCGGGAATCGGGCAGGTCTGCGTCACGGGAGGCGAGCCCCTTTTCCAGGCCGATACGCCGGACCTGCTGGAAGCCCTGCTGACAGCCGATCGGACGACCGTTCTCATGACCAACGGCTCCCTCCCCATGGACCGGGTCCCCGAAGCCGTTTTCAAGGTGGTGGACGTGAAGACCCCCTGGTCCCACGGGACTGCGCCAGGCGACGTGGACGAGCATCGCCCCCCTCCCCATTTTCTTGACCACAACCTGAGTTACCTGGGCCGTGGCGACGAGGTGAAGTTCGTGGTCCGCAACCGGGCGGAGTTCCAGTGGGCAACGGACTGGGCCCGGCACGCGGGACTTTTCCAGAAGGTTCACGCCGTCCTCGTGGGCCCTGCCTGGGGGGAACTGGATCCCGCGACCCTCGTGGAGTGGATGAGAGAGTCCGGCCTTCCCTTGCGGCTCAACCTGCAGTGGCACAAGTTCATCTGGGGATCGGACACGACGCGGTAGGTCCCCCGGTTGCATCCTTCAAGGCGTTATCCTAAAGTCCACTGGGCTGAAACGACGCGGTTTCATGGAACGACTGGTCGTCATCGGGGCTGGGATATCGGGCCTTGCCACGGCCTTCCTGGCCCGGTTGGGCGCCGCCGCCACCGGCCGTCCCCTGTCCGTCACGGTGCTGGAGGCCGAAGCACGTGCGGGCGGCAAGATGTGGAGCGACCGGTCCGACGGGTTCGTCATCGAGCACGGCCCCAACGGATTCCTGGACAACAAGCCCGACACCCTGGACCTCGTGAAGGACCTGGGCGCCAGTGAGAAGCTTCTCCCGGCATCGGAACTGGCCCGTAAACGGTTCGTGTGCCGGCGCGGGCGCCTCGAGCGCCTGCCGGAATCGCCCCCTGCCTTTCTCAAATCCCGGATATTGACATGGAAAGGCAAGATCCGCGTGCTCGGAGAACCTTTCGCGAAGCCGGCGCCTCAAGGGGACGAATCCGTGGCCGCCTTCGCGGCCCGTCGCCTGGGTCCCGAGGCCAGGGACTACCTCATCGACCCCATGGTCTCGGGCATCTACGCCGGCGACCCGGGCAACCTGAGCCTGCGGGCGGCCTTTCCCCGGATCAACGAACTGGAGACACAGTACGGCGGACTGTTCAAGGCCATGCGGGGCATTTCCAGGGAACGGAAAAAGGCAGGTCAAAAAGGCCCCACCGGGGCGGGTCCCGGCGGCACACTCACCTCCTTCAAATCCGGGGTTCAGTCCCTGATCGACCGGCTGCAGCAGGAACTGGGATCGAACCTCATCCTGGGCGCCCGTGCCGTGGGCCTTGAACGGGGCACGTCGGGCTACGAAGTCCGGGCCGATCAGGGAGACGGCCAGGAGACACGCCACGGGGCCGATGCCGTGGTGCTGTCCTGCCCCGCCTGGGTGGCCGGAGAACTCCTCGGGGACCATGACGCAACCCTGGCCGAAGATCTGAACCAGGTTTTCTACGCCCCCGTAACAGTGCTGGCCACCGCCTTCGCCACACAGGACCTGGGCGAAGAACCCGACGGCTTCGGTTTCCTGGTGCCCCACGTGGAGGATCGACCGATCCTCGGCACCCTGTGGGATTCCTCGGTGTTTCCGGACCGCGCACCTGATGGGCAGGTCCTTCTCCGCACCATGATCGGAGGCGCCCGCCGCCCGGAACTGGCGCGCCTCGACGACGAGGTTCTGACCCGCACGGTGCTGGACCAGTTGAAGGACCTCATGGGAATCCGGGCCACGCCGACGCGGGTTCGCGTGATTCGTTATGACCGGGGCATTCCCCAGTACGCCCTGGGGCATCCGGAACGGGTGAATAGAATAGACCGGGCCCTGGGGACGCTGCCCGGCCTGTTCCTGTGCCACAATGCCTACCACGGAATCGCACTGAACGACTGCGCCCGCGAGGCTCGCAAGACCGCCGGGCGTGTTCTGGACTACCTGCAGCCCGACAGTGCGGTGGAAGAATAGACGGCAGACAGCATACGGAGAACACGACGTGAAATTCGCAACGGTACAGAACGAAGACAGGGCCATGACGGTGGTGGAACGGGACGGCAAGCTGGTGGACCTGGGGGCCCTGGCCTCCGAGATGTTCGAGGGGTTTCCGCCGGTGGCGTTTCCCCTGGGTACGGACCTCATCGATGCATGGGAATCGGGAAACGAGCTGGTGCACGCCGTGGCCGGCGCAGCCATGGACAAGGACCTGGCGCAATTGCCCACGCTCGAGCCGGGCACCTTCCGGTTCCTGCCCGTGATACCAGACGCCCGGCAGATCCTCGCGGTGGGTCTCAACTACCTGGATCATTGCCGGGAACAGGATCGCACCCCGCCGGAAAATCCCATGTTCTTTGCCAAGTTGCCTTCCTGTCTCCTGGGAAACCAGGAGCCCGTGGTGGATTGGCCCATCACCAGTCAACTGGATTACGAGGGTGAACTGGCCGTGGTCATCGGCCGTGGGGGACGGGGACTTTCCGAAGAGGAGGCCCTGTCCTGCTGCTTCGGTTACACCGTGATGAACGACGTTACGGCCCGGGAACTGCAGAAAGGCGACAAACAGTGGATCCGCGGAAAGGGTCTGGACACCTTCGGGCCCGTCGGGCCGGTGGTGGTCACCCGGGACGAACTGACCGACCCCCAGACCCTGCGCATCAGGACCTGGGTCAACGACGAACTCAAGCAGGACGGCACCACGGCCGACATGGTGTCAGGCGTGGCGAAGATCGTTTCCTACGCCTCGCAGGCCATTTCCCTTGCTCCGGGAGACATCA
>JADHTP010000106.1 GCA_016784945.1 Deltaproteobacteria bacterium | reverse complement strand
ACGGTGGTCTGATCGTGTATCAGGTAGCTTTCCGGGATCTTCTTCGTCCCGAACATGGACTTGAAATCGCGACCCTCGGTGCGTTCCGGGTCGCGGACCACCACGAAATTGGATGGGATGGATTCGGAGGTGAAGTCCTTGAGGAACTTCGATATGGTTTCCCAGGAATCGTCGTAACTGACCGCCAGCACCACCACGCCGTGCTTTTCCTGGGCCCGGGCCATGGCCAGCAGTGAGGGCAGTTCCTCCACGCACGGGGGACAGAAGGTGCCCCAGAAATTCAGGAAGATCACCCGTCCGTTAACCTCCGTGATGCGCATTGGAAGCACCTGGCCGTCCCGGCGCGTTTCCATCTGGTAGGCCGCCTGTGATGGGGTCAGCCGGGCGTCCAGTCGATCCCCGCGGGAACGTTTCAGGAAGGTGTCCAGTTCGGTCCGCACGCCCAGACCCAGGGAAGCCATCCCCAGGGCCACGAACCCGAATAGGGCCAGCACGGCCCCCCATGTGAAGAGTCTCGCTTTCAGGATTAATGCCTCCAACTGGAAAGGCCTGTCGCCAATAGCCTATCGCGAATCGCTAGGGAATCAACGCCAGGATGCCCTCCAGCAGCGTGGCCAGTGACGCGTTCAGCGACGCCTCCGCCCGTTATGCCCGCCTTGAAGAAGCCCACCATGGTCAGTACGTCGGTGGTCACGTCCTGACCCGCAAAAACGTCGATGATCCCGATGACCGAGTCGGCGACCGCACCCATCAGGTACACGTCCCCGTGGTCACCGGACCCCTGGGGGTCGTCCTGGATGACGAAAATGGCCGTTTCGGGCCAATAGATGCTGTTGCTCAGATAGTCCACGATCATGGCCAGGCCACGGTCGTTGTCCGCCACCATGGAACGGGGGGTGGGCTTGCCGGGATCGCCGCCGTAGGTGTGGTCGTTGGCGAGGAGCATGTACAGGAACTGGGGGAAGATACCCAGTTCGATTTCCCGGATCACTTCGGCCGCCTTGTCCACATCGAGTCTGTTCTGTGTATAGAACGGGAACTTGCTGTCGAAGTAGTCCATGTATTCATCTAACATGTACTGTCCGAAAGACGGAAACTCGCCGTAGTTGCGGAATGACACGCCGTGGGCGAAACGTTGATCGAAGATGCCGCCCGGGTAGCTCAAGGCCCCAATGTCGTACCCCAGCCCCCGGCTGGACCCGGAGACGAAGGCGACCTGATCCTTGAGTCCCAAGTCCATTGATTCACTATGCCGGCCGGCACCCTCTGGCGGGTGCGGCAATGGCGAAGTGTAGCATCTGGGTGAGCGATCGACGATCAACGATCAACGATCAACGATCGACGCCCAGGGCAAACGCATCAAAATGTTGAAACAGAAGCTACGCACGACCGATAGACAACTTGAACGTGGACGAAAGGTGCTGACATGTTGGCTTGCGAACGTCTCGATGTTGACCCGGTTGGCCAAAGCGTCCACGATCACGACCACGAATTAGATGCGTTTGCCCTGGATCGACGCCACCCCGTCCTTGCAACCCCGTTCGACAAAATGCTAAGGATCGGTCTGACCGGTCAACGGGGGAACGCAGACCATGAGGAAAGGACGGGTTCTGGTTGCGAAGGTCGGGCTGGATGGCCATGACAGGGGCGCCAAGGTGGTAGCCCGCGGGCTTCGTGATGCCGGGTTCGAGGTGGTCTATTCCGGTCTTCACCAGACCCCGGATATGGTGGTGGCCGCCGCTTTGCAGGAAGACGCCGACGTGGTGGGCGTGTCCATCCTGTCGGGCGCCCACAATACCCTGGTCCCGGAAATCCAGCGTCAGCTCCGGGAAAAAGGGGCGGACGACGTGGCCGTGGTCGTGGGTGGTATCATTCCCGACGTGGACGTGGCCACCTTGACCGGTTCCGGCGTGGCCGCCATCTTCACGCCGGGGACCACCCTGAAGGAGATCGCCACCATCGTGGGCGAACTCTGCGCGAAACGGGCCCTGGACGGCAACGACTGACGGTCAGTTTTCCAGCACCGTAGATTTCAGGAGAATGAAATGGATTTTTCACTGTCCGAAGACCAGCAGATCATGCGGAACGCCGTTCGGGAATTCGTGGCCCGCGAAGTCATACCATTCGCCACCGAGTGGGACGAGGCCGAGGCCTTTCCCACGGAGACCGTGGCCAGGCTGGGGGACATGGGCGTGCTGGGCATGGTGGTCCCGGAAGAATACGGCGGGACCGGGCTCGACTACGTCACCATCGCCCTGGTGCTGGAGGAACTGGCACGCGGCGACGGCTCCCTGGCACTCACCGTGGCCTCACACAACTCGCTGTGCACCAAGCACATCGCCATGTTCGCGTCGGACGAACAGAAGGCGAAATACCTGCCGGAGCTGGCCACGGGCAAGCGGCTCGGCGCCTGGTGTCTGACCGAGCCGGGTTCCGGTTCCGATGCCAGCGGCATGAAGACCCGGGCCATCAGGAAGGACGGAGGGTGGCTGCTCAACGGCACCAAGATGTTCATCACCCAGGGTTCGGTGGGCGGCGTGTACCTCATCCTGGCCAACACGACCCCGGAAAAGCATCAGAAGGGAATCACGGCCTTCGTCCTGCCCCGGGAAACCCCGGGGCTTTCGGCGGGAAAACACCTCAAGAAACTGGGTGTCCGATCGTCCGATACCACGGAGGTGGTCTTGGAAGACGTATTCGTGGGTGACGACGCCGTGGTGGGCGAACTCGATCACGGCTTCATCGACACTCTGCAGATCCTGGACCGGGGGCGCATTGCCATCGCGGCCATGGGCGTGGGAATCGCCCGGGGTTCGCTGGAGGAGGCCCTGAAGTATTCCACGGAACGGCAGCAGTTCGGCCGGGCCATTGCCGAGTTCCAGGGTATCCAGTGGATGCTGGCGGACATGGCCGTGGAAGTGGACGCTGCGAGGCAATTGACCTGGCACGCGGGCTGGATGCACGACACGGGCAAGCCCTTCGGCAAGGAAGCCAGCATGGCCAAGCTCTACGCCGCCCAGGTGGCCATGAGGGCCGCCACCAACGCCATCCAGATCCACGGGGGGTACGGATATACCCGCGAATACCCTGTTGAAAGGTACCTCCGCGACGCCAAGCTATGCGAGATCGGCGAAGGCACCAACGAGGTCCAGCGGATGGTCATTGCCAGGCACCTCCTCAAGTCGCTTTAGCGTCTACCGTCCACAGTCTACGTTTGAGGTCCCGCACCGGCACCGAACGGACGGCACGAGATCCGATACGGAGGACGGTGGACGCCCTCCGAACAATTGACAGTTTCCACGCAGTCCCCTAGACTCCCTTCCGTCTACGAGGTGACCAAAGTGCCCCGACGGGAGAGTCAACTCCTGCGTTGGAAAGGGGAGACCCGAACATGAATAGAGCCTGGCTTCTGTTGCTGCCCCTGGTCCTCCTGACCTCAGAGGCTTCGGCCCAGGAAGCGCCTCCTGATCCGGTGCCCGCTGTCGAAGGTGAAACCGCGGCCCCGTCTGCCGAGGCCAAACCCGCGCCGCCGGCCGCTTCCAGCGCCGGGTCAACGGACGGGGCGCCCAGTTACGAGGTTCGTCTGCGCGGTCTCCAGGAGAGGGTGGACGACCTGAAGAGCCGTGTGTTTGATTCCAAGACCCGACTCCTGATCCTCGGCGAGCAGGTCCTCAACAACCTAATTGCGGACGCGCGTGCGGTCATCTACCATGTGAACGAAGCCTCGACAATATTGACCCTTGAAGAGGTCCTGTATTTCCTGGACAACAACAAGATCTATTACCAGTCCAACCGGGACGGCGTGCTGGACAAGCAGAGGGATTTTTCCATCTACGGGGGGAGCATCAGCCCGGGGAACCACCTCCTGTCGGTGGAACTGGTCTATCGCGGCAACGGCAAGGTCTTCACCTATCTCAGCGGATACGTATTTAGGGTCAAGTCGTCCTTCAACTTCTACGCGGCCAAGGGTCACGAGACCCGGGTTCGATCCATCGGCTACGAAAAGGGTGGGATGGCGACCCGGCTGGAGGACCGTCCATCGGTTCGGTTCGAGATGGAGCGTGTCAAGGTCAGCACCGACATGCCCATCGGCGGAGTGGACAAAACCCCTGCGGACGGCGGGGGTGAAGGCACGAAGTGAACCGGTTTCGGTCCAATAGGGACGCCGCGGGCAACCCGTGGTTCACGCGACCCATATGTTTCGGGGCACTGGGTGTGCTGTTCGCGGTTCTGGCAGCTTTCCCGACCAGGGCGCAGGAACCCCCCGACAGCAAGGACATCGCGAAGGCCGAGGCCACTCTCGGCAGCCTGGCCATGCGGATAGGCAACCTGGAGAGCACCCTGGGCGTGGCCCGTGATTCCGTCGGCGGGATCGTGGCGGAAGCCCGCTATTTTTCCACCGAGCGACGACTCCTGGACGCGGACCTCTTCTTCGAAACCGAGAGCTATGACCGGGCGGCCACCTTTTATCGCGACCTGGTGGACAACCCCGGGTTCAAGGGCAAGCCGGGATACTACAAGGCGCTGTTCAAACTGGGTGAAAGCCTGTACCAGCTGCGGAATTTCATCACCGCCCGCCGCTATTACCGGCAGTCGGCAACCCCGGCCTCCGGGCCGAACTTCGGTCGGTCCGTCGCCCGGCTGTTCGAGATCGCCGTGCGGACCCGGGATTTCGCGGACTGCGAGAAGTATGCTTCCCTCGTGAACCGGGGCGGGGTGGCGTCCCCCGACGTGCTGTATGCGTACGGGAAGTACCTGTACCATCGCGACCGGCGGGATGAGGCCAATGCCGTGTTCACCCGGGTCGCCGCCGGCAGCCCCTACTACGCACGGGCCCGTTACTTCAAGGGCGTGCTGGCAACGACCTCGGGCCAGTTGAAACAGGCCCTCACTCTCTTCCAGGAGGCGGTGGACCAGGAACCGGTCACGGACAAGGACCGGGACGTCCAGGGTCTGGCCCTGCTGGCCAAGTCCCGCGCCTATTTCCACCTGGCGCTTTACCAGGATGCCCTGGCCGTGATTCAGCTCGTGGACACGGCCAGTTCCATCTATCCCCAGTCGCTGTTCGACACGGCGTGGGTGTACCTGAAGCTGGAGGACCTTCCCAGCGCGGTCCACGCCCTCGACCTCCTGATGATGACCTCCGTTTCCGGGGGCCTGGCAATGAAGGGTGGCGCCCTGCGGGGGCGACTCCTGACGCGCATGGACGACACGGAGGCCGCCAGCGAAGCTTACGATGAGGTGTCGGCGAGCCTGGGTCCCGTGGCGGCTGAACTGGAACGTATCTCCAGCAACCCCGTGGAACTGGCCGCCTACTTCGACTGGATCATCAAGCGGGACAGCGCCACCTTCCAGATGGACGTCCCCGTGAGCGAAGGCACGGCCAACTGGCTCCAGGAGCATCCGGACATGGCGGCCATTGTTGGCATGTTCGGCGACCTCTCGGCGGAAAAGGAAGACGTCAGGAAGTCGCTCGAAACGGCGGATCGGCTCCTGTGGACCCTGCGGACCGGCGGTGAACTCATCACGTTCCCCACCTTGAAGGAAAAGGTGCTACGCCTGAAGGACGTGGAGGGTCAATTCCTGTCCGGCGCCGTGATCGCGGCGGACACGGCCGCCAGACTGGTCCTGGGGCGCCTGCCGGGCGACGCGGGTACCAGGTACGAAGCGGCGGTGCGCAGCCGCGTTTTCGCCGGCAGGGGTTTCCTCCAGGGGCCCCAGAGCTACGAAGAGTACCTGAAGAGGGAAAAGACGGCCTCCTCGTCCTTCCGGGAGGTGGACAAGGACCTCTTCCTCGTGGAGTCCTTCCTGGACGTGGAACGTCAGCAGGTGGTGGCCATCGAGGAATGGCTCCTTGACTCGAAGGTCCGGGGGGACGAGCAGCTGACACTGGAGCGTGAAGCCCGCGTCCGGGCTAACCTGGATGAAGAGAAGAAACTCCTGGCATCCCTGCATCACGAGCTGATGCGGCTCAAGAAGGCCCTGGACAAGGAGACCCTGTCGGCGGAGTCCCAGACCGAGATGCTTCGGACCGACGACCAGATCCGTGCGGAGCATCTACGGGCCCTGGACGACGAGATGACCGCCTTGCGCGGGGCGTCCACCGGGCTGGAAGGGACCCTGGGCGTGGTGATGGCCAATGCCACTGGGCTCGTGGACCGATGCGTCAGGAATGCCAGGGCGGTCGAGCCCCTGGTGAAGAACGTCTTGAAGGTGGCCAAGCGGGGAGCGGCCGAGTTCGAAAAGGCCGTGGTGCGCGAGAAGCATCGCCTGGAAGAGGCGGTTTCCGTATTGAAGGAGGCCGAGTTAGATTCCCTTACCTTCGCCCGCAACCAGGGCGTGGAAGTGTTCCGCGCCGTGAGGGACCGGTTGAAGGACGTGCTGCTGGAGGCCGACCTCGGGCTCGTGGACATGGCCTGGCAGCGCGAGCAGAAGGTCAGTGAGAAGCTCCGGAAACTGGGCAAGGACCGGGCCGAAAAGGTCCGCAGTCTGGGCCGGATGGAAAAGATGCTCAGGGACGCCGTGAAAGCGGCCGAGGCCCAGGAAAAGGCTGCGGCCGGTGACCAGGGCGGCCAGGGTGGTGACGGCGAAGCCGGATCGGACGGAACGGAATGAAGGTGTTTGTGTCCAGACTGGTCTTGATGTCAGCCGGTACAACGCTTCTGGCGGGGCTGGTGCTGGTGTCCGCCCCGGCCGAGGCTCAGACGGCGAAGAACGCCACCGAAAAGGGTGTGCTCGAACTGGAAGAGGCCGCCCGCAAGTACCTGGAGATCGGGGATGGCTATCGGCAGGACGTGCAGTCCGTTTTCGAGCGCGAGGTCAACCGGCGCAAGCGGTTCGTGGAATGGCGTTACAAGCGGGACAGCGAACAGCTGGAGGAACTCCTCCGTGAACGCCGTTCCGAAGCCATACGCGCTTTCGAACGCTTCCTGGCCCGGCGCCCGGATCACCCCAAGTATTCCCCGGAGGTGATGTTCCGTCTCGCCGAGCTGTATTACGAACATGCCCAGGACCACTACTACATGGCCGTGCCCGAGTGGGAGGCCCAGTACGACCTGTGGGAAAAGGGGAAGATCGCCGATGAGCCCGAAGAGCCCATGAAGGATTATTCGCGGAGCATCGAGCTGTACCGCCTGCTGGTGTCCCGGTATCCGGACTACGCCCTGCTGGACGCCGCGCGCTACGCGCTGGCCATCTGCTACGAAGAATCCATGGAGACCGACCGGTCCCTGACGGCCCTGTACGGGCTCATCGAAAACCACCCTGACAGTCGGTGGGTGCCCGAGGCGTGGTTGCGCGTGGGTGAGTACTACTTCGACATCGGCCAGTTCGACCGGTCCATCGAGGCCTACGAACACGCCCTGGTCGACAAGGAAAGCAGGTACTATGAAATGGCCCTGTACAAGCTGGCCTGGTCCTACTTCCAGAAGTACGACTACCCCACGGCTATCGGGATGTTCAAGGATCTGATCGCCCATATCGACCGGAAGAAGGGCAAGGGCGGTCTCGGGGCCCAGTTGCGCTCGGAGGCGGTGGAATACCTCGGCGTGAGCCTGGCGGACGACGACTGGAACGGCGACGGCGACACGGACATCGACGCCACCGTGGCCCGGGCCATGGGCTACATGTCCAGCGGCCAGCCCTACGAGCGCGAAATCCTGGAGAAGTACGCCGACACCCTGTATGCCTCCCACGAGGTCAAGAAATACCCCATGGCCGTGGAGGCCTACCGGGCACTCATCGCCATGAAGCCCCTGGACCCGGGCAATGCCGCCCTGAAAGAGAAGATCATCGGGGTATTCGACACCACCCGTGACATCGAAAAGATGACCGCCGAGCGGCAGGACATGGTGATGGCGTTCGGCCCGGGGAGCGCCTGGTACGAGGCGAACAAGTCCCGGCCCGAGGTCATTGCACGGGTGGACCGGCAGGTGGAGCTGGCCCTGAGCCAGGCGGGCAAGTTCCACCACAAGCGGGCCCAGGAACTGAAGGCCATGGCGTCCAACACCGGGGACGAGAAATTCGGTGTGGCGGCGTTGCAGGAATACAAGCTGGCAGCCGACGTGTACGCAGACTATCTGCGCCGGTTCCCCAGCACGAAGGAGGCCTACGAACTGGCCTATTACTACGCGGAATGCCTCTACTTCTCTTTCGAGTTTGACCGGGCCATCGAGATCTACCGGAAGGTGAGGGACTGGCCCAACAAGAATGTGTATCTGGAATCCGCGGCCTACAACGTCATCGACAGCATCGAAAAGGAAGCGGCGAAGATGGCCGCTGAGGGCATGATCCGCCGCGATGACGTCCCCGGTGAGATCAGCGACGTGGAAGAGGTGGCCACCCCGGAGGTGGAGGGCAAGGTCACCATCGACCCCCTCCCGATTCCCCCGCTGACCATGAAGTGGGTCAAGGCGGTGGAATTCTACCTGGGCAAGGAGCTGGTGAGGGAGAAGGACCCGGAAATGCCCGCACGGCTGTCCTATCGCGTGGCCAACGAGTATTACAAGTACCGCCACCTGGAAGAGGCCCGCAAGCGATTCGAAATCATCCTGGGAGCCTATCCGAAGAACCTCGTGGCGTCCTATGCCGCCGTAAGAATCATCAATTCGTACCGTCTGGAGAACGACTGGGAGAGCATCCAGACCTGGGCCGTGAAGATCGAGGAACTGGCCGTGGGCAAGCCCGAACAGCGGGCGGCGCTGCAGGAGGAGGTCCGGGTCTTCCAGCTGGGCGCCCAGTTCAAGGAGGCCGAACGTCTGTTCGCGGCCGAGGACTACCTCAAGGCGGCCGAAGCCTTCATGACCGTGGTGGACAAGGACCCGAAGATGAGCTTCGCGGACAAGGCCCTCCAGAACGCGGCCGTGGCCTTCCAGAAGGAGAAGCATTTCGATTCGGCCGCCCAGGTCTACCAGCGCATCGTGTCCGATTATCCCGAGTCCATCTTCGTGGAAGGGGCCCTTCTGCAACTGGCCGAGAACGCACGCAAGTTCTATGACTTCGGGCGGGCCGTGAACACCTACCAGGCACTCCGCAGTCGCTTCCCGGGTTCCGAGCACAACGCCTACTCGCTGCACACCTCCGCCATCCTCCTGGAGGCCGAAGGCCGCTACGAGGAGGCGGCCGGCGCTTACGAGGAATTCTCCCGGACCTTCCCAACGGACCCCGAGGCCGGTCCCGTCCTGTTCAAGGCGGCGCGGCTGAACGAAAAACTGGGTGACCGAAGGGAGGCCATCCGGCTGTACCAGCTCTTTGTTCAGGAATACGGCTCGGACCAGAAGATGTCCGAAAAGGTGGTGGAATCCATCAGCCGGGCCGCGGACATCTACCGCACCGAGGGCAATATCAGGGAATGGGACAAGGCCGCACAGGTCGTGATCCGGGAGTTCGCGGCCCGGGGGCTCCAGCCCGACACACCCGTGGCCGAGTACCCCG
>JADHTP010000105.1 GCA_016784945.1 Deltaproteobacteria bacterium | reverse complement strand
CGGCCCCCTCGGCCACGTGGGAGTCGTCGAAGGGCAGGCCCATGGCGTCGTCTTTTCCCATCTGGACCTCATCCTCACGGGCGAACCAGACCAGGGGGACGTAGTCGGCGGGACTGGTCATCTGTGTCTGCCATTGCACCGTGGCGGACTGGCCCGTGTCGCCCAGCCAGGTCACATGGATGGAGTGGGGCTTCAGGTCCGGTGTGGCCACCCAGTCCCCCGTCCCGAGGACCGGTCCGTCCCAGGTGGCGCCGGGATCGGTCCACGTATCGGTGACCACCGTCCCCGGATCGGCCGTCCCGTGCGGGTCCCCGGATCCGCAGGACAGGGCGCCCATGGCAACCATGGCGACGACCGAAAAGAAAACTGAGTACCGTTCGAGTGTCATCCGCATCCCCCGTGGAAAACCCGTTCACCCTTGGTGATTAGTCGAAACCGGCGCTGTGTACATTACAGAAAGCCGGCAGGAAAAGTCACCTTGATGTCACGGAACCGTCACCTTGCACCGCATTGTTATCGGTGCATCGGGTACCGGGCGCAGTGGCGTAGATCGTTTGACGCCCTTGACTTCCTGCCCCTCACCTATTACATCAAGGCAACCGTATCAGGCTAAAGAATGAACGGCCGGTTGCCACCGGGCTTCGACAGGCTCTTCGGAATCCTGAAGCTGGTGGCCCTTCTCGCCGCACTGGACTTCTTCTTCGTCAGCATCGGACTGCTGGGGGCCTTCAAGGAACTGGGCCATGGCTATGGTGCAACCCTGATCCAGGACCTGGCCCGCAATCCCTTCATCGGTCTGATGCTGGGCGTGCTGGTCACCAGCGTGATCCAGAGCTCGTCCACCACCACCTCCATCGTGGTGGGCCTGGTGGCCGGGGGCGCCTTCGGTTCCAACCATGCCGACGCACTGCGGCTGGCCGTGCCGGTTATCATGGGCGCCAACATCGGCACCAGCATCACGAACCTGCTGGTCTCCATGGCTCACATAGGCAACCGCCGGGAATTCGAGCGGGCCTTTTCCTGTGCCGTGGTCCACGACTTCTTCAACCTGATTGCCGTGGCCATCTTCCTGCCGCTCCAGATCATGACCGATTTCCTGGGCTGGTTCGCCCTGAGGATGGCCGGCTGGTTCGAGGCGGTGGGCGGCCTGACCTTTTCCAGCCCCCTCAAGCTCCTGACCAAACCCCAGATACAGGAAGTCAAGACCGGCTTCGCGGAACATCCCATGGCGGTGGACCTCATGGTCCTTTCCGTGGCCTTCCTGGGCCTGTTCCTGGCGTTCCGGTTCCTGAGCCGACCCATCGCCGAGGGACAGAAGCGGCGGTCCTGGCTGGTTTTCGTTCTGGCTGTGGCCTTCGCCGGCGTGGTGACCATGGGCAAGGCCTATTCCCAGGCCGTGTTCAGCCCCGAGATGGCCACCTTCCTGTTCGGGCTCACTGTGCTGTTCATGTCCCTGTTCGTGATCGTGAAGGTGATGAAGTCCGTGGTCCTGACGCGGCTGGAATCCCTGTTCCACAGCGTGCTGTTCAAGACCGCCCTGAGGGCCATGGTGGTGGGCGTCCTGATGACGGCGATGGTCCAGAGCAGTTCGGTCACCACCTCCCTGGTGGTCCCCCTGGCCGGCGCCGGCCTGCTCACCATCCAGCAGGTGTTCCCGTACACCCTGGGCGCCAACGTGGGCACCACCATCACCGCCATGCTGGCCGCCCTGGCCGCCGGCGAGGTCACGGGCATCGCCGTGGCCTTCGCCCACCTCCTGTTCAACATACTCGGAATCGGCGTCATCTATCCCTTCCGGAAGGTCCCCATCGGCATGGCCACCGGGCTGGCCCGGGCGGCGACCGTATCGAAGGCCTATCCTGTATTGTTCGTGCTGAGCATGTACCTGCTCGTGCCCTTGGTTTTGATATTGGTGTTCCGCTAGAAACGGGGGTCGTCTGATGCTGGACCGCATGTGGGAAACACTGAAGGGTAAAAAGAACGTCATCGAGGAGGCCCGGTCCGATTGCCTCCGCATGATGGCCACGGGCCGCGAGATGTTCAACCTGGTGGTCCAGGCCCTGGAAAAGGACATGGACATCCAGGTCCGCGAGAAGGTCGCGGGCATGGACAAGACCATCAACGCCCAGCAACAGGACGTGCGCAAGAAGATCTACGAGCATCTGGCCCTGTCCCGGACCCGGGACCTGCTGCAGGGCCTCCAGCTCATGACCATCGTGGTGGACCTGGAGCGCATCGGCGACTACGGCAAGAACATGGCCGAGCTGGTGGACATGCTCCCGGACAAGATGAGCTTCGACAAGTACGAAGAACACTACCGGGAGGTCCAGGAAGGCACCCTGGAGCTGTTCGACCTCACCCGGGACGCCCTGGCCAACGGGGACGAGGAAAAGGCCCGGGAGGTCCTGCGCCGCTACGACACCATTTCCAAGATCTGCGACGGGACCCTGAGGGGGGTCATCACCGCCGAGGGCTACGGGGACTGCGTGGACAAGTGGAAGCTGGGGCTGGTCCTGCTGCTGCGGTACATGAAGCGGGTCAGCGCCCACCTCAAGAACATCGCCTCCGCCGTGATCAACCCCTTCCACCGCATCGGGTACCGGGCGTAGGGGTCCATGGATCATGAACCATTCACCACGAACCATCGACCATAGACTATTGACTAGAAATGCGCCTGCGCGGCGAAGATGACCTGGTGCTCGACGTTCTTCGATGAGTCCGTGGACTTGTACATGTAGTAGTCCAGCTTCAGGTTCGCGTCGTATTTGTCGAAGAAACAGGTGAGTCCGGTGGCCGCCTCCCACAGGGCGTTCTTTCCCGACGACACGTCATAGTCGAACCCGCCCCCACGGGCCTTGACCTGGACCTCGGGAATGATGTTCCAGGCCAGCGTCGCATAGAATCCCTGGCCGGTCCGTCCCTTCCCGGTGTCGTCGTGGTCCCGGCCGCGGATGTACTCGGCCTGGAAGATGACCGGGTCGATGGCGATGCGGATGTCCCCTTCCCAGCGGTCCTTGGCGTTCGCCTGCCCCTGCTTGTCCCGAAGGGTCATGTAGGCCATGGCCCCGATGGTGATGCCCGGATAGGGATAGCCCTCGATCCGCGCCGCCAGGTCCTTGAAATTGTCGAAGTCCAGGCGGTTGCGTTCCGCGCCATTGTAGAGCCCGACGAAATATCCGACGTAATGGAACTTCTTTTCCACCTTGATGCCCAGTCCCCGCCGGTCGCCGTATCCCTTGAAATGGTCCTTGGGCAGCAGTCCGTCCGGGGCATGGGCGCCCGATACCACGGACCTTTCGGCGAAGATCAGCTTGCTGGACGAGTTGAGCCCCTCCCAGGACACGGGAATCTTGAACTGGCCGATGCTGATGTCGGCATATTCGGTCAGGACGGAGACCCAGAGGTCCTGCAGGATGCTGCCGGCATGCTTGTGGTTCCGGATGGTGACTGGGTTGCCGTCTGCGTCCACCACGGGATTGTCGTCCCCGTCGAGAAGAATGACCTTTTCCTCGTCCTGTTCCAGCAGCTTGGCCGGGTCGATCATCACACCGAAGCCGAACAGGTCCTTCACGATCTCGCCCTTGACCTTGATCTCGGCCCGGCGGACCCTGAAGGTGCTGCTGGTGTCTTCCTGGTGGGCCACCTTCATCCAGCCCTGCAACAGGGCCGCCAGCTTCACGTACCCGCCCTTGCCGATAGCCAGGTGGTGCGGTTCTTCCACGGCGGGGCCCGGCGACCGGGACTCCTCGGCCTTCTCCTCGGCCTGGGCCGTTGCGAATCCCATGACCACCACGGCCGCCATGATCTGAGCTGATTTCTGAAGCATGTCATCCTCCGTGCCGGAGATCTATCAGGGGGGGGCGTCTACAGTCAACAGTCTACCGTCTACCGTGCGGGATCCATTCACCGGAAATACGTTCCTGATTCCGAATCGGTTGACTGTGGACGGCAGACGCTAGACGCCCTACAGGCCGTGCAGGCGCTTCACGAAGTCAACGAACAGGGGGACGGCGGTGTTGCCCCCGGTGGCGCCCCGCATGGGCAGGCGATCGTCGTACCCCACCAGGAAGGCCGCCACCAATCGCCCGTCGGACCCCACGAACCAGGCTTCCCGGGATCGATTGGTGGTGCCCGTTTTTCCCCAGGCCTTGAGAGGCAGTTTTCCCAGGTTGCGGGCGGTGCCTTCGGTGACCACCCGCCGCAGCCAACCCCGGATCCGTTTCGCGATACGCCGGGACAGGCGCCTGGACGGACGGGATTCATGCTCCAGCAGCGGCCGACCTTCGTGGTCCAGCACCCGCGCGATCAGGTAGGGCGTGTCGTGGATGCCGCCCCTGGCGAACAGGCAGAAGGCATTGGCCAGGTCCAGGGGGCTGCACTCCGCGCTGCCCAGAGCCAGGGACATGTCCCGGGGGACGTGGCCCCGCACTCCAACCGACTCCAGCAGGTCGGCCACAGGCCCGGCGCCGATGCGGCGCATCACCTTCACGGCGATCACGTTGACCGACCCGGCAAGGGCGTCCCCGACACCGTATTCCAGGCCGTCGTACCCGCCCTCGAAGTTCCGGGGGGACCAGGTGCGCCCACGGGATCCGCGCAGCCTCAGGCGCGTGTTGGTGAAGGTGGTGTCCACGGGCAGGCCCTCGGCCAGGGCCGCGGCGTACAGGAAGGGCTTGACCGTGGAACCGATGGGCCGGCGCGACTGGACGGCCCGGTTGAAGGGCCGGGTTTTGAAATCTTCTCCCCCCACCAGGGCCAGGACGGCCCGCTTTTTCGGATTCACCACGGCCACCGCCACCTGGGGCCCCGGCTCCGCGTTGACCACCGGGACCTCGCGGCCCCCGATCTCCCGGGTCCGGCCCGCCCGGGACACGGGCAGATCGTCCTTGCTCCAGCAGACGCGGTAATCGTCATCGGGAACACTCTTTCCCATGCGCTCCAGGGTCCGCGGATCCACCACCGCCGGCAGGCCTTCGGCCTCCACTTCGATGAGCCCGCGGTCGGGGTCGCAGTGGAGGACCCGGGCACGGACCGCCCGCGGGGGTGGGGGCAACGCTTCCAGCAGTTCGTCGCTGCCGTCGGCGATCCAGCCCGGTCGCCGGGCCGACACCTCGTCCCTGACCCGGGTCCGGCCCCGCCGCCACTGCCGCGCCAGGCCCGCGCTCACCGCGGCCTCCGCCGCCGCCGACACCTCCCGGTCCAGGGTGGTTTCCACCGTAAGCCCGTCGTGCATGAGGCGACCCCGGCCGAACAATCGCAGAACCTCGCGACGAACCGCATCCACGAAATAAGGGGCCGATCCCAGGCCCGCTTCCTCGGCGGCCCAGATGTCCAGGCGCTGCTGTGCCGCCTCCCTCGCTTCTTCCTCGGTGGCCATCCCCTCTTCCACCATGCGCCTGAGCACGTACCGCTGGCGCTTGACGGCGCCCTCGGGATTCCTGACAGGGTTGTTGCCCTCGGGCGCTGACATCATGCCGGCCAGCATGGCCGTCTCCGCCAGGTCCATTTCCGCCGCGGTCTTCGCGAAATAGAAACGGGCCGCCTCCTCGAAGCCGTAGCGGCCCCGCCCCAGATAGACCTCGCTGGCGTACATGGCCAGGATCTCCCGCTTGGTCAATTGCTGTTCGAACAGGCGAGCCAGCAGCATTTCACGGAATTTCCGTTTCAAGGTGCGCTCGGGGGTCAACAGGACCTGTTTCACCACCTGCTGCGTGATGGTGGAGCCGCCCTGGCTCACCCGGCCGCGCCAGACGTTGGCCACCATGGCCCGGAAAATGCCCCAGTAGGAAATCCCGTCGTGCTCGTGGAACCGGGCGTCTTCGGCCGCCAGGATGGCGTCCTCCACCCGGCGGGGGATGGCCTCGGGTCGAATGACCGTGCGGCGCTCCTTGAAGAACTCCGCCACCACGGCACCATCGGCTGCAAGGACCCGGCTCACCTTGGGCACGGACTGGAAGTAGCCGGCAAAAGAGGGCACGGCGGGAAGGCCCGCCTCGGTCACCTGTACCAGGGTGGCGGCGGCCGCCAGGGACAGGGCCAGAAACGCCACGGTTCCCAGGGCAATCCACTTCCAGGGACTTCCCTTCTTCCGCCGGGTCCGGGAAGGCCTCTTGCGCGGTGGCCGTCGGCCCTTTTTCTTTTTCGCCGCCACGGACCTGATCGTACCGCCGGAGCGGTCACAATGGCCACTTGCCTTCACCATTTTGCCGAATTAACATGGGCCACCTTCTTCCACGAGGTCAGGATAGATGGCGGCTCAGATACTGGACGGCAAGGCCCTTTCACAGCAGGTTCGCGAAGAGGTCAAGGTCGAGGTGGACAAGCTCGTGGCCCAGGGCGTCCAACCCGGACTCCATGTGGTCCTGGTGGGCGAAGACCCCGCCTCTGCCATTTACGTACGCAACAAGGGCAAGGCCTGTGAAAAGGTGGGCATCAACGGCGTCACCCACAAGCTGCCTGAGGAGACGTCCGAGGCCGATCTCCTGGCCCTGCTGAACCAGCTCAATTCCGACCCCGAGGTGGACGGCATCCTGGTCCAGTTGCCGCTGCCAAAACACATCAGCGAAGAAAAGGTCAACGCCGCCATGGACCCGGCCCGGGACGTGGACGGTTTCCTGCCCGTGAACCTGGGCAAACTGCTCATCGGCCGCCACGGCCTGGTCGCCTGCACCCCCGCCGGAATCATGCGGCTCATCGACGCCAGCGGCATCGACTACAAGGGCAAGCGGGCCGTGGTCATCGGCCGCAGCGTCATCGTGGGCAAGCCTACGGCGCTGCTCCTGATGGAACGCCACGCCAGCATCTCCATCTGCCATTCCAGGACCCATGACCTGGCCCAGCGGGCAGCGGAAGCCGACATCCTGGTGGCCGCCATCGGACGGGCCAAGATGATCAAGGGCGACTGGGTCAAGGAAGGCGCCGTGGTCATCGACGTGGGCATGAACCGCGACGAAGACGGCAAGCTCTGCGGCGACGTGGACTTCGCCGAGGCATCGGAAAAGGCCGCCTGGATCACCCCGGTTCCCGGTGGCGTGGGCCCCATGACCATCGCCTACCTCCTGCGCAACACCGTGATCGCCTGCTGCGCCCGCCGGGGTCTGCCGGCACCGTTCGTTTATCGTTGATCGTCAATCGAAATCAGAGACGGCAAGTGTTCATCAATCCGGATATGCAGGCTTTTTCCCTACGATCAACGATCGACGATTGACGATTCACGCATTTCCCCTTGACCCTTCCTATTACCCTGTTATATGTGGTCCGCAACCCCAACGGATCGGGGCATGAGCGCGGAAGGCAAGGCGAAACAGACCGCACTGTACCAGGACCACGTCCAAGCGGGTGGGCGCATGGTCCCCTTCGCCGGCTACAAGCTGCCTGTTCAGTACGAAGGCATCGCCGCCGAACACCAGCGGGTCCGTACGGCCGTGGGACTTTTCGACGTCAGCCACATGGGCGAAGTCATGTTCACCGGGTCCGGCGCCCAGGAGGCGATCCAGCGGCTGGTGACCAACGATGTGGCCCGGGCAGCCCCCGGTCGCGCCATCTACACACCGGTCTGCCTGTCCCACGGCGGCATCGTGGACGACATGATCGTCTACAAGAAATCCGACACCGATTTCATGATCTGCGTGAACGCGGCCAACCGGCACAAGGACTTCCAGTGGTTCCTGGATCAGGCCGGGGACCTCTGTGACATCAGCGACCAATCGAACGACTACTCGCAGATCGCCGTGCAGGGACCTTTTGCGCCCACCCTCCTGAAAAGGGTCTTCGGTGTCGAGGCGGCCGCCTTCAAACCCTTCACGTTCCAGTCGCTGGACTACCGGGGGTCGCCCGTCATCCTGGCCGCCACGGGTTACACCGGTGAGCGGGGCGGCGAAGTCTATATCCACAACGACGCGGCGTCCGACCTGTGGAAGGACCTGATGACACAGGGCGCGGACCTCGGGGTGGGTCCCATCGGCCTGGGCGCCCGCGACACCCTGCGCCTGGAAATGAAATACTGCCTGTATGGCAATGACATCGACGAAGACACGAACCCCCTGGAGGCGGGCATCGGCTGGACGGTGAAATTCGACAAGGGCGATTTCATCGGACGGGATGCCCTGGTCCTTCAGAAGGAAAAAGGGTTGTCACGCCGCCTCGTCGCCATCAGGGTGGAAGGAAAAGGCATCCCGCGGCACGGTTATCGCCTCATGGTGGGCGACGAGACCGTGGGTCGGATCACGAGCGGGACCTTGTCGCCAAGTCTCAAGGTCCCCGTGGGTCTTGGATACGTGGACGTGCCCCATGATGCGACCGGCACGGACATCGAGATCGATTTGAAGGGTTTGCGCAGGGTGCCGGCCAGGGTGGTGGAGGCCCCCCTGTACAGACCCGAGAAGTAGAGGAGGAGCCATGTCGGTCCCCAAGGACTACCGGTACACGGAAACACACGAGTGGGCCAAGTTCGAAGAAGACCACGTCGTCTCTGTGGGTCTCACGGAGTACGCCCAGGACAAGCTGGGTGACATCGTCAGCGTGGAGTTTCCCCGCATGGGCGACGAGATCGAAAAGGGTGAGCCCATCGGCATGGTGGACTCCCAGAAGGCCTCCTCCGAAATGATCGCACCCGTGAGCGGCGTGGTGATGGAGGTGAACGAGCTGCTCGACGACGACCCCGCAGTGGTCAACTCCGACCCCTACGACGAAGGCTGGTTCATCCGCATCGAAATCGAGGAAGCAGAGCAGATGGACGAACTCATGACCGCGGAAGACTACGAAGAGATGCTCGGCCAGCTCGACGACGAAGAATAGGGCGCCGCCTTCCGGAGTGTCTGATTCCCATGAAGTTCACACCCCACACCGAGGCCGAAATCGCCGAGATGCTGGAAGTCATCGGCGTACGGTCCGTTGACGACCTTTTCGCCGGCATCCCGGATGCCTACCGGATCAGCCAGGGGCTGGGACTGCCCGATCCCATGACCGAATCCGAGGTCCTGGACCACATGGCCGCCCTGGCCGAGACGAACTCCACCACCGACGCCACGTGTTCGTTCCTGGGCGCCGGGGCCAACGACCACTACATCCCGGCCGCCATCGCCCACCTGACCGGGCGCGGCGAGTTCCTGACCGCCTACACGCCCTACCAGCCCGAACTATCCCAGGGCACCCTGCAGGCGCAATTCGAGTTCCAGACCATGGTGGCCGACCTCCTGGGCATGGACGTGTCCAACGCCTCCATGTACGAGGGCGGCACGGCCCTTTCCGAGGCCTGCCTCATGGCTCTCCGCCATACCCGCCGGTCCAGGGTGCTGGTGTCCCGTGCGGTCCACCCCGAGTATCGGCAGGTGCTTGCAACCTACCTGGGCCCGGACCAGGTGGATGAAGTCCCCCTGGACACCCACGGCGCAACGGACCTCGCGGCATTGGAGACGGCGTGCACCGACGAAATCGG
>JADHTP010000104.1 GCA_016784945.1 Deltaproteobacteria bacterium | reverse complement strand
CTGAGTCGTCGCGACCAGGGGGGTCATAGGGGGGCGGCGCCCCCCTTGAGTAAGAGAAGCGCCAAGCGCAGGGCGGCACGCCAGTGCCCGCCCGAGATTGGCGCCCGTAGCACGCCAGTGCCCGCCCACGATCAACGATGACCGATCGACGCTCAGCGGATCGTCTTCACCAGCCACATGCTTCCAACTTCCCAGACCTTGACGGCCCGGTCGGCCATGGCGTGATGGGGCGGCACGATGGTGTAGCGGATGCGGGATTTCGAACTTTCGTGAATCCGGCCGCCGAGATATTCGCTGGCCAGGACCCGCATGGGATAGCCACCGATCCGGGTGCGCGGGACCCTGAATCCCACGGCAACCCGGGCACCGCGGGCATCTTTCATGATCACGGCGGCAGCTTCCCGTTGCACGGAATAGGAAACCGGAGCTTCGTCCCGCTGGTAGACCCGGGACGTCAGAACACCGTGCGTCACCGCGATCCCGAGAACCACCGGTACCAGGACCCATCGCAGCGCCCTGCCGGACAACCGCGAAATCAGCCAGGCCGCGGGCACCAGTGCCAGGGGAAACAGGACGATGCTGTAGTGCGGATAGAAGGCCTTGCGTGCCAGCAGCAGGGTGCCGGCCAACAGGGGCAGATTCAGCAGGCACAGGGTGGCCAGGGGGTCCTTCAATGCGGCTTGCCGACCCATGCGCGCCAGTCGAACGGCCTGGTCGCCCAACAGGGCCAGGTGCCCGCCGGCCGAAAGGGCCACGGCCACGACCAGGAACCCGGCCCAAAGGTAGCCAGAGGGCCCGGGCAGGCCCAGGAAGTCCTTCATCAGGGACCAGCCCTTTCCCCCGTAGAAGCCCCACTCGGTCATGGGGAACCAGTTCCCCTTGGCGATGACGTAGGTATAGTCGCCCGCCCCGTAGAGCACCTGGTAGTAGACCGCCCGTGCCGCCTCCCAGGGCGATGCCGCGGACCCGGCCACGTGGGTCAGGAGCGCCCTCGTGTTCTTGAAGTCCGCCAGGCCGTCCCACACCAGGTAGGGCCCGTAGGTCAGGAATCCGATGAAGAATCCGACCAGGACGTGGCGCCAGGGTAGTCTTGCTGGGCGGGTCACCGCCACCGCGGCCACCGTGAGAAGGGTCAGGTGGGTGCAGGACAGGTGGATCTGGGGCGCCACGACCAGCAGGGCCGTCAGCCACATCCAGGTCCGGCGTCCTTCGCCACGAAAAGCCCGGATCACCAGAAAAATCCATAGAAAACCAAGTGGGATCAGGATGTTCGGATTCCAGTGCCGGTCCCCGAAAAGGACGCTGAATGGATTGAAAAGGGCCAGCGCCAGGACGGCCAGGGCGGCCATGGTACCGTACTCCCTGTGGAACACGCGCCAGCCCAGGGCGAGCCCCAGCACTCCCAGCACCACGGTGAGCACCATGGGCCCCATGGGCGAGTCCGTGAACAACAGGGGCACGGCCATCAGCAGGTGGTAGGTCCCGCCGGGCACGTTCACCGCGGAACCTGTCACGTGGGTGCCGTAGAACGGGAACATGTCGAATTCGGCCGTGTTCCTGGCCATGGTGTAGAGCCAGGCCTCGTCACCTGCGAACCGGGCATCACCCAGGAATACGAGACGGAAAAGCAGGGACCCCCCGAGGCCCGCCAGCGCCAGCAACCAGATCCAGCCGATCCGACGACCGGTCGCTTGCTGGTTAGGGGAATCGATCATGCAGTGAGGTCAGGGTGAAGGGTGGGGGACACCGTCAACCGGGACATCAGATCCAGCCACATTTCTTCCAGCAGCACTCCGGGTGGTTCGCCAGCAGGCCCCACAGGGTCACGGGCACGGCGTCGTCCTGGCCCGGGAAGCAGGGGACCTGGCTGGAGCCGGGAATGTCGGGAATGTTGGTGTCGCACAGGCACAGGCAGCACCAGCAGATTTCCACGGGGAACCAGAAGTCGTTGGACGTGATTTCCTTCAGGTCCTGTGTCATGGCCTTGAGCTTGACCTTCAGGGTCAGCCAGTAACCGGGGGACGTCACGGCCTTGTCGTTGATCAGGTCCATCATCTGGCGCTCGAGCACGAAATTTCCGAACTCCGGGTTTACGGCCTGGACCGCCACGGCGCCTTCCTCCGTGGGGGCCGCACTGGCCGCCACGATGGATGACACCCTTCCCTCGACATACCGTTGCCAGAGTGCGTACCAGGCATTGTAATCGGGTTCGTTGTCCCAGATGCTGACGTCGAAGTCCGGCTCGTTGGGGTCTCCCACCAGGAAGTCCGCGCCCACCTCAACGCCCGTTACCGCCTTGTAGATGCTGAGGTAGTTGGTTTCCGTCGGGGCCCCGGATGACGGTCCCTCACCTGTTATTTCGGCCAGGGTCGGCATCATGTTCTTGAACCGGGGGAACAGCCAGTAGCTGTTGGTGATGGCCAGGTCCAGCACGCCGAAGGGCCGGATGATCTGGGCGCCACCGCCGGGACGGATGGTGCACTGCTGCTGCTGGGTCATGGCCATGGCATCCAGTATCAGCAGCGCCTGCGGCTGCTCCGCTGGACAGGACAACAGGCCCGTCATGGATATCAGCATGACGGACAACAGAGCCGAAAGGCCGAGCTTGGTGAATTTCCGCCTCATAGCGCCACCTCCCGGTTGACCACCTTCGGAGTGATGAATATGAGCAACTCGGACCGGTCATCGGTCCGGGTCTTGGATTTGAAGAACCACCCCAGAATCGGGATGTCGCCGAAGAAGGGGATCTTCTTGAAGCTCTTGCCCTTGCTCCGCGTGTAGATGCCGCCGATGACCGTGGTGTCGCCGTCGCGGATCAGCAATTCGGTGTGGGCTTCCTTCTTCTGGATGGTGGGGTTGCCGTTGGCGGCCACGTTTCCGAAGTCGGGTTCGTTCTTGGTGATGTCGAGCTTCAGCGAGATGTGGCCGTCACGGGTCACGTGGGGCGTCACGTCCAGCTTCAGGTCGGCACTGAAGAACTGGGTGTTGACGCCGGCCGCCGACACCACGCTGATGGGAATGGCAACGCCCTGGGAAATGGTCGCCTTGGTGTTGTCCAGGGTGGAAATCCGCGGCGACGAGATGATCTTGACCGTGCCTTCCTCTTCCGCCGCTGACAGTCTCAACGAGAGGTTCGCCGCGCCCCCGATGGAACCCAGTTCGATACCGATGGCGCCACCAGACCCGGCACCGACGGCGGCGGGCAGGTTGACGGCGAAGTTCGGCGTCTCCAGGGCGATACCGTTCTGCGGGGCGGCCTGGTCGTCCGCGCCACCGGCGAGGCCGATGCTGCTGGGGAACACCAGTCCGGTTTCGTTGCCATAGTTGGATCCCATAGCGAATTTACCACCCCACTGGATACCGATGTCTTCCTTGAATGTGGTGCGGGCTTCCACGATCCGTGCCTCGATGAGGACCTGGGGCGTCTGCTGGTCAAGGCGCCTGACCAGTTCCTCGGCGGCCGTGAGGTAGTCCTCGGTGTCCTTGATGATCAGGGTGTTGGTCCGATCATCCACGGCCACGATACCCTTCTCGGACAGCACCGACCGCACGCGGGACATCAGGTTGGTCCCGTTCCCATAGTTTACAGGAATCAGGCGGACCAGCACGGGCTTGAGTTCCCGGACCTTCTGCATCTTCTTGACACGGGCCTCGTACTCCCGCTGGATGTCGTCGATGGGTGCCACCCGGAAGATGCCCTGTTCCACCACGTAGTCCAGGCCCTTGGCCTTGAGCACGGTGTCCAGGGCCAGGTCCCACGGCACGTCTTCGAGGTGGAAGGTCACCTTGCCTCGCACGTTTTCCGACGTGACGATGTTGACCCGGCCTTCACGGGCCAGGAAGGTCAGGACGTTCTGGATGTCCGCGTCCTTCACCGTGAGGTTGATGCGTTTGCCCTTGTACTTCTTCTTCTTGGGCACCATGGAGGGCTTGCGGTACTTCTGGGGCTTGTCGGAGGGCATTTCGCTCATGGTGGGCACCAGGGGTTGGGACGGGGTCTTTCCCTGGGCGCTGGCAAGCATGCGGCCCGACCGCCCGGTTGTCGGCGTGGGGGACGCGCCGGCGAACATCTTCCCCGCCGGCGGCCCGTTGAACTTCCAGACCAGTTTGCCGTTTACGAACTGCACCCGCTGGCCCGTGGGCTTCGCGAGGTCGGCCACCACCTGCACCGTCCCGTCGGAATCGGAGAAGGATGTCACCATGGAGACCGGCGACTCGAAGGCCGTCACGTCCATCCGTCGTGCCATGTGACCGGCCAGGGTGGCGTTCTTCACGGTCAGCACATAGGAACGGTCGTTGACGCTGATCACCTTGTAGTCGGGCCGTCCCTTGACCTTCATCACCACGGACGGGATGCCGCCCATCTCCTTGAAGTCCACGGTCTTCACGTGGGACTTGGTCTTTGACCGGGCTGCCGGGGCCGGGTGAGCCGCGGCCCGTGCTGGAGAGGGCCTGGAGGCCTTGGCCACCTTGGCCTTCACATCGGCCAGTTCCCTTGCCAGCCGATCCCTTCGGGACTTTTCCTGCTCCAGTTCCGCTTTTATCCGGGCCCGTTCCCTGGCAGCCGTCTTTTCCGCGGCAGCCAGTCCCTGTCTCGTGTGGTCCAGTTCCACGGCCAGGCTGTCCCGTTCGGCCCGGGTTCCTTCCAGTTCGTGCATCAGTTTGTCGGCCTTGGCCGCGGCCGCTATCTCTTTTCTGAGGGCCGCCTTTTCGCGCTGCGTGGCCGTTGTGAACCGACCCTTCAGGGTCTTCAGATCCTTTTCGGCCTCGGTGATGGCCTTGCGGGCGGCCCGCATCTCGGAGGTCATCCTCGAACCGTGTTCGTTGGCCCGCCGGTTCTCATCCTTGAGGGAAGCGACCTCGGACTCCTTGGCCGTCACCAGTTCGTGCAAACGGGCCACCTCACGGGATTCCCTGGCGGCCTTGCTGGCCTTGAGTGCGTCGATCTGTTCCGTCAAGGCTGTGATGCGGCGGTCCCTCGTTTCCACGTGCCTGTTCCAGGCGGTCTTTTCGTGGGCATACTCGCTTTCGATCCGCTTCCTTTCCGACTTCTGCTGCTTGAGCGACTTCTTCAATGCAGCCAGGCGTTTCTTCTGGTCCCTGGTTTTGCCCGATCCGGACTTCTGCGCCTTCCTGTAGGCCTTCTTCAGTACCTGGATTTCGATTTCACGCGCCTGCAGGCTGTCCTTCAGACCCTTGACCTTGCTGGATTCGCGTTTCGTGTTCCGGGCCTTGAAGCGTTCCAGTTCCTGGCTCAGACGGGCGATTTCAGCGGCCCGCTTGCTGGCCAGTTCGTCGGTTCTGGCCAGACGGTCCGCGAGATCGGTGCGCACCTCCTGGGCCTCCGACACCTTGCGTTGCAGGGTTTCGCGAAGCTGGTTGACGCTCTGACTGCCGGTGACCTCGGCATCGGCCAGTGACGTCCTGAGGGCCGCGATGTCCGCTTCCCGGGACGCCAGAGCCTTGCGCGAGGCTTTCACCTCATCCTGGGCTCGCGAGATCTTGTCCGCCAGGTCCCGGATGGTTTCGTCCTTCCAGTCGCCTTCCGCCTTCGCCTTGTTCAGCCTGGCTTCGTAGCTCGTGCGGATGGCCTCGCCCTCCGCCCGGGCCTTCAGCAGGGCCTCTTCGTAGCTGGTACGAAGCTGGGTGATGTCGATTTCCTTGCGCGCCAGTTCCTTTGCCAGGGACTGTTCGCGGGCCGTCTTCTTCCCCTTGGCCTGGGTTCTTGCCGCAACCAGCTGATCCTTCAACGTCTCCACTTCCTGCTGGCGGGTTTCGAGCTGTCCGCGCAGGTGGCTGGCCTCCGCCGTCTCGATGGACTTGCGGCGGGACGACAGGTCGTCTATTTCACTGCGGAGCTTGCCTACGGTCCTTTCGACCCGGGCCCTTTCGGAAGATAGGAGGGCCAGTCGTTCCTCTTCCCCGGAGAGGCGCTTCGTCACCTCTTCCCAACTGGCCTGGGCCTGCTTCCTGTCGGACACCACCCGTGCCAGGTTCCTGGACTCGCGATCCTTTCGAAGGGCCACGGCCTCCAGTTCCTTTTCTTCCGCCTTGACGGCCATTTTCAGTTTGGCCAGTTCCTTCTGCTGGGCCGCCACGCGGATGGAAACGGCCTCAGCATCCTTCCGTGCCGTTTCTTTTTCCTGGACGATGACCGCGGCCTGCTCGGACAGGGCCTTCAACCGCGCAGCTTCGGCGCGGGCCGTTTCGGCGATCCCCGCCAACTGGTCGCGCTCGGCCTGGAGCTTCTGCATCCTGGACTCGACCGTAGCCGTCTCCTGGCGGGCCTTCCACAATTCGGCTTTCCGGGTGTCCGCCTGGGCCACCGCGGCCTGGTAGGACTGGTCCCGCTTCCGGGCATCGTTGGTGGCCTGCACCCGTGACTTTTCCAGGGCGTTTTTCAGGTCGGCCACCTTCTTCCGGGTGGACTTCAGTTCCGCAGCCAGGGCGGCGTCGTGGGATTCCTTGGCGCGCTTGGCGACCCTGGCCTGCCGTTCCCGTGCCTCGGCCAGGTTGGCCAGCAGGGTTTCTTCCTTTTCACGGGCGGTGCGGGTCTGTTCCAGGTTCCGTTTTTCCCGGTCGGCCAGGGTCTTCATGGCCACCCGGTGGGCCTGTTCGGCCTTGGTGGCCGCGCGGACCGCTGCGAGTTTCTTGTTTTCGGCCACGACAGCGGCCTGGGCGGCCTTCCGGGCCTGTTCGGCCTTGGTGGCCACGGACTCTTCGGCGTTCCGGCGGGCGGCGGCCTGTCGGGCCAGTTGCTTCATGGCGTCGGCCTTTTCCCGGGCGGCGGCTGCCGCAGCGGCAAGGGCCTGACGTTCCTTGACGGCCAGTTCCTTTTCCCGCTGGATCAGGGCGAGTCGTTCCTTCTCGACACTTGCACGCGCGGACGCGCGGGTGGCTTCTGCTGCCGCCTTCGTGGCTTCCGCAGAGGCTTTCGATGCCTTTGCGGTGGCCTTCGATGCATCCCTTTCGGCCTGGACCTTGAGTTCCATGGCCTTGGCGCGCAGGCGTTCACTTTCCTTCCGGCTGGCCTCTTCCTTGGCCCGCAGGGCTTCTTCCTGCTGGCGAAGTCGCTGGACCTGGCCCAGGAGTTCGCGCTCCTTGTCGAGACGATCACGGATGGAGGTGACCTTTCGGGCCAGTTCCGTCGCCTCGCCTTCCGAAGCGCGCCGCCCCTGTCCGTCCACGCGGATGACGATCTGATTGCCCTGGGAGGAAACATCGTAAGGCGCGTTGTCCCTGAGCCCAATGATGACGCGCCCCACGGGCACGCCTCCGCTCATGAACTGCAACGTGCCGATTTGATCGATGACTCCGTTGTCCACGACGATCGGGTTCGAAACGGGTCCCGTTTCACCCCTCGACACATCGACAAAGAGTCGGACCGGATCGTCCAGCTTGAATACGCTGAAGGTGGGCGTTTCATCCGCAGTCACCTTGATCACCGTCTCGTCGGCTTCCTCCGAGTAGGTGATCTTGTGAATGCGGTTGGCCCCACGGTCCCCCCCCTGCAGGAACGCAGGCCGGACCAGGATCAACGCAACCAGAAGGACGGCGGCTCTGGCCCGTGTCATCGTAACCTCCCAGAAAATGAGCGCCATTCCACCATTCGGATCGTAAAACCCCCGTACGAAACACGCCAAGCTGACGGCAAACTGCGCGGAATATAAGTGTTAATTCCAATTAGCGCGCACGGATACGCGCACGTAGGAGGGTGATGTGCCCTTGCCCCACCTGGTGGAGTAAGCTTCATCCACACCCCCCGGTCGTCAATTTGGGAACCCCCGTGAATACGGGGTATTCTGCGATTCCGAGGATGGCACATTGGTTGCGTGCGTGCGTATACCAATGGGTTTCGGTCCATCGGGGGCATGCCCCCGTTTTGCTGGAGGGGAAACGTGATTCATTCAGGAACCCAGGTCCGGTTCCAACCAGAACTGGTGGAGGGCCCCAAGCCCTCCCGGCACGTAAGAGGCCTGGCGCCCTACGACGCCGTGTCGTCTCTGTCGGCGATCTCCCGGCTCCCCGAGGGGACGGTGCCCCTGAAGCTGGACTGGAACGAGTCCGCCATACCGCCCTCCCCGCGGGTGATCGAGGCCATAACCGCCTTCCTGGGCAACACGCATAACCTGAACTGGTATTCCGACCTGCAGGCCACCTCCCTGAGGGAGGCCCTGGCCGTATACACCGGAGTCAGCGCCGACCACATGCTGGTCACCAACGGATCGGACGATGCCCTGGCCCTGGTCTGCTATACGTTCCTCGACGCCGGCGACGACGTGCTGGTGGTCTGGCCCACCTACGGGCACTTCATGGTGTTTGCGCGGGCACGGGGCGTGGAACCCCGGATCGCGGCCGAAGACGACCTTTTCGCCAATCCCACCGAGTCCGTGCTGTCCCGGATGACCGAAAGGACCAAGCTGGTCTACTTTGCCAGTCCCAACAACCCCACCGGTGTGGTGACGCCACCCGACGACGTTGCCCGGATGTGCAACAGCCATCCCGGCACGCTCTTCCTGGTGGACGAGGCCTACTACGAATTCAGCGGTGTCAGTTCGGCGAAGCTGGTGGAGTCCTGTCCCAACCTGGTGGTCACCCGCACGTTCTCGAAGTGTCTCGGGATCGCCGGGCTGAGGGTGGGCTACATGATGGCGGGAGACCCGATCCTGGACCACCTCCGTAAGCTCCACAACCCCAAGAGCGTGAACTCCCTGGGACAGGTGGGCGCCCTGGCCGCCCTTTCCGACCGGGACTACATCGACGGTTACATCCGGGACGTCCGCAAGGCGGGCCTCTGGTTCCAGGATGAACTGAGGGCCCGGGGAGCCGACGCCAGGACAACCGACGCCAACTTCCTCCTGGTGCGGGTGGCCGACCCGGGCGCGCTGGTGGCGGCGCTGGAATCCGTGGGCGTGTTCATCCGTGACCGCAGCCACATCAAGGGTTTCGACGGCTACGTCCGTTTCACCCTGGGCACCCCGGGGCAAATGAAGGACCTGACCCACCGGATCGACGGGCTCCTCGCCGCACGGCCCGATCTTCTGAAGCCCTACGGGTCCGGTTGACGCCCCATTATCCTCCCCATATGATGGGACTACGGATCGAAAGAAGGTGCTGACATGGTGCTTGGTAAGGAACCGCCCGAGGCCGTCAAGGACGAGGCGACCCGGAAGAAGGCGCTGACCAGGGATCCTCCGCAGCCCAAAAAAGCCAAGAAGGCCGAATTGAAGACCATGAAAGGTGGATTCAGGGCCCAGTCCAGGGCCGTGGCCGCGCGTGAACAGGTCCCCTCCAACAAGGGGGCCGCGGCCGCCAAGAAGGCGCCTCAGCCGCTGAGCGACATCAAGAAGGCCTTCAGGGACATGGACCTGCCCGAACGCCTGGCGCCCGCCAACGTGGAGACCGCCAGCTACGACCGGAAGACGGGCAACCTGTCCATCACCTTGAAGAACGGCTTTTCGAAGCGTTTCGACGAAGAGAACACCATCACCTTCGAAAAACGGATCTCAGGTCACCTGTCCAAGGGAGCGCTGACGGGGATCTCCGGGATCCGGCGGGGGTCGGCGTCCATCGAG
>JADHTP010000103.1 GCA_016784945.1 Deltaproteobacteria bacterium | reverse complement strand
TCTGCCGTCGCCTGGCCTGCCGACTGGATAATCCTCGGGTCCAGTTCAGCGCGGACTGGGTGGCACTGCGCGGGAAATTGGTGGGGGGGGGCGGGGCCTGCCCCGAGGGGACCTACTGCGCCATTGACAACATCCTGGGACGGGAGGGCTTCTGCGAGGCACCCATCCCGGTGATCCTGTCGCCGTTTCTCCTGGAGATCTACAACCGCGTGGCGGCCACCGCACTGGGCCTGAGACGGCTGTCCGGGCTGGAGGTCATGCTGGGGGTTCGCTCGGCCGTGCTCTTCGGGGAATCCTACTTCGTGGCCGACGAAGCCGTGGACCGGCGGGTGGTCCGCCGGAGCCGGGTCGTGGGTTTTTCGCCCAAGGCCATGACCTTCGGGGTCACCATGCCCATCGCCTATGTGGAGAGGGCCAACGCCATGCTGCGGGGTCGGGACGCCGCGTCCGAATACACCGGCGTCATCGTGGAGACCGACCGGAACGAAGACATCCCGTCCCTGGTGGAGGACGCCCGGATCCTGGGACTCACCTTGGCCCCCAGCAGTGAGGAAGGGCGCAAGGCCGCCAACGTCCTGCTGATCCTGACGCTGGTCTTTGCCATGGTGAGCCTGGTGATCCTGGGGATTTCCGCCATCAACATCACCCACACCTTCCTGATGCTGGTGACCGAGCGGCGGACCGAGATCGCCGTGTACCGGGCGGTGGGAGCCACGTTGCTGGAGATCCGCACCCTGGTTCTGGTGGAAGCGGCCTGGTTGGGACTGGTGGGCGGTGTACTGGGGCTGGCATCGTCGTGGGCGGTGAGTCGCGTGGCCAATGAACTGGCCAGCGGCGTGCTGGCCCGGGTACCGGGCAGTCCCGACGACCTGTTCGTCTTCTCGCCCCTGGTGTTCGGGGTCGGGATGGGTTGTGCGGTGCTTTTCTCGCTGGTGGGGGCCTATGTCCCGGCCCGGACCGCGGCCCGCACCGACCCCGCCACCGTCCTCTCCCAGGGCTGATCCGCCTCCCCCCTGAGCAACGATGAACGAACAACGATCTCCGGTGAAACAACTCCTCCTCTCGTATCGATAGATCCCCGTATGCTACCGCCCATGCGTCCATACCCCGTCCTCCTGGCCTTTCTTGCGTTCTTCACCGGAATCTTCTGTGCGGGAACCATGGGCACGGCCCATGGAATGCTCGTTTGCGGCGGCCTTGCCGGGGGCGCGGCCCTGGTCACCAGGCTCCGGGGCCTCCGGACACCCGGGTTGGCCATGCCCCTGGTCCTTTTCTTTCTCCTGGGGGCCGGGCGGTGGGGCGCGGACGGGACCCGGACGGACCACAAAGCCTCGACCCTGGCGGCCCCGGTCCAGGCGGCCCTGTCCCAAGACGATGGACGGCCCACCGTGCTGGTGACCGTGGACCGGATGATACGCAGGGATCGCCACAGCACCCGGGCCCGGGTATCGATTCTTTCGGTGCTGGGGACCCACGGTTGGATAGGGTGCCCTACCGGTTTCCGGATGATCCTCAACGCCAGGGGATTTTCGCCGATCCTTGCCGGTGGATCCTACGTGGTCCGGGGCCGGTTGCGACCACCCCGACCCACCCGGGAAGCCCTGTCGCCGGCCTGGCCGTCGAAGCCGCCATCCTACTGGATGACCGTGTCGCGTCCCTCCGACCTGGTCGCCGTGGACATTCCCGAAAGACAGACCCCTTCGGCCCTGGACCGCGTGAGGCACCGGATCGCGCAACGGCTGCTTTCGGTCCTAAAAGGTGACGCGGCGGACTTTGCCCTGGCCATCCTCCTCGGTGAGGGCGGGGGAATCGATCCCGCTGTCCGGGACGGGCTGTCCCTGCTGGGCACGGCCCATATCCTGGCCGTGTCGGGCCTCCACGTGGCCGCCGCGGGCCTGGTGGCGGGGTTGCTGTTCATGGGACTTTGCGGCCCGTTCCTGGCGAGGTTTGCCCCGGGTTCCGATCCGTCCCGAGTTCGACTCGCCTTCGCCGTGTTGGCCGGCCTCACCGTGGCGACCCTGGCCGGCCTGTCCCCGTCTTCGCAACGGGCCGGTTGCATGCTGACCGTGGCGGTAGCGGCCGCGGTGGCAGGACGGAGACAAGGTCTGGAAAGCCTGGCGGGCCTGGTGGGGCTGGCTTCTCTGGCGTGGCACCCGGAAGACGCCTTCTCGCTGTCCTTCATCCTGTCCTACTCGGCCATCCTGGGAATCGCCGGCGCCACCGGCCGTCTCACGGGACTTCTGGTCCGGGATAGCCCGTTGGACAGGACGAGGTGGTCGACCACCGTGAAACGGGCCATCGCGGGCGCGGCGGCCTGCTCCCTGGCGGCCACCCTGGCCACGGCCCCAGCCATCCTGTTTGCCTTCGGGACCCTGGGCGTCGCGGGACCGATCGCCAACCTGGCGGTCCTGCCCGTGATGACCTTCCTGATCATGCCCGTGGCCATGGTGCTCCTGGTCGTGGCCGTGGCGGTTCCTTCCCTGCTGGATGCCGCGGCCCCCGCCATACAGCCCCTGTTTTCCCTGTTCACGGGATTGCAGGTCGATCTCGCGGGCTGGTTGCCCTACATCCCCTGGACCGCTTCCCGATTCCTTTTCAGTCTGGGTGTCTCTGGATCGGCCGGGTTCCTGGCCGGCCTGGCTCGCGGCGGACGATCGGCGGGCCTGCTGGTCGCCGGTGCCGCCTTCCTGCTCGCGTTCTTCCTGGGTCCCAGGCCCCCCCCACACCACGAAGCCGACCTCACGGTAACCTTCATCGATGCCGGGAAAGGGGACGCCATCCTGGTCAGGTGCCCCGGTGGCCTGGATTACCTGGTTGACACGGCCCAGGAAAGGGCCGTCTATCGCTCGGGCGGGATCCTGGAGGCCCTGCGATCCAGGGGTGTGAGGGAACTTCAGGCCATCGTGGTGACCCATGGAGACTCGGACCACAGTGGCGGACTGTTGCGACTGACGGGCGCCATGGCGGTCAGGGAGGTGGTGGTTCCCTGTCAGGAGGCCGTCCGGCCACCTATGAACGAGGCCATGAAACGTCTTCGGCGGGACGGCGTGAAAACCCGGTGCCTGGTCGCCGGCATGGAGGCATTGCCCGGTTGCGGCGCCCGGTCCACTGTGTTGTGGCCTCCCCCGATGAAAAGACTCGAGGGCAACGGGGCTTCACTGGTGTTCAGGGTGGGGTGGGGAAGGCACTCGGTCCTTCTAACGGGCGACCTGGAAGCGGAACAGGAAACCGCATTGCTGGATTCCGGCGCCGAACTGGGTTCGGCTGTGCTGAAACTGGCGCACCATGGATCCGCGACCAGCACCGGTGAGGCCTTCCTGCGGGCCGTGAACCCGTCCAGCGTGGTTGTATCGGGCTGGGTCACCCGGGCCGACGAGGGAGTCCCCGAGAAAGTACTGGACCGGGTGGATGCACAGGGGGCCCGTGCCTGGTCCACTAGAACCCACGGAAACATCACTGTACAGATTGAACACAAAACAGGAAAGAGCCTTATATATAGCGGTCGAACGCCAATTCTACCCCCCCTTAGTCCGCGGTCTCATGCGGCGAAATCATGTCCGTAGTCTGTAACCGTAAGATATAACAGGAATATCACCGAAGGCTGTTTATAAACTGTCGAAAACCGTGGAGTGGCTCTACTCTGGTTGTCAAGTAAGTTGCAAACCCAATGAATTGAAAGCTAAAACAGGTGTCTGTGGTGTCGTATGGACCAGAAAAGGTGTTGAAGAGGTAATAAAAAGGTTAGTCTGTGTGAAGTTAAAGGTCACGAAGGGGCGGCGAATGTCGGATAAGTCGAATGACGGCCAGGTCTTCGGGTTTGCGGAGGTCACCCTGGACCGGGCCGGTCGATACATGATGCCCGCCGACATCAACGATTCCATGGGCGGTCGCAAAACCCTTCTCCGAATCAACGTGGAACTCCATGGTAGGTACCTGGAGTTGCGCACGGATGAAAAATTCAGTCAACTCGTCCAACGGATCAAGGAACTGGCGCCCACTCTGCCGCCAGACACCTTGTCCGCGCTGATGACCGATTATCTGGGATATTCACTGACGGTACAAATCGACAACCACTACCGGCTGACCATTCCCAAGAAGCTGCGCGAATTGCTCGGCGAGGATGAACTGATTCTCGTCGGCGTTGGAGACGCCCTCCAGATCTGGGGGCGCACGGCTTTCAAGAAGGGGCAACCGGAGAGACGGGCGTCTCTCAAGCGAGACGTGCCGGGGTTGGCGCATGCCGTCTACGGTATACCGCAGACCCGGCCCCCCATGAATCTGATGGAGGCCGAGCCTACGGAGCCTGATGCGTGAACGGGTCCCACGTCAGTGTGTTGAAGGACGAGGTCGTTGAATTGCTGACTGACATCCGGGAGGGAAGCATCGTAGACGGGACGGTCGGTCAGGCCGGACACGCCTTCGATTTGCTTCAGGCGACTCCCGAGTCGGTCAGACTCCTCGCGTTCGATCGTGATCCCCAGGCCATCGAAGCATCCCGGAAAAAACTGGCACCCTTCGGAAACCGGGTCCGGTTCTTCCAGCGGGGGTACGAGGACCTGGGGACCGTGCTGGCCGACGAAGGACCGGAAAAGGTGGACGGCATTCTGCTGGACCTGGGATTGTCCACCACCCAGCTGGATTCGGACCGGGGCTTTTCCTTCGGCGGCGATTCCCCCCTCGACATGCGATTCGACACAACGGGCGGACCCACCGCCTCCCAGGTGATCCGCACGACTTCCGAACGTCACCTGGCCGCCAGCCTCAAGGAGGTGGGGCAGGTGCCTGCCTCGAAGCGGCTGGCCCGGGTCTTGAAGGAAAGGGCCCGCAGCGGAAAGATGAACACCACGTCCGACCTCGTGCAGGCCTGCCGATCCGTGCTGGGCGCCCGGGTTCGGAAGATGGACAGCGCCACCCTTCCCGCCATGGTCCTGCGCATACTCACGAACCGGGAACTGGATCGCCTGGACGGGTTTCTGGCGGACCTGCCTGCCATGGTGTCGAAGGGCGGAAAGGTGGTCGTCCTGTCCTATCACAGCGGTGAAGACGGGCGTGTCAAAAGGGCCTTCAGGGCGCTGGTCGTGGAACGGGGCTGGACCCTTCCCTACAAAAAAGGAATCAAGCCCCTGCCCGACGAGGTGTCCGCCAACCGGCGGGCCCGTAGCGCCCGACTGCGCGTGGCCGTTCGAGGGGAGGATGCGTCGTGAAGCGGATCCGCACGAGCAACGGATGGAAACTGGTCCTGCTCTTCGTGGCCGCCAGCGTGATCACGGCCGTTGGCGCACGTCATATCTGGATGTCCCGCGAACCCCTGCTTCTGAAGCAGCAGGTGTTCAACGAACTGTCGAGGAACCGGGCCCTCCTGCGAGAGCGGGACGTTCTGGGCCGGCAGATCTACGAACTTCGGGCCACGCCCCGGGTGAACCTGTGGGCCAGCGACCTTTTGGGCATGCGCGTGCCTCGTCCGGACGAAGTGATCCGGGTGGAAGGCAAGGAGGAAGACAAATGAAGAGGCGATTCCTGTCCTACGTGATCGGTTTTGCCATGGCGATCGGCTTGCTGGGTGGATGCTCCGGCGGCCAGGTGTCCGACGAGGCCGTGGCCAAGTCGGACTTTCACTATCGCCTGGCCCGGAACTACTACAACGACAGGAACCTGGCCATGGCGCAACGGGAGCTCCACGACGCCCTGGAGTTCAACCCGCAAAATCCCTCCGCGCTGCACTTGAGGGGATTCATCCAGATGGGCCTCAAGAAACTGGAAGAGGCGGCCGAGTCCTTCGCGCAGGCCCTTTTGGCCAAGCCCGACTTCTATGAAGCCCGGAACAACCTGGGCGCGGTGAGAATGGCCCAGGGGCGTTACGACGAGGCGGTGCGGGTCATCGAGCCCCTGGCGCAGGAGCCCCTGTATCCGACTCCCTGGTTCGCCCACGGCAACCTGGGTCGCTGCTATCACCAGTTGGGCAATCTGGACCAGGCCCGTCGCTACCTGGAGATGTCCGTCTTCCTGAATCCCAGGTACTGCCTCGGTTTCAACCACCTGGGGATCGTCCACGTGGACCGGGGAAACCTGCGCGATGCGACCGAGGTCTTCAAGAAAGCCATCAAGACCTGTCCGAAGTTCCAGGAACCCCATTTCCATCTCGGCGTGATCCAGCAGCGGACCAATCGCCTGGCTGACGCCGATGCCTCCTTCGCTACGTGCGAAGAGCTGGCGCCTGATTCGAGCATGGGAAAAAGGTGTTCCATTCGTCGCTGATGTCCGACGGGGAGTGGCAGTGAGGGGCAAACCGGCAGTGTGGCACCGTCTCAAGAGGCGGTTGACCGGCACGGACGAACACAAGGAGGCCTCCGTCCTTCTGAGGATGTTGGCCATCCTGTCACTGCTGCTCATCGGGTTCGCCTGGGTGATTGGCCAGGCCTGGGTGTACCAGCTGTCCCAGGGGCCCATCCTGTCCCAGCGGGGCGACAAGCGGGTCAAGAACACCTACGTGATGACCGGACGGCGGGGACGGATCGTGGATCGGACGGGACGGGGGCTGCTGGCGGTGACCGTTCCGTCCCCCCGCGTGGATTTCAAGGGCGCGCCCTACTACGTGGATCGTACGGAACTGGGCTTCACGCTGGCCGAGGCCCTGGACCTGAAAGCCGACACCGTGATCACCCGGATCATCGCGGAAGAGAACCACGCACGCATCAAGCGGAACCTCACCGACGAAGAGGTGGCCACCATCCGGAAGCTCAACCTTCCCGGTGTCCGCATTTCCAACGAGAAACGTCGCTTCTACCCCATGGGATCGGTGTTCGGGGCCGAACTCGGATACGTGAAGGACGGCCGCGGCAATCGGGGAATCGAAGCGTGGTACGACCGGGCGCTGCGCGGTGACGAAATGGTCATGAAGGTTCTTCGTGACCGTCGCCGGCGGGGACTGTACGAGGCGGGTGGCGAGCGCCCCTGGCTCCTGGATGGCGCTGACCTGGTCCTGTCCATCGATTCCCGGATCCAGCTCAGCCTGGAATCGGAACTCATTCGCCGGGTCCAGATGGAGCGTGCGGTGGGCGGGATGGCCGTGGTGCTGGACGCCCGGACCTTCCAGGTGCTGGCCATGTCCAGCGTGCCCTCCCTGAACCCGAACCGCTACGAGGAAGAATGCGGTGAGTTCGAAAGTCGGGCCGGCGTGACGGACATCGGATTCAATCCCTGTCGCAACAAGGTCATTTCCTACCTGTTCGAGCCCGGGAGCATCGCCAAGATCTTCGCCGCTTCCGCCGCCTTCGAATCGGGGCGCATTCGGCCCTCGACCATCGTGGACGGCCAGAACGGCCGGTGCCTCATTGGCAAGCATTGGGTGAAGGACCTCGAGAAGCTGGAAAAAGCCCCGGTTAGCGACGCCATCAAGTTCTCGAGCAACTGCGCCATGGCCGAGGTGGGCGAGCGCACGGGACTGGACCGATTCGTGAAGACCATGCGGGACTTTGGATTCGGTGAGGCCACGGGCATCGACATGCCCGGTGAGGCCGTGGGGAACATGAAGGCACCGGACAACTGGGCCCCGACGTGGTTGAAGACGGCGTCCTATGGGTACGGTTTCAAGGCCAGCCTCCTGCAGCTTGCCGTGGGCACGGCCACCATCGCCAACGACGGCATTCGGCTCACCCCCCGGGTGGCCCTGGAGGTCCGGTCCCAGGACGGCCGGATACTGAAACGTTTCGACGCCGGAGAGCCCAGAAGAGTGGTGTCGACGAAGGCGGCTCGCATGGTGCGGGATGCCATGACCGCCGTGGTCATGGAAGAAGACGGCACCGGCATCCTGGGCAAGCCCGAAGGGTACACCGCGGCTGCCAAGACCGGCACAGCCCGACTCAAGTGGCTGGCCCGGCATGGGCGCGAGAAGGCCTATATGACCAGTTACGTGGGTTTCGCCCCGGCCTCGGACCCGCGGATCGTGGTGGCCGTCGCAATCATCGACCCCCGGGAGAACCGGTACGGCGGAACCGTGGCGGGACCGGTCTTCGCCTCCGTGGCCAAACAGGCCCTGGAGGCCCTGGGAGTTGCGTACAACGACCCGCCGAAGGGTGGGCGGATGAACCTGGCGGATGGCGGATGGTAGGGGATTGACCATGACCCTGTGCCAAGCGGTATTTCAGTTGATCCGGGGAATCGAGGCCTCGGAATCCGCCTGGAAGGTCCGGTTCGCCCGCGCGACCTCCGATTCCAGGGAAGCCGGCCCCGGCGTGGCCTTCGTGGCCGTCCGCGGGAGCCGGGTCGATGGGCACGCCTACATCGCGGATGCCGCGGCCGCCGGCGCCGGACTCGTCATTGGCGAAACGATCCCCGAGGGTCTGGCCTGTCCCTGGGTCAAGGTGGATGATTCACGCTTCGCCCTGTCCCTGCTGGCCGCCGCCTGCGTCGGTGATCCCACCGGACGTTTCATGCTGACCGGCATCACCGGTACCGACGGCAAGACGTCCACGGCCCTATTGACCGAGGCCGGATTCGGGGCCTGCGGATACGTCACGGGCCTCGTGGGAACCGTGTTCTATCGCTACGCCGATGTGCGGGAACCGGCGCCCTTGACAACGCCCGATCCCCTGCGCCTCCAGGACCTGTTCGCCAGGATGTCCGAGGCCGGCGTGGGAGCCGCCGTGATGGAAGTGTCGTCCCACGCGCTGGACCAGCGGCGGGCGGACGGTTGCCACCTGGACTGCGGTGTGTTCACCAACCTGACGCGGGACCACCTCGATTATCACAAGACGCCGGAAGCCTACGAAGCGGCCAAGATGCGGCTGTTCACCGAGGTCCTGCCCGCCAATGTCGAGGCCCGCGGAGCGGTGGCCAACGCCGACGATGCCATGACGCCGCGGATCGTCAAGGCCTGTCCCCTTCCGGTGGTGACCTTTTCGCTGGAGCCCGGCAAGGGCGTCATCCATCCCCTGAACGTTGATTTCAGCCTGGACGGCATCCGGGCCCGCCTGGTAACCCCCTGGGGTGATCTGTCCCTTGAAAGCCGGCTTATCGGGCGGCACAACCTGGCGAATATGATGGCGGCCCTGGGCGTGGGCGGTGTCATGGAGCAGCCGATGGACAGGTTCCTGGCCGGCGTTACCGGCGTGTCCCGGATCCCGGGCCGGCTCGAAAGGGTTGCCGGTGAAAGGCCGGTCAGGACCTTCGTGGACTACGCTCACACGCCAAAGGCCCTGGAATACGTGCTTCGGGTCCTGCGGGAACTCGTGGGCGATTCAAAAATCGTCTTGGTGATGGGTGCGGGCGGCGACAGGGACCGCGGAAAGCGCCCCCTCATGGGCCGGGCCGCGGTGATGCTGGCAGACAGGGTGGTCGTCACGTCCGACAACCCGCGGACGGAAGACCCGGACGCCATCATCGGCGAGATATTGGAAGGCGTGAAGCAGGCGGCCGTGGAGGCGGGTTCCGTGGCACCTTGCGAGGTGGAATCGGACCGTCGCGAGGCCATCAGGAAGGCCCTCCAGGCGGCCGCGGAAGGTGACGTGGTCCTCATCGCCGGCAAGGGCCACGAGGACTACCAGGAAGTGGGTACGGTCCGGAGTCCTTTCAGTGACGTCGAGGTTGCCAGTGAATTTCTCCATA
>JADHTP010000102.1 GCA_016784945.1 Deltaproteobacteria bacterium | reverse complement strand
GATCGAATTCGTGGAGAGTGACGTAGCCGCCCCAGTCGTAGGGCAGGCCCACGTAGTCCCCCACGGAATAGACGCTCTGGTAGGCGGCGGAACAGGACGCGGTCAGGTTCGACGGGCCGCAGTGCCAGGGGTGCTCGGCGTAGGTCCTGGCCCGCACCAGGACCTCGAAGCGGGAGATGGCCGACCCGGGCGAGGGGATCAGGAACAGGGCCGCCAGGGCCAGTGCGCCGGCCGTTCTCATGGCGCCCTCCACGACCGCACGCGGATCCCCTGGTCCGTGGACAGGATCTGCACCACGGAACCGTCGGGCCGGACCCACAACGTGTCGGGCCAGGACAGGGTGCCCGGTCCGTCCAGGTCCGTGGCGAATGTCACTTCTGAGGCCCTGTCGACCCGGATAAGCCGGTCACGGGCCGCCCCGGGGGTCCCCAGGGTTACCCGGATCCACCAGCCCTCCTGGTCTCCGCCCACGAGGTCGGCGGCCAGGGCCTCTTCGCCGGGGTCCACGGTGGGGCCTTCCTGTTTGACGGCTCCCTCGCCGGGCGTCTCGGGAGGCGTGAAGAGAGTCAGGTGGACCCGTCCCCCGCGGACTGACACCGTGGCGCCGACGGCGGGCTCCGATTCGAATACCAGTCCCTCGCGCTTCCCCTGGAACCATTCTTTCAGGTCGGCATCGCGGTCCAGGGGGACCCTGAACGTTTCCTGGTAGGCAGTGTGTAGCCAGAGCGCGCCATCGGCCCCGGCCACCATACGTCGAACGTGTTTCAATCCCGGGGCAAGGGGGTTGTCCAGCTGAATCACCCCCCGCTTGTCCACCACGGCCACCCGGCCCCGGGTCAAATCCACCCAGGCAATGGAACCGTCGTCGCGGACCACGAAGGTATGGGCCAGGCCGGTCACGAAAACCCGGGACCGGATTTGGCCTTCAGGACCCACCCGCACGAATGCGTGGGTCGGCCCGTCGAACAGCCACACGTCGGATCCCTGGGGAAAGACCGTCGAGGGTCCGAAGGCAACGGATTCGGTCCCTGCGACCCGGTAGGTGACGCCCGCCGGCCAGGGCCTTGTGTCGGAATCAAAAGAAAGCGAAGGCAGGGCCACTGCGAGGCTGGAAACCAAGGCGGCCAGTTGGGCGATCATGACGGGATCCGTGTGCTGAACCCGAGAGGAAGACTACCATGGAAGGGGGAATTGAAGTCAATACCGCATGGCGCTGCGCTGGGGGGCCGCGAATCGGGCCACCGCGTGGTGTGATATGGCGTCCCGCAGGGCCATGGCCAGGCGTTCCTGGTAGGGCGCCAGAAGCAGGTCCAGCCCTTCCTTGGGGTGGGTGATGAATCCCAGTTCCACCACCACCGCCGGCATGCGGGCCTTTTCCAGGACCGTGAACCTGGCCTGCCTCACGTCCCGGTCCGCGGCCTCTGGGACGGCCCGCGTCAGCCGCCTCTGGACCACCTCGGCCAGGGTGGCGGCCTCGGTCTGGTCACCGTTCTTCCGGAGGTCCTCCAGTATGCCGACGAGGTCCTCGTCCCGTGCGGAGGCGTTCAGGGAGGTCTCCAGGTTCTCCCGCCGGGCCACTTCGTCGGCCTCGGGATCGTCCCCTCCCATTCCCAGGAAGAAGGTTTCGATGCCGTTGGGATCGCGGTGCTCAGAAGCATTGCAGTGGATGCTGACGAACAGGTCCGCATCCAGGGCGTTGGCCAACTCGGCCCGCTCGGAAAGACCCACGAACACATCGTCCTTGCGGGTATAGAACACGGTGATGCCGGGCTCGGTCTCCAGGAGCCGGCCCAGTCGCAGGGCGATGGAGAGCGTCACGTACTTTTCGTACACTCCGTAGGCCCCCAGGGCGCCCATGTTCTGACCGCCGTGGCCGGGATCGATCACCACGCGGACGGCGGGGGTCCGGCTCGAGGCCGGGTTCGTGGCCATCACCAGGGGGAGCGCCAGCAGGACGGACAGGATGATGCGTTTCACGGGCAGGGCCTCCAACCAGAAATCCTATCCTGTGGCCCTGATCACCACCAAGAAGATGACACCTTGTCCCTGGAGAGATTCCGTATCGAGTGGGTGGCACTGGTCGTTGGAGGTGCTCAGGCCCTGTCGGTAGGGCATCCCACGGCTTCCACGATGTCTTCCATGGCGGTTTCGCCCAGGGATTCGGCCATGCGACGCATGAGGGCCTCGAAGGTGCGCGACAGTCGACTGGAATCGCCCTGGTACAGGATGGAAATGCGATCGGTGCCGCAGAACCGGCCACTCCCGTCCGCCGACCGCAGCATGATCCAGCCCTCACCCACCCGGTCCCAGGACACGTGGATGCGGACCTTGTCGCCCTCCAGTTCCACCCGGTCCACGCCAAAGCCCGGCTTGATGAAGGGGGTCAGGCCGGTGAGGGACAAAATCCGCGTGATCCGTACGGGGTCGGTGACGGGAATCCTGCCATCGGGGGAATCGGTCGGCATGTCCACGCGCTCCGGAGTCGGGATCCCTCTCCCGTCATCACGCCCATGTTGTACCAACGAAAAGTCGAATACAAGGCGGATTACAGACGGGGGGAACTGCGTTGACTTCATGGGGACCCGGCCCTATGCTTGCACGCCCCGGGGCCCGTTCCCGGACGAGGTGACAGGTTGAACGACCGCACTCAACGGACCAGCGTGAAGGAGGCGAAGAGACTCCTGCGTGAGGTCACCCGCGTGGTGAAGCGACGGGGGGGGCGGTTGACACCCAAGGCCAAGGTGGCCGTGGATTCCTGCATCACGGACCTTCGGCGGGCACTCGACGAGGAAGTCCCTCCCGACCGACTGGACGCCACCAGCAAGATCCTGCGAGCGGAAGTGGAGCGCAACTCCCACGTTCTGCGCAAGGCCACCGCGATGGAATACGTCCAGTCCCTGGGCCTGGCCGTGGGCGTGGCCCTCGTGATCCGGGCATTCATCATCGAGGCCTTCAAGATTCCCACGGGTTCCATGATTCCCACGCTCATGGTGGATGACCACATCTTCGTGAACAAGTTCACCTACGGCCTCCGCATCCCGTTCACCCACACGGACGTGGTGGACATCGAGGAACCCCGGCGTGGCGATATCGCCGTGTTCGAGTTCCCCGGGGAAGGGGAAGACAAGGGCAAGGACTTCATCAAGCGGGTGGTGGCCGTGGCCGGTGACCGGGTGCGTCTCAGCGGGAACCGTCTGTTCATCAACGGAGAGCCCGTGGTCACGGAAGACCTGGAGAGGGACGTCCCTTGCGCCGATTCCACCCTCGGGATTTGTCGCTGCGTCCGTCAGCAGGAGACCCAGGGCGACATGTCGTATGTGACCCAGCACCTCCTGGAAGACCCGAAGCACGGCGGAGCCGGGTGCGTCAACAGCCCCGACTGGCCCAGCGCCAACCCACTGCAGTTCGGGAGCCGGGGAACCAACGGTGACTACCCCGAGGTGGTGGTGCCCGACGATCACGTGCTCGCCTTTGGTGACAACCGGGACAATTCCAGCGACGGGCGTTACTGGGGGTATGTCCCGGTGGAGAACATCAAGGGGCGGGCCCTGTTCATCTGGTGGCCGCCGGGCCGCTGGTTCCAGGCCGTCAAATAAGTCATCAACGACCCCGCACCGGAAAACTGCTAGATTCCATTGACGGCTGACAAGAGGTTCCAATGGACGTCTCCCGATACGCGGTCATCGGTGTTGATTCGGGCAACACGAAGACGGCCGCCGTGTGCGCCACCCTGGACGGGGCTCTCCTGACCCACAACCGGGTCGGGCCCTCCAACTACCAGACCCTGGGATCCGCCGGTGCCCGGGACATGCTGCTGGAGGCCGTGCTGCCCCTGGCCGTGACGGCCGCCGACAAGGGGGTCACTCTCACTGGCTTCGGGTTCGGCCTCACGGGCCTCGACCGCCCGCAGGACGAGGCCGTGCTGGACCGGGTCACCGACCACATCATTACGTGCTGCTCCCAGAAGGCCGACTGCCTGTCCTCCCCCCGCAAGGCCATGGTGAACGACGTGGCCCTGGTGCTCAGGGCCGGCACGGACGACGGAATCGGAGTGGCCGTTTCGTCGGGCACCGGTGGCAACTGCGTGGGGCTGGGCCGGGACGGCCGTCGGATCCAGGTCGGGGGGCTGTCCAGTGAACTGGGCGACGGGGGAGGCGCCTACGACATCGCCAGGACCGGCATGCGGGCCGCCGGGCGGGCCAAGGACGGCCGGGAGTGGCCCACCCTGATCACCGACCTGATCCTGGAGCGCCTGGGCCTGGAGTCTATCGAAGACGTCATGGATTTCATGATCCCGTCGGACGAATCTGACCGGGCGGACAAGGACCTGCCGTCGATCATCGAGGCCCTCGGGACCCTGGCGCCACTGGTGTTCCAGGCGGCGGCCCAGGGCGATCTCGTGGCCATCCGGATTCTCATGGACGCCGGCCGGGACCTGGGACTGGCCGCGGCCATTGCCGGATCCCGGCTCGGATTTTCCCCGGACGAGGCCTTCCCCCTGGTGCTGGGAGGCAGCGTCCTGGCCAATGCCGAGGATCCCACCCTGGAAAAGGCCATCGTGGCCCAGGCCCGGACCCGCTTCCCCCGGATTCTACCGGTGAAACTGGCATTCCATCCCGTGCTGGGTGCAGCCCTCATGGCCCTTGACGAGGTGGCTGGGGAACCGGATTTCGCAGATTTGAAAGGACCCCTGGCGGACGGCGCCCTCCGGCGCTGCCTGGGCCCAAAGGTCACCGGGCTGTTCTAGCCCGGGCTAACCTCCCACGGCCTCGATCCAGGCGCTGCGGAAGTCGCGCCCGCCCGGGGGCAGCGTCACGATACCGAACTTCTGATCGAAGGGTTCCTGCTTTACGGAGTCGTCCATGCCCTGCCAGGGTTCGATGCAGACGAAAGGGGCATTGGCGTCGGACCACAGGCCCAGGTGCGGATAACCCGCCAGGCCCACCCTGACACCGAGGGATTCGTCGGGGTCCATCAGTTCCACCACCCGTTGTTCGGGCTCGATGCCGGACAGGTCGAACAGGTAGGTCCCGTCCAGCCCCCCTTCGGTGAAGGGGAAATCGCCGCCCCCTTCCAGTACCTCGGTTTCCCCCGTGAGACGGCAGTCGCCGTCGGCGAACACCCGCGTAATCCGTCCCCTGGGGAGGCGGAGGTGACAGTCGGCCTTGTTCCCTTCGCCGAAGGGGGCCGGGAAACCCGGATGCCATCCCAGTTGGAAGGGCATTGGCCTGTTGTCGGCGTTGAGCACGGTCACGTTTAATTCCAGTTCCCTTTCCCTCAGGGTATAGACGATGGTCAGTGCGAATTCCCACGGGAAGAGGGCCCTGGTCTCCCGGTCGGCATCCAGCCGGTACACCAGCAGGAACGAATGTTCGCCGCCCGAGGCACCCGAAAGCCCGAATGACGCATGACGGGCCAGACCGTGGAGCCCGGGAAAACGCACGTCCACGCCATCGGTCGTCCTGGACCGGTTGTCATGCAGGCCGCCCACCACGGGGAAGAGCACCGGGGCATGACGAGGCCAGAAGCCGTCGTCGGGCGGGTCCAGCACCCCATTCCTCCAGATCAGGCCCGTGGGGTCCTGATCCGGCCGCTTCCAGGTCAGTTCCACCACCTCGGCGCCTTTCCTGCGGACCATGAGGTCCAGTTCGGGCCCGGTGACCAGGTCCACGTCGGTTTCCGGGTCGTATCGGTGGGAATAGGGCATGGCGTCAGCCTCCGGTCCGATCGTCCAGATGGATACCCCGGTCTGTGAGACAATGGGCCTGTTCCAGCAGCCCCGCACCGGCTATCTTGTCGATCACGTAGACCAGGTCGCCCCCCCGCGATGAATAGGCCTGCCCGTAGGACAGGGGCGTGTCCGGTGACATGTCGCCCAGGAGGGCCCTGGTCACGGAACGGGTCTTGCGGGCACCGGAGGCCAGTACCACCACCTTGCGGGCCTCGAAGACAAGTTCGACACCCATGCTGACCGCGTAGTGCGGACACTGGTCCCGGGAAGGAAAATGGCCGTCCGCCACGGCGTTGGCCATGGTGTTGTCGTCCAGCCGGACCAGGAGCATGCGGCTGTCCTCCAGGGGGATGCCCGCCTCGTGAAAGGCCACGTGACCCTTTTCGCCCACGCCGATGACCTGGAGGTCGATGCCGCCGTATTTCCCGATGCGGTCCTCGTAGCCCTGCAGGATCTGGTCGCGCACCCAGGCAAGGTAATCCGACGTGGCGGTGCCGCGGATCACAATGGCCCGACCCGCGTCCGTGCCCCGTTCCTCCCAGTCCTGTGGGTGTTCCCGCAACGCCTGCATCAGCACCCGCTGGTCGATCATGTGGCCGCCGGGCAGGTAGGACCGGAAGAATCGGGTGTCGAGCCGCCCGAACAGTTCCCGGGTCATGAAGAATGCATAGCTTTCCGGGTGCATGACCCGCTGCTTGGCGTCGTGGCCGGGCAGGCCCGCGTATTCATCCAGGTTGAACGTCCTGATGCGTCGGCAGTCGAAGGCGCCCTGGTTGGCCCGGAAAGCCAGACGGTGGTACAGCCCGATGGGCGATTGGCCCGTGGCCAGACCCAGCACGTAGTCGGTGCCCCCGGCCAGCCGTTCTTCCAGGTCCTCGCACGCCAGGTTGGCGGCCGCTTCGCTCATGCCTTCGAAATCGGCGTTGACGATCACCTTTACAGGCATCTTCCCGTGGTCCTCCAGGCCCCGTGCCCTGCCTTATATACCACCCGGGAAGACTCTTGACAGGGATGTAATAGGGATTCCGGTCCGTTCCCTGCGATCCACGATCGACGATATACGGCCATCTATGCCCTTGACCCCGGACCAAGGAGCATGGACCATGAGCCAGACAATCGATCTTTTTCGGAAAAGGGGGGTCTGGCATGTTGAAGGGAAACCTCGTGGTGGGCCAGTCGGGCGGGCCCACTGCGGTGATCAACGCCTCCCTGGCAGGCGTGGTCTCGGAAGCCACCCGGCGCGGCTTCATCAACGACCTGTACGGCATGCGATGGGGGATCCAGGGTTTTCTGGAAGAGGAACTGGTGGACCTGGGCGGCGAGAGCGAGGACACCTGGCGCCTGATCCGCGACACGCCGTCATCGGCCCTGGGTTCCTGTCGGCTCAAACTGCGGGACGAGCACCTGCCCAGGGTCCTCGATGTGCTGGAGAAGCACGACATCCGGTACTTCTTCTACATCGGCGGCGACGATTCCCAGAACACAACCCACCGGGTCATCGAATACTGCCGGGCCCAGGGGTACGAGCTGGCGGGCATCGGGATCCCCAAGACCGTGGACAATGACCTGTTCGGAACGGACCACACGCCGGGGTATGGGTCCGCCGCGAGGTACGTGGCCCTGTCCGCGCAACAGGGGGGCGTGCTGGCCCGGGACATGCGAAAGGTGGACCCGGTCCTGGTCTACCAGTCCGTTGGCAGGGACGCGGGATGGCTGCCGGCGGCGGCGGCCCTGGCGAAGCAGTGCGAGGAGGACGCGCCGCACCTCATCTACGTGCCCGAGAGGCCCTTCACCCGGGAGCGGCTGCTGGCGGACGTGGAGCGGTGCTACTCGCGGTACGGTTTCGTGTCCATCGTGGTGGGCGAGGGCATCGTGTACCCCGACGGATCCCCGGTTTCGGGCACCCGGACCTTCGACAAGTTCGGGAACCCCGAGTTCGGGGCCATGGGCGGTGCATCGGCTGCCATGGCCGTCAAGTCCATGGCCTGCGAACACCTGGACGTGCGGGGCGAGTTCCAGGTGGTCGAATCACTGCAGATGGCCGGGATGGACCGGGCGTCGGTGGTGGACCGGGAGGAGGCCTGGCAGGCCGGCGTCGAGGCCGTGAAGCTGGCCGCCGAGGGAGAGTCGGGCCTGATGGTGGCCTTCGAGAGGGCCCCCGGCGAGTCCTACGAGTGCCGGTACACGGCCGTGCCGCTGCTCAAGGTCAACGAGGGCAAGCAGACCCTGCCCGATGCCTTCATCGACGAAGACAACAGTTTCGTCACCGGGGCCTTCGTGGACTATCTGAGGCCCCTGGTGGGCCCTTTGCCCGAGATGGGAAAGTTGAGCTACCGACCGGCGGTCCGTGATTGATGGACGGGGGTCGGTGAGGCACCAAGGAGCATGGAAATGTCAGGATTCAGCTACCGTGACGGTCGCTTCTTCAAGGACGGCGAGCCGTTCTATTTCAGGGGTGCCGAGTACATGTACTACCGGGACAAGCGGTCCAACTGGGCCGACCGCCTGGACCAGATCAAGGCCGCCGACGTCAACGTGGTCTGCTTCTACACGCCCTGGCGGCACCACCTGGTGCACGACTGCGAAACCGGGGCCGTCGGGTACGACTTCACGGGGGAAACCCTGGATTCGCGGGACCTTGTCACCTTTCTGGACCTGTGTGCGGAAAAAGGCCTGTGGATGCTGGCCAAGCCCGGCCCCTTCATCCACTCCGAACTGAACATCGGCGGGTTGCCGGACCTCACGTCGCCGTCCTTCAACCCGTCCATCGAACCCGTGCGCCTCCATGACGGCACCCCCCTCTTCTGGGAGTACGACAACACCCAACTGCCCTCCCCCAATGACCCCGTCTACGACCGCCTGGTCAAGGACTGGATGGGCGAGGTGGCCGCGGTGCTCGATCCCCACGTGGCCCCCCGGGGGAACATCATAGCCATCCAGCTCAACGACGAGACCATGTACTGCACTTCCAACGACGCACCCTGGCACTTCGGGTACGACGCCCCGGACATGGCCCATTTCCACCGCATGCTGGAACGAAAATACGGGACCATCGTGGCCTACAACAGGCTCCACGGAACGGATTTCAGGGCCTTCGCCTTTGTCCCCGCCATCAGGCCCGATCCCCGGCGGCCCGAGGCGGCGACCACCGCAGGCCTCCTGTCCCTGGTGGACTGGGGCGAGTTCCAGTGGCGCATCCGGCGGGAGTTCTATGCCCGTTACCGGGACTACCTGGGCATCGATCTGCCCTACCTGACCAACTTCGCGGGCATCACGCCCCCCATCGAGGAAAACGTGCCCGATGCCCAGGCGGAACCCACGCGGGACACGCCCGATGAGTTTGTGAGCCTGTATGCCGACTGGTGGCTCGCCCAGAACCGGGTGGACCGGGACCTGGACGTGCACGAATACGGCATGATCTCGTGGCTGGGTGTGGCGTCCTACAATATCGGTGACGCGTCCTCCGAGCCCGGCGAACTGGGCGACAACGAGGTGTTCAACCGGTACATCAACACGGCGCGACGGCGCCGGGGCATCAACATCGAGGAGAACTGGGGGTTCTCCAAGCTCTATCACCCGCTTTCCAGGTACCCCATGATCCCCTTCTTCCAGACCCTGGCCTCGGTGGCGGGCGGCTGCACGGGCTACGTGGTGTTCACCAGCGTCTGTCACGGCTACTGGACCGACGAGCTGGACCGGACCACGAAGAAGCAGCACCCCACCTTCCCGGCGGACGCCCCCATCGGCGAAAACGGCGAGACCGGGGCCATGTACGACACCATGTGCCTGCTCAACGGGTGGTTCCGTCGGGAGGGCGACGGTTTCCTGAAGGCCGAACTGGACAGGGACCTGTGCCTCCTCATCGTGCCGGAGTACGCGGCCCTGTCCACCTGGGTCCCGTCGGACGAGAACTGGTCCCTGGATCACGAGATTCCCAGGGCCGGCCGGGACGTGCTGGAGCCGGCCACCATGACCTTCAACC